>NZ_LIQR01000366.1 GCF_001418575.1 Peterkaempfera griseoplana
GACCTGCTGGGCGCCGAGTTCCGCATCTCGGCCGCCGGCTGACCGCCCGCACCCGGCGGGGACGGGGATCCGCCCCCGCCGGGTGCCGCGGCCGCACCGTCCCGGGGAGCTTGAGTTGACGGATCGTCAGTCCCAGAGCTCGGCCTCCAGCCCCGCCTCGGCGCGTTCGACGGCCTCCGGATGGCCGAAGAACCCCGGCAGACCACCGCTGTGCAGCAGGACGGTCCGGCGGCCCGGGCGCAGCTCGCCGTCCACGACCGCGGCCATCAGACCGGCCAGGGCCCGGCCGGTGTAGACCGGGTCCAGGGCGATGCCCTCCGTGCAGCCGGCCAGTTCGAGGGCCTGCGCCGCGGGTTCGGTGAGCTCCCCGTAACCCGCGCCGATCTGGTCCCCGCGGACCCGCGGCTCCCCCGGCGGGGCCGCGGCGAGCGGCCGGGCCATCTCCCTGACCACCGGCACCGGATCCTCCAGGGCACCGCAGTCCACCCCGAGCACCCGGTCGCTGCCCAGCGCGGCCACCAGCCCCGCCATGGTGCCGCCCGAACCGACCGCCACCACCACCGTGTCCAGGTCGGGTGCCTGGAGCAGCAGTTCCCGCCCGCACGTCACATACCCCAGCGCCCCGGTGCTGCTGGAACCGCCGAAGGGGATCAGGGCGGGCCGGGCTCCCCCGGTGCGCAGTCGGGCGGCGACCTCCTCGGCCGTGAGCATCAGGCCGGCCAGGCCGACGTCGCCGGCCCAGACGATGCGGGCGCCGAACAGTCCGTCCAGGGCGAGGTTGCCCGAGTGCGACCGGCCGGGCTCCCCGGGGAAGACCAGCACCGCGGAGAGCCCGGCCCGGGCGGCGGCAGCGGCGGTGAGCCGGGCGTGGTTGCTCTGCGGGGCGCCGGTGGTCACCAGGGTGTCGGCGCCGTCGGCCAGGGCCCGGCCCAGCGTCCACTCCAGCTTCCGCACCTTGTTGCCGCCGCCGCCCAGCCCGCTGAGGTCGTCGCGCTTGACCCACAGGTCGTCCGGTGCGAGGCCGACCGCCGCGGACAGCCGGGGCGCCGCCTCCAGCGGGGTGGGCCAACTGCCCAGCAGGAAGCGGGGCAGCGCATGGACGGGGTCGTTGATGAGGGTCATGATCCTCCCGTCGGGCGGGGCGCCCCCGTACGGGCTCCGCCGGTCACCGGTGCGCCGCGGGCCGCCGCCGGGCTCACTCGGCCCACGGGGATTCCAGGACGGTGCGGACGAAGTCCCCCCGCTCGAAGCCGGGCACGAAGTGCTCCAGCACGTCCGCCTTGACGTTGCCGAAGGTGGTCTCCGGTCTCGGTGCGACGCCGTCGGTGAAGGCCTGCAGGATCCGCCGCTTGAAGTCGGGCCTGGGGTGCAGCGCGACGACCTCGGCCCGGTCCGCCTCGGAGACGTCCCCGTAGCCGATGCCGAGCACGTCGTACTCCACACCGGCGGTCACCAGCGCCACCTCGGGCTCCATGTACTCGGGGATGCCCGGTGTGGTGTGCAGGGCGACGGCCGTCCACACCCGCCGGACGCTGTCGTCCGGCACCCCGTGGCTGTGGAGGAAGCGGCGGGCCTCGTCGGCGCTGTCCACCTCGAAGCGCCGGCCACTGGTGCGGAAGCGTTCGCCCAGGCCCACGTCGTGGAAGATCGCGCCGAGGTACAGCAGCTCAGGGTCATGGCTGAGGCCGCCGTTGCGTGCCTGCAGACCGGCGAAGAAGTACACCCGCCGCGAGTGGTGGTAGATCAGTTCGCTGACGCTCTCACGCACCAGCTCGGTCGCCTCCCGGACCAGCGCGGTGTCGGGGACCCGGATCCCGGCCGGGGCTGACAGGTCGGTCGTGCTCATGTGCTCACCTCGGTCTGCCGCACGGGCACCGGCCGGGTTCCCGGCCGCCTCTCCAATGTCTGCCGACCGCTCCCCGTCCGCCACGGCTGGGGCGCCGTCTGCCGCAGGGACGCCGGGACGGCTCGGGGGGGCGCCAGGGGCCGCGCGGGTGGGTACGGGATGCCCGCACCCGGTGTGCGCAGCCGCCCTCAGCCACGCCCTCCGGCAGCCGCGACGGTGGACGACGCGCACCAGTCGAGGCGGAGGATGGCCAGGTCGTCGGCGTGCCGTCCGGCGTTGAGGCCGCGGACGGTGGAGACGAGATGGTCCAGCTGGCCCTCCACATCGATGTTCGCGGCCTTCTCGATGATGGCCAGCAGACCGTCGATGCCCAGCCGGTCGTCGCCCCGGCCGGTGTGCCCCTCGATCAGCCCGTCGGTGTAGAGGGTGAGCGCCCCGGTGGCCGGCAGGGTGAGGGTCGTGGGGAACCAGTGCCGCAGCCCGGGGGCGATGCCGAGGGCGACCCCGTGCTCCGCCGTCAGCACCCGGGTGGTGCCCGCGGTGGTCAGCAGGGGCTCGTGATGGCCGGCGAGGTGCACCTCCGCCGTGGTCCGGGCGGGGTCGAGGGTGAGCAGTGCGCAGGTGGCGAAGGTGTCGTCGCGGGTCCGTTCGGCGACGAGCATCTGCTCCAGCAGGTCGAGCAGCGCCACCCCGCGATGGCCCGCGAGGGTCAGCGCACGCCAGGTGATGCGCAGGCTCACTCCGAGGGCGGCCTCGTCCGGTCCGTGGCCGCTGACGTCGCCTATCACCGCGTGGACGAACCCGTCGTCGGTCTCCACGGCGTCCAGGAAGTCCCCGCCGAGCAGGGTGCGTTCGCGGCCCGGGAGGTAGCGGGTGGTGGCGGTGAGCGAACTGCCGGAGAGCAGCGGCTTGGGCAGCAGCCCCCGTTCGAGGCGGGCGTTCTCCTCCGCCCGCAGCCGGTTGGCCTGCAGTTCGGCGTTGGCCCGCTCGGTGTGCTTGCGGTGCACGGCGTAGCGCAGCGCCCTCTGCAGCAGCGCCGGTTCCACACTGCCCTTGACCAGGTAGTCCTGGGCTCCGGCCGCCACCGCCTCGACCCCCGCCTGGGACTCCGCGAGGCCGGTCAGGACGATGACGGCCGCATGGGGTGCGGCCCGCTGGATCTCGGTGACCCCGCGGGTGCCGGTGGTGTCGGGGAGGTGCAGGTCGAGCAGTACGCAGTCGGGTTCGGCCGAGGCCAGCTCGGACCGGGCCTCGGCGAGGGTCTGGCGCCAGACCAGGGTGTGCTGCAGGCCGGTGTCGGCGAGCAGTTCCTCCACCAGCAGGGCGTCCCCGGCGTCGTCCTCGACGAGCAGCACGCGGTAGTGCCCGACCGCGCCGGGGCCCGCGGGGTCCGGCAGGGGGTCGTCGGCCTCCCGGAAGACGGGACGGGTCACGACTCGTCCTCGCCGGGGGTGGCACCGCCGTTCTCCTCCGCCTGGGGCGCGGCTTCCGGGTGGGCGGACTGCGGATCGTCCTCCAGGGCGGGGAGGGTGAAGACGAAGCGTGTGCCGGACGTGTGGGCGGTGTCGAGGTGGATCGTGCCGCCGTGGAACTCAACGATCTTCCGGCACATCGCCAGCCCGATGCCGCTGCCCGGATAGGCGTCCTTGGTGTGCAGGCGCTGGAAGATGACGAACACCTTCTCCGCGTACTCCGGGTCGATGCCGATGCCGTTGTCGGTGACCGCGAAGCGCCACAGCTCCCCGTCGCGGACGGCCTCCACCCGGATGCGCGGCGGCCGGTCGGGGGCGCGGAACTTCACCGCGTTGGAGAGCAGGTTCTGCCAGAGCATGCCGAGCTGGGTCGCATCGCCCGCGACGATGGGCAGCGGGTCGTGGGCGACCTCGGCACCGGACTCCTCGACGGCCACGCTCAGCGCGTCGAGGGTGGCCGAGAGGGTCCGCTCCAGGTCGACGACGGCGTGCTGGTTGTGCACCCGGCCGACCCGGGAGAAGGCCAGCAGGTCGTTGATCAGGATCTGCATCCGGTTGGCGCCGTCTACGGCGAAGCCGATGTACTGGTTGGCGCGCTCGTCGAGCTGGTCGGCGTAGCGGCGCTGGAGGAGCTGGCAGAAGCTGGCGACCTTGCGCAGCGGCTCCTGCAGGTCATGGGAGGCCACATAGGCGAACTGCTCCAGCTCGACGTTGGACCTGCGCAGGTCGGCGGCCTGCTCGTCGAGGGCGCGGCGGGCGTGCTCGGTGAAGTCCAGCTCGTCCGCGAGCCGCTGCCGCATCGCCTCCACGTCCATGGCGAGGCTGCGGAGGTCGGCGGGTCCGCTGGCGGAGACGACATGCCCGAAGCTCCCGTTGGCGACCCGGCGGGCGTCGGCCGACAGCTGCTCCAGGGGTGTGGTGACACCGCGCCGCAGGCCCTCGAAGATCAGGGCCGCCAGCAGCACGATCAGGGCGGCGATCGCGGCGAAGACGGCGTCGCGCAGGGCGAGGGCGTGGTCCAGGTCGCCGCGCGCGTCGGCCCGGAACTCCTCGAGGTGCTGCTGCTGGACGGTGGTGGCCTTGCGTATCGCGTCGAAGGCGGACTTGCCCTGGTCGGCGCGCTCGGTGGCCACCGCGACGGCCGCGTCGCCGGAGGGCGCGGCGGCCACCGGCCGGGCGAACCCCTCCTGCCACGTCTCCGCCCTGGAGAGCACCAGGTCCAGGTCGGCGCGCGCCCTGCGGTCGTGGGCGACCAGCGGCCGCAGGGCGTCCACGGCGGTCTGCTGGTCGGCGAGCCCCTTGACGTAGGGCTGGATGAAGTCGCGCTGCCCTGTCAGCCCGTACCCGCGGATGCCGGTCTCCTGGTCGATCAGGGCCGACTCCAGCTGCACGGAGGTGATCAGCGCCGGCGTTCCCACGTCCACCAGCCGGTCGGTCGCCGATCCGGTCCGTGCCAGCGCCCAGACGCCGAGGCCGCCGAGCAGCGCCAGCAGGGCCAGGGAGGCGCCCACGCCCGTACGCAGCAGCCTGCGCGTCGTCCAGCCGGACGGTCGGCTGCTGCCGCCGCCCGGCCCCGCGCCCCGCACGCCGTCGACGGCTTCCGGCTGCTCCGGCAGCGTATCGATCACCGAGTCCCACCCTCCGTGTCCCGTCCTCCCGGGGTCCGGAGGGCAGGGCAAAGCCTGGCCGCCCCCGTTCCGGGACGGCAGGGGACACAGTACAGGCGGGCGACAACACCTGTTGTCGTGTCTCCCGGTGATCGCCTAGGGTTGAACCATGCCCGGCACACACTTCTCGTCCGATGAGCCCGAGGACCAGATCGCCGCAGTCGCGGAGCAGTCGGTGGACGATCTCGCCCGCCGCCTGGCCAGCCGGACATTCCATCCCCTGGCGGCCCCCGGGGACGGGGACGAGCACACCACGGAGCGCGCCAGCAGCCTGGCTTATCTGCACACCCTGGTGTACCTGCAGAAGGCGGTCGAACGGCTCTCCGACCTGGCGGCCGAGGAGGCCGTCAGAGCCGGTGCCGGGTACCCGCAGCTGGGAAGGGCCTGCCACATCACCCGACAGGCGGCCCGGCGCCGCTGGCCCGGTCTGGTGACCGCTGCACACCCCGCCCGATCCGCCACGCATACCGACCGGAGCCGATGATGATGGCCGCGCCTTCACGCCCGTACGACGTCCTGCTGGTGGAGGACGATCCGGCCGACGCCATGCTCATCGAGGACGCCCTGCTGGAACGGGGAGGGGCCCGCCGCCTCACCCATGTCGCGGACGGCGTCGCGGCGCTGGAGCACCTGCGCGACCCGGAGAACGCCCGGCCCGACCTGATCGTGCTCGACCTCAACATGCCGCGGATGAACGGCCGGGAGTTCCTCTCGGTCCTGAAGCACGACGAGAGCCTGCGGGCCATCCCGGTGGTGGTCCTCACCACCTCCGCGGCGCCCGACGACGTCGCCGGCGCCTACCAGCGCCACGCCAACGCCTATGTCACCAAGCCGGTGAACCTGGACGACTTCATCCGCGCCGTGCAGAGCATCGACACCTTCTACCTGGACACGGCCACCAAGCTGCCCCGCGAGTGAGCCCGCGGCGGACCGCCCTGCCGCCGCATCCGGGCCCGGGGCGGTCCTACGGTGGCGCGTGGTCCGGCCGTGCCCGCCGGCACGCCGGCTGCACAGCGCAGCGACGGGACCCTGACGCTCGGAGATGAGCGGGAGGGTCCCGTCGCTCTACCGGTTGCCCGGTTACGTTCCGCCCGCCGGAGCGAGCGGTGGGGGGAGACGGACGGGAAGTTCCGGGCCGGGGTCACCGGCACCGGTACGCCGCGCTCCCTTTCATAGGACGCGTCCGACGGCGGTGTGCCGCGGACGCACTGGGTCACCAGCGCCCGTAGCCGCCGTACCCGCCGTAGCCTCCGTACCCGCCATAGCCGCCGTAGCCGCCGTAGCCGCCGCGGTCTCCGTACCAGCCGTGGCCGCCGTACCAGCCGTGGCCGCCATGGCCGTGGCCGCCATGGCCGTAGCCTCCGTACCCGCCGTAGCCGCCGTAGCCGCCGCGGTCACCCCAGCCGGGGCCCCAGTTCTGGTGGGAGGTGGTGGTCACGGTGTGGGTGGGCGCGGCCGAGGCTGCTCCGGCGGTGGCGAGAGCGGCGCCGCCGATCAGCATGAGGCCGCTGGCGCTCACTGCGACGGCTCGCACAAAACGATTGGTGGACATCACTCCACCCCTTCTTCAGTTCGGGATCGATGCTGAAGCGACCCCTGTCGGCCGTCCCGGGAGTCGGACGGACCACCCGGCCTGGGCCCGGAAGGGCCGCTTCGGGGTCGTTTCGGCGCGCCGTGACTCTTCCTCCCCAGAAACTCCCATCCCAAATCCACCTAAATCCAACTTTAAACGATTTAACGTATTTTGATAGCTTCATGACAGCGGCCGGACGGGCACTCAGGAGGGGTCGGGCTCCGGATTCCGTCCCGGCTGCGCAAGGAAGTCGAAATCGCAGCCCTCGTCGGCCTGGGTGATGTGCGCGGCGTACAGCGACCCGTAGCCGCGCTCGAAGCGGGGAGGGGGCGGCCGCCGGCCGGCGCGACGCCGTTCCAGCTCGGCGTCGTCGACCTCCATCCGCAGCACCCGGCCGGGCACGTCCAGGGTGACCGGGTCCCCGGTGCGCCCACCCACATGGGACTCAGGGGCCACATGAAGCACACAGGTGCCGTAGCTGGTGCCGCTCATCCGGGCGTCCGAGATCCGGACCAGGACGCCGCCCTCCGCCGACACCGGGTCCTCCGGAGTGCGGATCACCTGGGGGTGGTGGATGTCCGCGCCGCGGTAGTGGGAGGCGAAGGGCTCTCCCGTGACCGTGGGCCGGTCGGGGTGCAGCACCTCCGGGACCCGCGCCAGCTGGGCGAGCAGCGCGGGCAGACCGCCCGCGTAGGAGAAATCCTCCCTCAGGAAGGCACCCACCGGCCGTACGTCCGCGAGGACAGGCACCCCGCGGCCGATGGCGTCGAAGTCCTCCAGCGAGAACTTCACGCCCCCCGCCCGGCCAGCGCGATCAGGTGGATCAGTGCGTTGGTGGAGCCGTCCGAGGGCCAGGACCGTCGCGGCGGCGTCCGCGAACGCCTCCCGCGTCATCACCTCGGCGGGGGTGAGCTGCTCCCGCACCAGCGCCACCGCGCGGGCGCCCGAGGCCGCGGCCGTCCGGTGGTGGGCGCTGTCGACCGCCGGGATGGACGAGGAACCGGGCAGCGCCATGCCGAGCGCCTCGGCCGCGGCGGTCATGGTGGAGGCGGTGCCCATGGTCATGCAGTGGCCCGGGGAACGGGCCAGCCCGCATTCCAGCCGCGCCATCTCGCACTCGCCGATACGTCCGGCCCGGAACTCGTCCCAGTACGCCCACAGGTCGGTCCCGATGCCCAGGGTGCGGCCGCGGTGGTGCCCGCGCAGCATCGGACCGGACGGCACCACCAGGGCCGGCAGCCCCGCGCCGGCCGCGCCCGCGGCAACCCCCTGCTGGTGAAGTCCCTGGACGAACTGCGCGACGGACGATCCGGGCTCGGCGAACGGGCGGCGACGGCGATACGGCGGCCGCCCCGCCCGGGCGCGGGCATCCGGCGGTGGACCGGCGCGGTACGTCCACCGCCGAGCAAGCCGGGCCGGTCCACCGCCGCGCCCGGCGGCCGGCCGTTGCCGGGCCCGCCCCGGCGCGGGGTTCACCGGAACAGGGCCAGGTCCACCGCCTCGGCGAGGGCCCGGGCACCGGCGTCATTGGGGTGGACTCCATCGCCGGAGTCGAAGGCGGGGGCCAGCCGGGCCGGGTCGTCCGGGGCGGCCAGAGCGGCGGCGAAGTCGGCGACCGGCCAGTCCCGCCGGCTGGTGATGCCCCGGTTGACGGCCCGCCTCACCTCTTCCTTGCCGTCGCCCCGGAACATCTCGAGGCGGCTTCCCCCGATCGGCGTGAGCGTGCCCAGTACCGGCTGGAGCCCGTGCTGCCGGGCCCGATGGGCCAGCGTGAAAAGGGCATCGAGGATGTCGTCCGCACCCGCCCCCATGCCCAGGTCGTTGAGCCCGCCCGCGATCAGGACATGGGTGGCCTCCGGGACACCCAGCACATCGCGGTCGAACCTGTCCGCCATGGTGGGCCCGAACAGGGGGCCGAGCAGCCGGTTGCCGCCGATGCCCGCGTTCAGGACCACTCCCCTGATCCCGGCGGCGAGCAACCGGCGCTGAAGGTGGTCGGGATAGCGCTGGTCGCGGTCGTCCGAGGTGCCGTCCCCACGGGTGACGGAATCGCCCAGGGTGATCAGGACCGGTTCGGCGGCGGGCTCGTCGGTGAGGACCCGGGTGATCCAGTACAGCGAGGTGAAGGTCTCCGCGCTGCTGGAACCCTGCTCCCCCAGCCGGTTGCCGGGCTCGGCGGCGCCGGTGCGCTGGGCCGAGTGCAGATATGCGCCGGGCTGCGCGTGCCCGGACACAAAGCAGCTCACCTCCAGTTCACCTCCGGCCGTGGTGGCCAGCGGGACGGGATCGCTGGTCGCGGTCTCGCCCGGCGGGATCTCCCAGCGGTCCACGCCCCGGCGGGGGACGCGGACACCGCCGTCCAGCGCGACCCCGTCGAACACCAGCGGAGCCCGGCCGAACTCATTGCTGAGCACCAGCCGTACGGCGCCGCCGCCACGCCTCAGCCGTACGGTCTGACGTACCGTCCGCCCGGAGAAGGAACAGGGCTGCGGCATGAAGGGCGGCACCACGTCCGGATCCCCCAGTGCGGCGAGATGGGCGGTGGACCAGGCCATGATGTCTCCTCAGATCGACGACCATCAATCTCTACGAAGATAGTCGATCTGATCGATGACTGTCGATATGATGGGGCCATGAGCGCGACAGCAGACGACCGGCATCCGGCCACCGGCGACCTCCGGCTGACCAAGGTGCTCGCGGCCCTTGCCGACCCCGCCCGCCTGGCCATGGTCCGGACCCTCGCCACCGTCGGCGAGTCCCCCTGCGTCGAGCTGCGCCAGGCCGCGGGACTGACCATCAGCCAGCCGACCTTCTCCCACCACCAGCGCGTACTGCGGGAGGCCGGGGTGATCCGGGAGCGCGTCCAGGGCCCGCAGCGCATCCTCACGGTCCGGCGCGAGGACCTCGACGCCTGCTTCCCGGGGCTGCTGGCAGCCGTCATCCACACGGCTGAGGAGTTTCTGAGCAGCCGCCGGACCTGAGCGCAACGGTTCGCTGTCGACGCCTCCGATGAAGCCGCAGGTCGCGTCAGCGCACGGGGGCCGGACCGCTGCTGGCCCGCACGATCAGCTCGGGCCGGAAGGTCGCGTCCTCGCCGCCGTCCTCACCGCGGATCAGGGCGTGCATACGCGCCCACGCCTGGACGCCGATCTCCTGCCACGGCACCGACACCGTGGTGAGGGACGGGGAGATGTAACGTGCCAGGGGGATGTCGTCGAACCCGGTCACCGAGAGGTCCTCCGGGACCCGCCTCCCCCGCTCGGCCAGACCGGTGAGCAGCCCGACCGCCACCAGGTCGTTGAAGGCCAGTACCGCGGTCGCCCCGCTGGCCAGTACGGCCTCGGTCGCCGCATGACCGCAGGCGGACGAGGAGCCCCCCGCCACCGGGTGCACGACGACCCCCGGGGCACCCGCGGCGAAGTCGTCGAGCCCGCGCAGCCGCTCGATGCTGGAGATGCTCATCGGCGGGCCCGCGACATAGGCCAGCCGACGGTGCCCCAGGGCGTACAGATGGCGGGCGAGCACCGTGATGCCGGCGCGGTAGTCCACCGACAGGGACGGCACCGCCGGGGTCGGGGCGGGCCGGTTGACCAGCACCAGCGGATGCAGCCGAGGCGCCAGGCGCTCCAGGACGTCGGCGGGCATCCGCGCAGCGCACAGCACCACGGAGTCGCACCGCCGGCGCGTCTCCATCGCCAGCAGTTCCTCCTCCTGTGGCGACTCCCCCGAGTCGGCGATCAGCACCCGGTAACCGTCCTTGGACGCGGCCTTGGTCAGCCGGTGCAGAAGGTCCTGGAACGCCGGATTCCCCAGGTCGGGGACGACGAAGGCGACCGTCTTGGTCTGGCCGAGCACCAGGCTGCGCGCGACCTGACTCGGCGTGTACTGCAGCGCCGCGGCCGCCCTGCGCACCCGGTCGGCGACCGTGTGCGCACCGCCGAAGCGGCCGTTCATCACCCGGGAGACTGTCGCCGCCGACACCCCGGCCTCGGCCGCCACATCCGTGATGGTCGGTCTGCCGGAGCGGCGGTTCCGCGTCACAGTGCTCCTTCGGTGTGCTCCGCGCTGCGCGGCGGTGACGGTGCGGTTGGAGGATACGGGCACCCGGCGCCGGGCCGGACGGCAGCTCTCGCCACAGCGCGGCGGAACGGGGGTTGACCTGGCTGTGAGCGGTGCCGTACCCGGCGGCGAGCAACCGCTTTCCCGTATCGGAAGCCTCCGTCTCGCAGCATGGCGGAGGAGTCGGCCCACGTGTGCAGCACCGGGGGGTTCCGTACGCTCGCCCGGTCCGGACGGTCGGGACCGGGTGCCAGGTCGGAGCGGAAGGACGCTCGCGTCGCGTAGGTGTTCCTGATCCCGTGGCTGCCCGGCATCGCTTGCATCACCTTCGGGCCGGTACCCGCCTCGCCGTACCTGTCCTTCACACATGACAACCTACTCCAGCCTCGGACTTCGCAGGATTCGCCGACCGGACCGGGATGTTCCGCGACAGCAAGTCCCGGACGTCGCTCAAGCGGTGCGTCGGTGGCAGCCCAGGCCCGGGCGGGCTCGGCTCGGCGGGATGCGCGGGCACGCCAGGCCGGGAGAACCGCGTACCGGGCCTCCGGCGCCGCGGTTATAGTCGGTGACCGCAGGCAGCTGACCATCCCGGGGGACCCGCATGGCCGACGAGACGATCTGGACGGCGGCCGCAGCGACCGGTGACCCCGAGCAGGCCTGTCCGGTCAGCCCCGTGGTCGACCTGGTCTTCAGCCGGTGGACCACGCCGATCCTGTGGACCCTCCACACACACGGGCGGCAGCGGTTCGTGGAGCTGCACCGGCGGATCGCCGTGATCACCCCCAAGGTGCTGACCCAGCGGCTCCGCCAGCTCGAACGCGACGGGCTGATCGTGCGCACCCACTACCGGGAGGTCCCCCCTCGGGTGGAGTACGAGATGAGCGACCTCGGCCGCAGCCTCGCCCCGCTCTTCGCCCACCTCGCCGAGTGGGGCGCCGCCAATCTGGGCAGGGTGGAACAGGCCCGGCACGACCACGACGCCGCCCCCGCCCGCTGACCGCACGGCTGCGCCCCGGGGCCGTCGGGTCCCGGGGCGCAGCGACTTTCTGACTGCCGGTCAGGTGTGCCCGGCACTCCCGGGACGGCAGCCCTCAGCGGCCGATCGGCACCGCCTGTCCGCTCACCCGTACCCGGGCATCGTCCGGGTCCACATCGACCAGCAGCCTGCTGGGGCGGCCCATGTCCTCGCCCTGACGGAGCGTGATGCTCGCGGGCTCCCGCACCAGTCCGAGAGTGCGCAGATAGCCGCCGAAGGCGGCTGCGGCCGCACCGGTCGCGGGATCCTCCACCACCCCGCCGACCGGGAAGGGGTCGCGCACATGGAACTCCCGCTCCGTCTCGCGCCACACCAGTTGCAGGGTGGTCCAGCCGTACCGCCGCATCACCTCGGCAAGCCCGTCGAAGTCGTAGTCCAGATCGCCCAGCCTCTCCCGCGAACGGGCGGCCAGCACCAGATGCCGCACGCCGCCGAAGGAGACATGCGGTGGCAGTTCGGGATCGAGGTCCGCCCTCCCCCAGCCGAGCGCGCCCAGCGCGGCGTCGACCTCGGCGGGCTCGGCCGGACGCGAGACGGTCGCCACGCTGGTGAGCGTCGCACGGGCCACCGCACCGGCACCGTCCCTGGCCGTCGTCACCGGGATCTCCCCCGCCGGGGTGTCCAGCAGCAGCTCACCCGGCCCGATGCGGTCGGCCAGCGCCACGGCGGTCGCGACGGTGGCGTGACCGCAGAACGCCACCTCCGCGAGCGGGCTGAAGTACCGCACCGAGAAGCGCCGCCGCACCACATCGGCCCGGGTGACGAACGCGGTCTCGGAGTACCCCACCTCGGCGGCGAGGGCGAGCATCTCCGCATCGCCGAACCCGGAGGCGTCCAGGACCACCCCCGCGGGGTTCCCCCCGGCCGGGTCGGCGGTGAAGGCGGCGTACCGCAGGGTGTCGGCGGTGAGGATGCGGGCTGTGGCGTCGGCGTTCATACCGCTCACATTTCCACCTCGGCTCGCCTGACGACATACGGCAGGCGAAAGGCGGCCGACATCGGGCGCCGGACGGCAGGGCCCGCGGCAGGCGCCGGACGGCACGCGACAACCTCCGGCCCGCGAGCGGCAGACGACCCGCGCCGGCCGCGGGGACGCCGCTTCCGGGCCGGCCCATCCCGGAAGCCTCCGGGCTATGCGTCCCCGGCGAGCGCCGCCGCGACGGCCGCCTCGGCATGCAGTCGCGCGGTGCGGAAGACCGGCACCGGACTGTCCTCGGCGCGGACCAGCAGCTCGATCTCCGTACAGCCGAGCACGATCCCCTCGGCCCCGGCGTCCACCAGGTCCCGGATCACGGCCCGGTAGGCGGCGCGCGACTCCTCCCGGACGACACCGAGGCACAGCTCCTCGTAGATCACCCGGTGGACCGTGCTGCGCCCCTCCGCTTCCGGGACCAGCACCTCCAGGCCGTGCCCCGCCAGCCGGCCGCGGTAGAAGTCCTGTTCCATGGTGAAGGCGGTGCCGAGCAGCCCCACCCGGCGCAGGCCGGCCGCCCGTACCGCCTCCGCCGTGGTGTCGGCCAGGTGCAGCAGGGGGACATCGACGGCGGCGGCCACCTGGTCGGCGACCTTGTGCATGGTGTTGGTGCAGATCAGCAGCAGTTCCGCACCGGCGGACTCGACCGACCTGGCGGCCTCGGCCAGCAGTGCGCCGGCCTCCTCCCACGCCCCGGCGGCCTGCAGCCGCTCGACCTCCGCGAAGTCCACGGAGTACAAGACGCACTTCGCGGAGTGGAGGCCCCCCAGGCGCTCCCGGGTGAACTCGTTGAGTAGCCGGTAGTACTCCGCCGTCGACTCCCAGCTCATACCGCCGAGCAATCCGATGGTTCGCATCGCGCCACTCTCACACGCCGGGACGCCGGGGACAAGATCGCCGGGCACTGCGCCCGGCGGCGGTCCGCGCGGACGTCGATGTCGTTTTCTCGCCAGACCGAAGCTGCGGTGAGGGGCGATGCTTGGGGGGTGACTTTGGACTTTGACTCCTGCGTCCGCGCCGTGCAGTCGAAGGACACCCGTTTCGACGGGTGGTTCTTCACCGCGGTGCTCACCACCCGTATCTACTGCCGGCCAGGCTGTCCCGTGGTCCCGCCGAAGCCCGAGAACATGACCTTCTACCCCAGCGCGGCCGCCGCGCAGCAGGCGGGCTTCCGCGCCTGCAAGCGGTGCCGGCCGGATGCGGCGCCCGGGTCACCGCAGTGGAACGAGCGGGCCGACCTGGTCGCCAGGGCGATGCGGCTGATCGCCGACGGTGTGGTGGACCGCGAGGGTGTACCCGGCCTCGCCGCCCGGCTGGGGTACAGCGCCCGCCAGGTGGAGCGGCAGCTGTTCTCCGAACTCGGCGCCGGCCCGCTGGCGCTGGCCAGGGCGCAGCGGGCGCAGACCGCCAGGCTGCTGGTCGAGACCACCGCGATGCCGATGGGCGAGATCGCCTTCGCCGCCGGTTTCAGCTCCATCCGCACCTTCAACGACACCGTCCGTGAGGTGTTCGCCCTGTCGCCGAGCGAGCTGCGCGCACGGGTCGCCAAGGGCCGTCCGACCGCCGCGGCCGGCACCCTCTCGCTGCGGCTGCCGTTCCGGCACCCGCTCAACCCGGACAACCTGTTCGGTCACCTGGCGGCCACGGCGGTACCCGGCGTGGAGGAGTGGCGTGCGGGGGCCTACCGGCGCACCCTGCGGCTGCCGCACGGCACCGGGATCGCGGCGCTGCGGCCGGAGCCCGACCACATCGCCTGCCAGCTGTGGCTCACCGACTGGCGGGATCTGTCGCAGGCGATCAGCCGCTGCCGTCGCATGCTCGACCTGGACGCCGACCCGGTCGCGGTGGACGCCCTGCTCTCCGAGGACCCGGTGCTGGCGCCGCTGGTGGCGAAGGGGCCGGGACGCCGGGTGCCGCATGTCGCCGACGGTGCCGAGTTCGCCGTACGCGCGGTGCTCGGCCAGCAGATCTCGACCGCGGCCGCGCGCACCCATGCGGGCCGGCTGGTGGCGGCGTACGGCGAACCGGTGGACGACCCCGCCGGTGGTCTCAGTCACCTCTTCCCGTCCCCGGAGGCGCTGGCCGACCACGATCCGGCGGCCCTGGCCATGCCGCAGAGCCGCCGCAACACCCTGGCCGCGCTGGTACGCGCCCTCGCGGACGGCACCCTGGACCTGGACGTCGGCAGCGACTGGCAGCGGGCCCGGGCCCAGCTCGCGGAGCTGCCGGGCTTCGGGCCGTGGACCGTCGAGACCATCGCCATGCGGGCACTCGGCGATCCCGACGCCTTCCTGCCCACCGATCTGGGGGTGCGGTACGCGGCCCGGGATCTGGGGCTGCCCACCACGCCGGCGGCGCTGACCAGGCATGCTGCGGCCTGGCAGCCGTGGCGGGCCTATGCCACGCAGTATCTGTGGGCGGTGGGCGACCATCCGATCAACGTCCTGCCCACGGCGGACTCGCGACCCACGAAGGCCGCAGCGGGCGTCCGGCGTCCGGCCGCGCCCCGCCCGGCCGGTGCCGCCGGCCCCTCCCGACCGGACGACGGCCCGGCCGCCGTCGCCACCCCCGGCGTCCCCGGCGCCTCCGAGGAAACGGACGGTACGTCATCGTGACGAGCGCTCCTGCCCACACCGTGGTGGACAGCCCCTGCGGTCCGCTCACCCTGGTCGCCAGGGACGGTGCCCTCGCCGGGCTCTACATGCACGGTCAGCGGCACCGTCCCGCTCAGGAGTCCTTCGGCCCGCGCACCCGGCTGCCCGTCCTCGCCCGCGTCGCCGAGCAGTTGGACGCCTACTTCGCGGGCGACCTCACCCGCTTCGACCTGGACCTCTCGCTGGACGGCACCGCGTTCCAGCGGAGCGTGTGGGCGGGGCTGCTCACCATCCCGTACGGCATGACCGTCTCCTACCGCGAGCTGGCCGAGCAGCTGGGGCAGCCGGGTGCCTCGCGGGCGGTCGGGCTTGCCAACGGCAGGAACCCGATCGGCATCATCGTTCCCTGCCACCGGGTCGTCGGCGCCAACGGCAGCCTGACGGGCTACGGCGGGGGGCTGGACCGCAAGCGGTGGCTGCTGGAGTTCGAACGCGGCGCACAGCAGACCGTACTCGGCGACGCCTTCGCCTGACACCTCCACGCCGCCGGCTCCCCCGAGGCTCCGGCGGACGGCCGCGACGACGCGCCGTCCGCCGGAGTTCAGCCGCAGTCGGCCGGGGTCAGCAGGTGTGCTGCGCCTGCCGGGATGCCCGCACCGGCCGGGTGGGCGGCCGCAGTGGTCACTTCCGGGTCGTACCGCCCTTGCCCGGCAGGGGCAGCGGAGGGCAGTCCGGCTTGCCCTTGGCCGGCTTGCCGTCGGCGACGACCCGGCCGTTCACCACCTTCACGACGGGCTTCCCCGGCCGACCGGCCGCCGGAGCACCACCCTTGACCACCTTGATGTCGCACACCACCACACCGCCCTTGCCGCCCTTGCCCGGCAGGGGCAACGGGGGGCAGCTCGGCTTGCCCTTGACCGGCTTGCCGTCGACGACGACCCGGCCGTTCACCACCTTCACCACGGACTTCCGCGGCCGACCGCCCGCCGGAGCACCACCCTTCACCACCTTGATGTCACACACCACCACACCGCCCTTGCCACCCCTCCCCGGCAGGGGCAACGGGGGGCAGCTCGGCTTGCCCTTGACCGGCTTGCCGTCGACGACGACCCGGCCGTTCACCACCTTCACCACGGACTTCCCCGGCTTACCGCCCGCCGGAGCACCACTCTTCAGGAAGCACTGGACGACCGTGCCATGGCGGCCGGCGGACGTGGGGTGCGTGGTGGGCGAGGCGGCGGCGCTGCTCGCCGACGCGGTCACCACCGCGGCCACGCTGATGCCTGCCGTGAGGCCTGCGAGTATCCGGTTCCTCTGCATGGACTGACTCACTCTCCTGTTCCGGCCGCCCCGGGGGGCGTCGGCAACTGGCTGATCGGACGCTTCGCAGTCTGGTTCGGCGTAGCTGAAGCCTTGCTGAGGGAGCAACAGATGATCTTCATGTTCGCCTTAGCCTGACCCCTGCATCCTGTGGTGGTGCGCATACTCGTGGTGGATGACGAAGTAAGGCTGGCGGAACTGCTGAGGAGCGGCCTGACCCGCGAGGGCTTCGCCGTCGACCTCGCCCATGACGGGCACGAGGGTCTGTGGATGGCGACCCAGCAGCCCTATGACGTGATCGTGCTGGATGTGATGCTGCCGTCGCTGCACGGCTACGGGGTCTGCGCGAAGCTGCGAGAGAGCGGGAGCTGGACCCCGATCCTCATGCTGACGGCCAAGGACGGGGAGTACGACGAGGCGGAGGCGCTGGACACCGGCGCCGACGACTACCTGACCAAACCCTTCTCCTTCGTGGTCCTGCTGGCCCGGCTGCGGGCCCTGGTCCGGCGAGGGGCGCGGGAGCGGCCCGCGGCGCTGGTGGTGGGGGACCTCAGGGTCGATCCGGCGGGGCTGCGATGCAGCCGCGGGGATGTCCGTATTCCGCTGACCCCCAAGGAGTTCGCGGTCCTGCACTGTCTGGCGCGGCACGCGGGCGAGGTGGTGACCAAGTCCGAACTGCTGTCCCGGGCTTGGGACTTCAGTTACGACGGCGATTCCAACGTCGTCGAGGTCTGCATCAGCGCCCTGCGCCGCAAGATCGACAGGCCCTTCGGGCGGACGACCCTGCGCACCGTGCGGGGCGCGGGCTACCGGCTGGAGGCATGAGGTGGGCGTACGGCTGCGAACGACGCTGACCGCCACCGCGGCGGTGGCGGTGGCCCTCTGCCTGGCCTCGGTCGCCCTGTTCAGCGCGCTCGACGCCAGCCTTGCCGACTCCACGCGGAAGATGGCGATGGCGGACGCCAAGGCCAAGGCGGCGCTGGTCCTGACACACGGCGGTTCGGCGGCCGTAAGGACCCCCGGCCCTCCGGGCGGCCCGGAGAACCAGCAGACCCCCGGCCGCGGGGACGCGCCGCCACCGGGCGATCCCGGCGGGACTCCCCCGGAGAAGTCGGGCAAGGTCGTGTTCACCGAGGTGGTCGTCACCGGCCACGGACCGGTCACCGTGATGGGCACGGCATCCACCGCGCCGGCGACGGCCGCGATGGCCACCCTGAGAAGGCTGCTGATACCGGGGGTCCCCTGCCTGCTGGGACTGGTGGCGCTGTTCACCTGGCTCAGCGTCGGCCGGGTGCTGCGTCCGGTTTCCGCGATCAGGGCGAAGGTCGCCGACATCACGGCGTACGACCTCCATGAGCGGGTTCCCGAACCGGACACCCGCGACGAGGTCGCGGCCCTGGCCCGGACCGTCAACGCCACCCTGGACCGGCTGCGGACCGCGGTCGAGGCGCACCGGCAGTTCGTGGCCGACGCCGCGCACGAACTGCGCAGCCCGCTGGCGGTGCTGAGGACCCGGCTGGAGCTGGCCGCGCCGCAGGAGCGGCAGCTGGCGGCGGACGCCCTGGACGACGTCGCACGCATCCAGTCGCTCACCTCGGACCTCCTGCTGCTGGCCCGGCTCGACGCCCGCGAGCCCCTCCGGGCCGCGCGTCTGGACCTCGCCCGGCTGGTCGCCGATGAGGCCTCCCGCACGCGCCCCCGCCCCGATGTGGGCGTACGGCTCGGTCTCGCCCCCGGCCTGCTGGTGGACGGCTCGGCGGACCGGCTCCGCAGGCTGGTGGCCAACCTGGTGGACAACGCCGTCCGCCACGCCGCCACCTCGGTCGAGGTGACCCTCACCGCCAGGGACGGTCAGGCGGTCCTCGACATCGCCGACGACGGGCCCGGCATCCCGCCCGAGCACCACACCACCGTCTTCGACCGGTTCACCCGCCTCGACCACGCCCGTGCCCGCGACACCGGCGGCTCCGGACTCGGTCTTGCGATCGCCCGTGACATCGCCCGCGCCCACCAGGGGACGCTCCGGGTGGTCCCGCAGGGGGCGGGGGCCCGGCTGCGCACGACCATTCCGCTGCCGCGGCACCCCGCGGTCCGGACCGCAACCGCGACCGCCACCGGACGCCGGGGAATGCCGGAGGGGACCGGTGGCTCCCTGGCGCGTCCTCGGCCCGAGCCGAGCGGAGCCGGCCTGGGGGCCTCCCCTGACCGTTCCGGCGGCTGACCGCGGGGATATGCGCTTCTCTCTGGCCATCATTCAATTGCTTGTGCATATAATGCTCTTGCAATAATTTTGGGCGCCGACCACAGGGGACCGTCATGTCTCGCTCCTTCCTGTTCCTGCTCGGAAGCAGTCGCACCAAGGGCAACACCCAGCTCCTCGCCCGCAAGGCCGCCGAACAGCTGCCGGGAGACGTCCGGCAGCGGTGGCTGCGACTGGCCGACCATCCGCTGCCCGACTTCGCGGACGCACGACACGAGGGGGGCGGCCGCTACGACCCACCGACCGGGCACGGCGCCACGCTGCTCGACGCGACCCTCGCAGCGACCGATCTGGTGATCGCCTCCCCCCTGTACTGGTACAGCGTCTCCGCCGACACCAAGCGGTACTTCGACCACTGGTCCGGCTGGATGCGGGTGCCCGGGATCGGCTTCCGCCCGGCGATGGAAGGCCGCACCCTCTGGGGCGTGACGGCCCTGGCGGGCTCCGACCCGGCGGACGCCGACGCCCTGAGCGGGATGCTGGAGAAGACCGCCTCGTACATGAGGATGCGGTGGGGCGGAGTGCTGCTCGGCAGCGGCGACAGGCCGGGAGGCGTCCTCGACGACGGGGCGGCGCTGGCCCGCGCCAAGACCTTCTTCAACTGACGTCCCATCGGTTGCGCTGCAGGACGCGGCTCCACGGAACGGTACCGCGACGGATCAGATCCGCTCCCCCTCCCCCTACCGCGTCCTGCGGGCCAGCACCAGCCGGCACCGGGGGCTGCCGTCCGGGCGTCGTCCGAAGTCCTCCAGCGCCGCCGTCGTCACGGTGAAGCCGGCTGCCACCAGTTCCGCACGCAGCGCCGCCAGCGGAGCGGTGCGGTAGTACATGACGAACGGCGGCCGCCACAGGGCGTTCCGCACCCGCATGGCCGCATCGAACCCGGTCAGGATCCAGTACCCCGGAGAGGTGATGGGCGGCGGCGCGGCGATCGGGAGGGCGAAGAGCCCGCCGGGGCGCAGCGCCCGGTGCACCCCGGCGAAGAGCGCGGGCCGCTCCGCGGGGAGGAAGTGCCCCAGGGCGCCGAAGCTGACGGCCAGGTCGAACGCCCCGGCGAACGGCAGCGCCCGTACGTCGGCCCGCACCCAGCGCGCGCCCGGGTGCGCCGCGCGTGCCCGGGCGAGCATGCCCGCGCTGAAGTCGACGCCGGTGACCCCGCTGTCGCACAGCGGCTCCAGGGCCAGCAGGCCCGCGCCCGTGCCGCAGCAGACGTCCAGCCCCTCACCGAAGGGCCCGAGGGGACGCAGCGCCCGCGCGGTCGCTTCGAGCACCCGGTCCGGGGTGCGGAAGGGCGTGTGGTCGAACCTCGGGGCGAGCAGGTCATAGCCGTGCTCGACGGAGGACAGCGCCTGGACGGCCAGGTCGCGCAGGGTGGGGCCTTGGGAGGAGAACACCGGTTCAGCGTAGGGCCGGAGCAGGCTCCGGCCCGGGTGGCGGCGCCCGGCCGTCCGCGCCCGGGGGGAGCCCGTGGGGTGAGGTCCGGCGACAGGCCCGCATGTCCGCCCGGCAGGACACCCACCGGCGGAGGCGGCCTGGCCGAGCAGGCCGGGCGATACGACGCAGAGCCGCAGCCGGGCCCAGGGAGTACTGCCCGTCGCGGGGGACCGCTGACCTGGGCGTTCTGCGGCCCCTGTCTGCAAGCATCCGCCGTCATCGACGAACGGGACCTCGCCCTGCTGGACGGGCTCCGAGTCGGCCCCGTGTCCCCTGTTCACGACCCGCCGGGCCGCTGCGAGTGGAGCGGGCGGCGCTGTCCCGCCGCCGGGGAGGCACGGGTCCTCTGCCGTCGCCCTCCGGAGCCGGCCGGCTGCTGGACCGGGACGTCCGCGCCGCGGGCCGGGTGCCCATCGGCCCCTGGGCGGGCCGGTCCGCCCCGCAGGCCCGTGGCGGCGCGGACCCAGCCGCCGGCTGAGTCAGCCCCTGGCCAGCCGCCCCAGGGCGAGCTGCGCCAGCAGGGCGGCCGCGTCACCCAGCACGGTGTCGTCGAACTCCGCCTCGGGGGCATGGTTGTACGCGGCCGTGGCAGGGTCGCGGTCGGCGGGGCAGGCGCCGAACATCACATAGGCGGACGGCACCAGCTCGCTCAGGATGCCGAAGTCCTCCGACCCGGCGATGGCGTTGGGCAGCGGGAAGTACCGCTCCTCACCCAGCAGCTGACGTACCGTCGACTCAGCGAACGCGGCCTCCTCCGGGTCGTTGACGGTCACCGGGTAGCCGGGCACGATCTCGGCGTCGACGGTCAGCCCGTGCGCCGCGCCGATCCCGCGGACCACCCGCAGCGCCTCCTCCTGCACCCGGGCCCGCGCCTGGGGCGAGAAGGAGCGGATGGTCGCGGCGAACCGGGCCTGCTCCGGGATCACATTGCACACGCTGCCCGCATGGAACTCCCCGACCGTGAGCACCACCGGGTCGAAGGCGTCGAAGCGGCGGGTGACCATCGTCTGCAGCGCGAGAACGGCCTCGCAGGCGGCGGGGACCGGATCCAGGGCCAGATGCGGGCTGGAACCGTGCCCGCCTCGCCCCCGCAGGACGGCCTCCATGCTGTCCGACGCGGCCATGATGGGCCCGGGGCGCGCGGCCACCCACCCCGCAGGCAGCTGCGCGGCGGCGACATGCAGTGCGTACGCGGCCACCACCCGCTCGCCCGCGGCGTCCAGCACGCCCTCGTCGACCATGAGCTGTGCGCCGCCGTCGCCCTCCTCACCCGGCTGGAACATGAAGACCACCGACCCGGGCAGTTCCTCGCGCCGCTCGGCCAGCAGCCTCACGGCACCCACCAGCGCGGACACATGCAGATCGTGGCCGCAGGCGTGCATCACCCCCGGGAAGCGCGAGGCATACGGCAAGGCGGCCGCCTCCTGCACCGGGAGCGCGTCCATGTCGGCCCGCAGCAGCACCGCCGGACCAGGCCGGCCGCCCCGCAGCACCGCGGTGACACTGCTCAGCCCGTCGCCGAGGGAGATCTCCAGCGGCAGCCCCTCCAGCGCGGCCAGCACCCGGGCCTGCGTCAACGGCAGGTGGAGGCCGAGCTCGGGCTCCTGGTGCAGGGAACGGCGCAGATCGCGCAGCCCGGGCTGGAGCAGCGCGGCGGAGTCCTTGAGAGTGGTGGACATCGGGTGTCTCCGTTTCCGTGGAACAGCGGACCGGGGCGGTCCGGCCACAGCCCATGCTGACCTCGGACGGACCGGTGAACCCGCAGCCTGCCCGGAAACGCCGGGCCGGTGTCGCCCGTGCACGGATGAGCCGGCCGGACTCCCGGCGATCCGCCGTTCATCCGTCCGCCGGAGGTCTCAGCGGGCCCGGTGGGACGGCGACAGCGCGACGGCGTACGCTGCTCGGCCCGCGCCGGCGGACGGACCGGCCTCAGGACCGGCGACGCGGCTTGCCGCGCTTCCCGGCGCCGGACCTGGCGCCGCCGGAGCCGCCGGAACCCCCACCGCCGGTGCGCGGACGCCCCCCGGCCTTGTTCCCGGCAGCGGCCTGCCGGCGGGCCCCGTCCGCGGTGCCGCGCTTCTGCTTGGGCTGGGCGGGCGTCGGGGTCCGGCCCCGTGAGCTGTTGACCGTCCGCCCGCGGACGATCCCGATGAACTCCTCCACCAGGTCGGTCGTCCTGTCCTGCAGCCAGGACAGTCCGACCTGCGACTGGGGCGCGTCCGCAACCGGCCGGTAGGTGAGGTCCCGGCGATGGTGCAGACGGGCGAGGGACTGCGGAACCACCAGGACCCCGATGCCCGCCGCCACCAGCTCCACGGCGTCGGCCGTGGTGGCGGGGCGCTCGAGCGCGGGCAGTCCGGGCCGGCTCTCCCATTCGAGGGTGTCGTCCAGGGGGTGCAGCACGATGTCGTCCGCCAGATCCCCGACGGTGACCTCGTCGGCCGAGGCCAGCAGGTGGTCCTTGGGGACCACGACCACCGTGACCTCGGTGTAGAGCGGGATCGCGCTGAGGCTCGTCCGGTCGACGGGGAACCGTACGAGCCCGGCGTCGGCGCCGCCGCCCAGCAGTGTCTGCGAGGCCTCGGCGGAGGCCACCGGGACCAGGGTGAGGGGGACCTGGGGCAGCCTCTCGTTCCATACCCGCATCCACTTGGCGGGCGTCACTCCCGGCACATACGCGAGCCGGAACAAGGGGGTTGCGTCCATGTCTGTCACATGACCAGGCTACCGGCCGTGATCGGGCGGCTGTTCTGCTCGCTACCCTTGGCGTCATGACATCGCACAAGCCGAAGACCGCCCAGACCATGAAGCCCGCGACCGCGGCGAAGAAACTGGGTATCTACCTCGAGGCCGCCCCTGCCGAGTTCCGGGACGACGTCGTCTCCCGGGACGAGCTGAACGCGCTGCAGGCCGATCCCCCCGAGTGGCTGGTTGAGCTGCGGCGCAGCGGCCCGCACCCCAGGCCGGTCGTCGCGGCGAAGCTCGGTGTCTCCATCTCTGGGCTGGCGCGCGGGGGAATCACCGAGGCTCTCACCACCGAGCAGATCGACGCGCTCAAGGCGGACGATCCGGAATGGCTGCGCAAGGAGCGCGCCATTCAGGCCGAGGTCCGCAAGGAGGCATTGCGCATCAAGGAGAAGAACAAGGAGTAGTCGCGGCGCTGCTCGGCCGCGGGCGCGCGTTTCCCGTCGGCGCTCGCGGGCCATTCGATCGATTGTGTCCGATCAATGGCGCGGGAGAATGGCGCGGGGAATGCGGTGCCGGCCGCCCGCTTTGCCCGCCCCCGCGCCGGGCGTCCCGGGAATGCCCTCCGCTGGTCCGTCCTGGTCCCCTGCCACTGCCGGGGCTGTGAACGGACCGCCGCGCATCCGGCTCTGCCATCGGCCGGTCCGGAACGGCACCGGATCACCGAAAGGCCCTAAAAGGCATACAAGGGGGATTCCCGACGCCGGGCGACGTTCCCCCCTCTCCGACTTGTCGGACATGTGGCCGACGGTCCTCGATCAGGGCTCTGACCTGGCCTGATGAGATCAACAGTGCACGCCCTGTTTACATGTCGTTGATCTGCCGGTATTTTTTTATATGGGAGCGCTCCCATGAATGGCATCGTTCACCCCAGCCCCCCGGGACCAGGCTGCGGTGGACCACGCTCGGCCTCGGGGGCGTTGCCCGAAAGGTCAGCACCTTGAACAGAAGCAGGAAACTGTCCTTACTCGCCACTCTGGCCACCATCCTCTCCACCTTCGGCCTGTTCCTCGTCGGCCAGGGCACCGCTCAGGCGCACGGCGTCGCGCAGATGCCCGGCTCCCGCACCTGGCTCTGCTACGAGGACGCCAAGACCGCCAGCGGCGCCCTGACACCGACCAACCCGGCCTGTGCCGCGGCCGTCGCCCAGAGCGGGACGACGTCCCTGTACAACTGGTTCGCGGTGCTCGACTCCAACGCGGGCGGCAAGGGCCAGGGCTATGTGCCCGACGGAACGATCTGCAGTGCGGGCAACAAGTCGCCGTACGACTTCTCCGGGTACAACGCGGCCCGCTCCGACTGGCCGCGCACGCACCTGACGTCCGGGGCCTCGATCCAGTTCCAGTACAGCGACTGGGCCAAGCACCCGGGCACCTTCCGGGTGTACGTCACCAAGCAGGGCTGGTCCCCGACCACCCCGCTGGCCTGGGCCGACCTGGAGCAGATCGGCAGCGTCACCGACCCGCCCGCCGACGGCGGACCGGGCACCGACGCCGGCCACTACTACTGGACCCAGGCGCTGCCCTCGGGCCGCTCCGGTAACGCCCTGATCTTCATCCAGTGGGTCCGCTCGGACAGCAACGAGAACTTCTTCTCCTGCTCCGACGTCGCCTTCGACGGCGGCCACGGTGAGGTCACGGGCATCAACGGCAGCTCGACCACCGGTGGCACCACCACCGCCGGGACCACGTCGGGCACCACCACCGCCGGAACGACCAGCGGCACCACGTCGGGCACCACCACGTCCGGCACCACCTCCGGCACCACCACCGCCGGAACCACGTCCGGCACCACCTCCGGCACCACCACCGCCGGGACCACGTCCGGCACCACCACTGCCGGAACCACCAGCGGCACCACGTCGGGCACCACCACCGCCGGCACCACGTCGGGCACCACCGGTGGCACCACCGGCTCCTGCATGGCGCAGTACTCGGTGACCAACTCCTGGGGCGGTGGCTTCCAGGGCCAGGTCGAGGTCATGAACCACGGGACCGCGCCGATCAGCAAGTGGACGGTGAGCTGGACGACCGCCAGCGGCACACAGATCACCAGCCTCTGGAACGGCACCCTGACCGGGTCGAGCGGCGCGGTGACCGTCACCAACGCCGCCTACAACGGCACGATCGCGGCCAACAGCTCCACCACCTTCGGCTTCACCGCCAACTCCACCGGGAACAACCTCCCGAACGGCTCCATCACCTGCAGCGCCTCCTGAGGCACTGAGCCCGGTGTCCGCCCCGTACGGCCGCAGCGCCGTGCGGGGCGGACATCCGTGGGGAGGTACCACCTCCCCGGGGCAGAGCCGACACCTGGGAACGGATCGACCGGGTACGCATTCTGACGGCCCATCACACGGCGTCCGGTGCCGTACTCAGGCCCGGTCCCGGGTGACCCGGTACCGCAACAGACCGCGCCCCTGCGGCCGTGCGCAAGCACGGCCGCAGGGGCGCGGCGTCCCGGGACGCGAGGGGTGGCCCCGGGTGTCCGGTGGGGCTCAGGCAGCCCAGACCCGCTCCGCGTAGTCCAGGAAGTTCCGGCCGAGGATCTTCTCGATCCGCTCCGAGCGGTAGCCCCGCAGTTCCAGCAGCCGGACCAGATCGTGGAACTGGTCGACACCCCTCAGGTCGACGACGAAGGGGAAGGTGTCGCTGCGCTCCCCCGCCGCCCCGACACCTGCCGCCGCGCGCAGGGCGACATGCTCGGCGAGCTGCGCCCGGTAGGCGTCCAGGTCGTCGATGGAGGTGATCGTGCCGTCGGTGCCGATGCCGACGTGGTCCTCACCGCAGACGTTCACGGCATGGTCGATGTGCTCGACCACGTCCTGCGCGCTCGCATGGCCGGAGGCGTTGAGGAAGGGCATGAAGTAGATGCCCACGAAGCCGCCCCGGGACGCCACCAGCCGCAGCTCCTCGTCCGTCTTGTTGCGCGGCAGGTCGGTGAGGGCGCGGCAGCCGGTGTGGTTGATCGAGACCGGCTGCCGGGAGATCGCGGCGGCC
Organism: Peterkaempfera griseoplana; assembly: GCF_001418575.1. Lineage (GTDB taxonomy): Bacteria > Actinomycetota > Actinomycetes > Streptomycetales > Streptomycetaceae > Peterkaempfera > Peterkaempfera griseoplana. The sequence continues at coordinate 25,979 of NZ_LIQR01000366.1, forward strand.
TCCAGGCAGGTGCGCTCACCGCTGTGTGACAGGTCGACCATGATCCGGCTGTCGTTGAGGCCCTCGACCACCTCCCGGCCGAAGGGGGTCAGGCCGCGGTTCTCCGGCGCCATGGAGCCGTCGCCGATGTGGTTGGCCTGGTTGTAGGTGAGTTGGACGACCCGCACGCCGAGCCGGTCGAAGGTCTCGATCCTGCCGAGGTCGTCACCGATGGCCACGGCGTTCTGGAAGCCGTAGATCACCCCGATCCTGCGCTCCCGGCGGGCGTCGTGGACGTCGGCCACGGTGCGCACCTTGACCAGGTCGTCCGGGTGGTCCCGGATAATGGCGTCCCAGACCTCGATCTCGTGCAGGGTGTGCTCGTACGGCGGCATGTCGCCCAGGGTGTAGCCGAGGGTGATGTTGACCGCGGTGAGGCCCGAGGCGTGGGCGTCCGCGAGGGTGCGGGCGTCGATGGTCAGGTCGTCGCTGGACTGGTTGAGCTTCCCGGCCGCCGCGACCGAGTGCGGGGCGTTGGGGTTGTCGAGCGCTCCCAGCGCGTTGACGACCACGTAGTCGTGTGCGGTGGCCATCAGCCGGCACATCCCTTCGGCTCGGCCCCGGCCGGTTCGCCGGCGGGGCGGTAGTCGGTCCGTTCGAAGCCGCGGCCGCGCTTGACCGTGAGGACGATGCTGCGCAGATGGGCCAGGTCCGCCAGGGGATCCTCGGCCAGCACCACGAAGTTGGCGAGCTTTCCGCTCTCCACGGTGCCCATGTCGGTCTCGGCGCCGAGGCTCATGGCTCCGACCAGGGTGGCGGAGCGGATCACCTCCGCGGTGGACATTCCGCAGTGCTCCGCCAGGAAGGCCATCTCGTCGTGGAGCGCCGGAAACGGGTGGTGCGGCTCGGTCTCGTAGTCGGTTCCCGTGGAGATCGGGACCCCGGCCCGGTGGGCGTGGGCGGTGAGCCGGGCCGCCAGTGCGGAGTTGGCGCGCGCCCTGGCCCGTTCGCCGTCGTCCTCCGCCTCCGCCCCGATCCACTCCCACAGGCCCGCGGTGGCGTCGAGGACGGTGCGGTGCTCCAGCATCCGCTCGAAGAGCGCCTGGAGCGCGGGGTCGTCACCGGCGGCGAAGCGGTCGTACTCGATCGCGGGCTTGTCCTTGTAGCCGTTCAGCGGTTCGGCGCCGCCCTCGTAGGCGAGCAGGGTGATGTGCGAGACCGAGTCGACTCCGGCCGCGACCACCTCGGAGGGCCGGCTCGGGAAGACGGTGCCGTGCGCCCAGACGGCGATGCCCTGCCGATGCGCCTCCGCGGTGATCGCGGCGACCAGCGACGCCGGGAGGTCCGCATAGATCTTGATCGCCCGGGCGTGGGTGCCCCTGGCCATCGCCACGGCCAGCGGCAGGTCGGTCTCCTCGGTGACCGCCTGCATCCAGGGGACGGCGCCCGGCGTCTCGCCCTGCGACACCTGCCAGGTGCGCGGGTCGTCGAAGAAGCCGGGGCCGGCCATCAGGGCGGCGTAGTGGATGTCGGGGCCGGGGATCTCACCGACGAGGGTGGCCCGGGCGAGGTCGCCCACCTGCCGCAGGTCGTCCGCCATGTCGCGGATGGCGGTGACACCGCCGTACACCTGGCGACGCAGCGTCTCCTCGGCCGGCGCGCGGTTCGGCGGCGTGGCGATGTGCTGGTGGGAGTCGATCAGGCCGGGGATGACGAAGCGGCCCCGGAGGTCGACGGTCTCCGCACCGTCCAGGAGGGTGCCGGGGATCTCTCCGTCCGGGGCGACCAGCACGATGCGGGCGCCGTCGACGGCGATCGTCATGGACGGCCGGGCGGGTCCGCCGGTCCCGTCGACCAGGGTCGCGCCGCGGTACACGACGGTCGTCCCCTTCTCCGGCGCGGCGTGGGGAGCGGGCGCTCCGGCGGCCTCGTGGCCCATCGGTTCCACCTCTTCCTGGTGACGGTCTTCCTGGTGACGGTGAACGACTCGTTCCGGCGCCTGGCGGCCTTCTTCGCTGTTACAGTCCACGTAACAGGCGTTTCGTGGAATGAAACTCGCGCTACTCTACATGAGCCCCGCCCGCACCCGAGAGGAGCGATGAACCATGCCCCGGTCCTCCAGTTCCGCCGTGGACAAGGCGCTGGACCTGATCGAGGCCGTCGCCCGGTCGGACCGCCCCATACGCCTCAGCGAGCTCGCCGAGGAGGTCGGCCTGCACCGCGCCACCGCCTACCGGGTGCTGCTCGACCTGGTGCGCCGCGGCTGGGTGCTGCGCGCGGGCGACCACTACCTGCCCGGCACCGTCGCCCTGCAGCTCTCCCACGCCTCGGCCACCCGCTCGCTCGCCGCGGTCTCCCGCCCCGTACTGGAGACCCTGTCCGCCCGCACCGGCATGATGGTCAACCTCCAGGTGCTGGAGTCCGACCGGTCCCGGGTGATCGACGCCATCCGCCCGGCCAGACTGGAGATGATCTCCGACCTGCGCGACAGCACGCTGCCGGTGCACAGGTTCGCCGGCCCGCTCGCGCTGGTCGCGACGCTCCCGCCCGAGGCACGCCGCCCCTATCTGCGGCAGGCCGAGGAGGCAGGCCGTACGTCGGCCGACGACGACCGCCTGGCCGCTGACATCGCGCAGGCGGAGCGTGCCGGGTACGCCCTGGAGCGCGGGCGCAACGAGAAACTGGTCGCCTCGGTCAGCCGCGCGGTGACGACCGCCAAGGGCGCGCCGATCTGTGCGCTCACCGTGGTGGGCCCCGACACGGAGTTCGAGGAGCCGCTGCTCACCGAGGTGATCGCGGCACTGCACGAGGCCACCGCCGAACTGCAGCGCACCCTGACCGTCCTCTCCTCGGACACCGCCGGCCCGCAGCCCCCGGCGGCGGAGCAGCGGTCCGACGACCCGGCCGGCGCGGACCCGGAAGCTGCCCACCCCCTCCCTCCGGAGGGCTCCCGGTGAGCGGCGTCCTGGTACTCGACCGGTCGCAGACCCGCGCCGCGCTCGACCCGGCCCGGGTGATGGCCGCCGTCGCCACGGCACTGGTGGCGATCGCCCGCGGCGAGGCGTCGGCTCCGCCCAGGATCGCGGCGCGGACGCCCGCCGGGCTGCTGGGGGCGATGCCCGCCCATGTCCCCGGGCTCGGGCTGGCGGCCAAGCTGGTCTCGGTGTTCGCCGCTCCGGGCCGGCCGGGCGGGAGCGAGCACCGCGGTGTGGTGGCCCTCTTCGACGAGCACGACGGCCGGCCGCTGGCGCTGATGGACGCGGAGTCGATCAGCGCCGTACGCACCGCCGCCGTCGCGACTCTGAGCATGCAGGCGCTGGCGGGCCCGCACCCGGCCCGGATCGCCGTGGTCGGGACGGGGGCGCAGGCCCGCGCCCAGGTCGCCCTGCTCGCGGTCGTCGCCCCCGGTGCCGCCGTGGTCGTCGGCGGCCGGAGCCCGGAGCGCGCCCGGCGGACCGCGGCCGGGCACCCCACCGCCTCGGCGGACACCGTGGAGGCCGCGGTACGGGGCGCCGACGTGGTCTTCTGCTGTACCGGCGCGGCCGAGCCCGTGATCCGGCGGCACTGGCCGGCCGAGGGGGCGCACATCAGCTCCGTGGGCGGATCGGAGGGGCCGGAACTCGACCCGGAGACCATCCGCAGCGGCTCCCTCTTCGCCGAGTGGGCCGGCGCTGCCGCCTCCGTACCGCCCGCCGGTGCCCATGAGCTCCAGGGCGTGGCCCCCGATCGCGTCACCCTGCTGGGCTCGGTGCTCGACGGCCGGCACCCCGGCCGCCGGCAGCCCGGGGAGCTGACCGTCTTCAAGTCGACCGGCCATGCGGCGCTGGATGTCGCGGCCGCATCGGTCGTCCACGGCTTCGCGCGCGCTCACGGCCTGGGCACGACCGTCGACCTCTGAAACCTCGGGCGCCGCCCCACCCCCACGGCCGGGTGGCGGCCGCATGGTAACACCATGGCGCCCGGCCCGAGACGGCGGGTCCGGCGGCCTCGATCTGTTTCCCGGCGCGCCGTGCACACTTGAGAGCAGGGGGAGGTCAGGCCCGGCCACGGACACCCGGTACGTGCGCAGGGCGGCCTGTTGCCGAGTGCGTGGCCCAGTCCCGCGCCGTGTCGTCGCTGTCGGAGGACTCCCCACTGTCTGTGATCCCGTACATCCCCAGCCCGATCGGATGCCGGCGCCTTCGCCGCAGACGGCCCTGGCGTGCCTCGCCCGCCATGTGCCGGGACCGGGCCTGAGCGGTCCTTCCCCGCGGGTCTGCCCGGGAACCGCCGGGCGGCGCCACCGCGCCCACCCGCCTCACCCGCTCCCCTGACTTCCTGCCCATCCTCGCCCGTACCAATCGCGAGGCCGCACCACCACGTCGAGAGGCTCCTTCTTGCGTACCACCACGAAGATCGCCGCTGCCGCCGTCGCCTGCGGGGCCGCCACCCTCGGACTCTCCGCCTGCGGGGCCGGGACACACGACTCCAAGGCGGCAGCGGGTCCCCGCGCCTCCGCCGTGGCAAGCCCCAGGCACACCCCCCAGGCCGATGTGCTGCACCCCGCTCCGCGTACGCCCTCCGCCGCGCCCTCGTCCCCGGCCGCGTCGCCGTCGAAGGCCCAGCCCAAGTCGTCGCCGCCGCCGCCGTCGCCGTCGCATGCGCGGTCGGTGCGGAGCGAGCGGCCCACTGCGCCGGCCCGGACCTCCACGCCCTCCGAGCGCCCCGTCCACACCAGGCCCGCCCCGCACCCCTCGGCGGCCTCCCGCGAAGGCGGCCACACCCTCGCGGTACGCACCGGCGCCGTCTCGGCCCTGCTGCAGCACAGCACCGCGGCGCCGGGCAGGTCGGTCGCCCTCACCTTCGACGACGGGCCGGACCCGCGCTGGACTCCGCAGATCCTGGACGTGCTCGCCCGGCACCACGCCAAGGCCACCTTCTGTGAGATAGGTCCCAATGCGGCCGCCCACCCGGAGCTGGTCCGCGACATCGTCGCCGCCGGGGACGCGCTCTGCGACCACTCCGTCCACCACGACGAGCAGCAGAGCCACAAGTCCGCCGCCTACAACCGGCACGAGATCGTGGACGCCCAGCACGACATCGCGGCGGCCGCGGGCTCCACGGCCCGTCTGTGGTACTACCGCGCCCCCGGCGGCGACTTCTCGCCGTCGATCCGGCAGACCGCCGCAGGGCACGGCATGCGTCCGCTGGCCTGGACCGTGGACACCGAGGACTGGAAGCGCCCCGGCGTCGCCGCCATCCTCGACAACGTCAACACCGAGCTGCGCCCCGGCGGCATCATCCTGATGCACGACGGCGGCGGCCCCCGGCAGCAGACCGTCCAGGCGCTCTCGGTGCTCCTCGACCGTCTGGACGCCGCCGGTTACAGCTACACCTTCCCCGGCCGCTGACCCGGCGCCGCCGGGGGCGGTCCCCGGCGGGCCGGCCTTCCGGGTCGCCAGGCCCGGAAGGCCGCTTGGTCGGGTCGTGGCCGCTACGGGTCCGGCTGGAGCCGCAGCGGCTCCGGCCTGTCCGGCACGCAGGTCCACGACCGAGCAGGTCCACGGCGGGCTCGACCGCGGGGGCCGCGGCCGGATTCCTCGGTGGATCTTCCGGCCGACGGAGAACGGGACCCGGATGACGGCCGCCAGGGACGGCGGGGTCATCGAGCCCGCTGATCCTCGTCCGCACGGACGGCGTACCGGCCGCCGGTCCGCGTCAGCGGCCGGATGTGGCGCCCGGCTGTGTTCCGGATGCGGCCGGCCCGGGGAACAATCAGGGCATGACCGAGCGAAAACCTCCTGGTGTCGACTTCGAGACATGGGTGGACAGGCAGATTCGCGAAGCGACGGAGCGTGGCGAGTTCGACGATCTGCCGGGCGCCGGCCAGCCCCTGGCCGAGTTGGCCGAACCCTATGACGAGCTGTGGTGGGTCAGGCAGAAGATGCGCCGCGAGCACCTGTCCTGGCTGCCGGAGACCCTCGTCCTGCGCAAGCAGGTCGAGGATGCGCTGGCGGTGGCACTGCGGGCCGGGTCGGAGAGCGAGGTCCGGCGGATCGTGGCGGACATCAACGGGAGGATCAGGGAGGCGAGCGGGCGACCGCTCTCCGGTCCGCCGCTCAACCTGGTTCCCCTCGATGCCGACCAGGTTGTGCGCGACTGGCGCGACGGCCGTTCCGGCCGGCGATAGCCCGCCCCGCTCCGCTCCGCCACCGGATCCGCGCCGTACTCGGCCCACGGGACCGGACGACCGGCCTTTCCGCCCCGCACCGGTCGACCCCTCGCGGCCGTCACGGGCCCGGGGCGGGAATTCCATCACAGGGCCGCGGCATACTCCGGCCGGAAGTCGGGGCAGGCCCCCGACGTACAGGGAAAAATGACCGCCCGGCCGCCCGACCGCACGGCGCCGCGGCACCGCGGCTCGGAAAGCGGAGGGGAAAGGCCCCGGAATACCGGGGCCTTTCCATGGTGTTCGACCGGGCGTTTGTTATCGGTAGCAGTGCCGGGTGCTTCCGTGCCAGGTCCTGGTCCAGTAGCCGGCGTGCCAGCGGTGGCGCTTGTCCGAGTAGCCACGGTGCCAGGTCCTGCTCCAGTAGCCCGCGCGCACCTGGCACTTGGGCTTCGAGTGGCCGAAGCCGGGATGCGCCGCGGCCGCCGTGGGGGTGGGGGACGCCGAGGCGGCCGTGGCCGAGGTGAGGGCGGCGCCGCCGGCGAGGGCGGTGGTCGCCACGCCGAGCGCGAGTGCACGGATAAAACGATTGCCCATGTGAGTTTCTGCCTTTCCGGAACGGGAGGGACAACCAGATGCTTACCAACGGGCCCACCTCCTTCAATCAGACTTCACCCTTTCACCGCGATTCCCGGTGAAAGCCGTAAAATTTTATTCAGCCTTTATTCCGGGCCGGGTAGGGGCACGCCCTGCCGGGGAAGAGCTTCGCCCCGAACGGGACGCGCCGCCATCCCGGAATGATGGGGAGCCCGCGGTGTCCCACGCAAAACCGCCAGGGCCAGGCGGCCCAGTCCACCGGCGGAGCCGGAGCCCGGGACGGCTGGCTGCGGCAGCGGGCCGGGCGCAGCCCGCAGGGGGCGGGCGCCAGGGCGAGGAGGCCGGGCTCGCAGCCGTCGGCACCGCCGCGGCCGGTGCCCTGCGGCCACCCGGTGAGTGCCCGAACGGACCGGACCGGTGAGTGCCCGGACGGACCGGACCGGTGAGTGCCCGGACGGACCGGAGATGATGCGGCGGGTCCCCGGGGAGCGACCACCCCGCAGGCGCACCGGTTGCCCGCCCGACCGGACCATGGGGCCGCCTCCGCCGACTCCGCGGGTGCCGCACCACCGGGACCGTCCCCCAACGGGCCGTGACGAACCGCCACGAACGGCCACAGGGCCACCACGGACGGCGATCAGCCCCCGACCTCCGGTGATCGCCCGGCGGCCGACCACAGCTGACGGCATGTCCCGTCCGCCAGGCCGGCGACGACGGCTGCGGCTGCGGCACCGGCACCGTCACCGGCGTGTTGCCCGCCTCTCGCGGCCGGGGATAGCCTTGAAAGCGGACATCACCGTTGCCGAATGCGAGTGGGCCGGGCGCGGAACGGGATCCGGTCCCGGCATCCGGCCCGACTCCGGGATGTCGCCGGCCAGGCCGGACTCAGCCCGGAGCCGTCCACCGCACCGCGGGAGAACCGTTCGGGTCGTCAGTGACCGTGAGCAGGAAACTGACCATACGTCAGCACCCGGACGGCGCCGCTGCCGCCGTCGTCGAGGCGGTCGTCCGTGGACCGGACGGACCGTCCCGACGGCGTCACACCGGGTCGCGGCCGCGTCGGGAGCGGCCGCGGCCCACTGCGGTACGGACGACCCCCGTCCCGCCCGGGCTGCGCTGCGGCGGATCAGCCGCCCAGCAGGAGTTTCTCCAGGGCCGCCCTGGCCCGTGCGTCGGAGCGGGCGCGGACCGCCACCGCGGCGGCCAACTCCTGTGCCCAGGTGTCCAGCGGCACCGGTTTGCGGGAGAGGACGACGCCGCGCACCACCGTGGCCACCTCGCCCGCGGGGCGCCCCTGCGCGAGGGTGAGGATCAGCCTCCGGTCGTCCAGCGAGACCTCGACCTTCTCGATCCTGCCCTCCCGGCCGGCCAGCCGGTCGCCCATGCTGCGGCGGCGCTCCAGCGCGACCGACCCCGGCGGCAGCGCCTCGGCCAGCGAGCCGGTGAGCACCTGGGCGTACATCTCCAGGTCCGCGGCGTCCCGGCGCAGCGTCGCCGCCAGCATGTCGATCGAGCCGGCCCAGCTGTCCGGCTCTCCGCCGCCGGCGAGCGGTGCGGGCAGTCCGTCCGGGCCCTCCTGCTGCCCCGCTGCGTCCGGCGACGGCTCACGGTCACTCATGGCGCTCCCTGCGCTGACTTGCTCGTTCTGGCCCGGCCGCGGGTGCGGCCGGCGGTCGTCACCAGCTTTTCAGCCGTCCAGGCTGAGCACCATGGTGGGGCGTTCGATCTCGTGGTCCTCGCGGAGCGGCCGCACGGCCGTGCCGATCGAGAAGAACTCGGTGGTGTGGCCGCCCCAGCGGTGGTTGTGGGCGTTCAGCTGCACACCCACGATGCCTTCGGCGTCCAGTTGCTCGGCCTCGGCCTGCATCCTGGCCATGGCCAGTTCCCTGGCGTCGTAGAGCGCCTGGGTGAACTGCTCGATCTCCACGTTCTTGCCGAAGTTGGAGAACACCGCGCCCATCCGCTGGTGGGCGATGTGGTAGACGCAGGTGCCCATGACCATGCCGAGCGGGGCATAGCCGGCCCGGATGAGCGTCCAGAAGTCCTGACCGGAGAGGTCGGAGGTGAAGGGCAGGCCCTTGTTGTTGCGCCAGCCGGTGCCCCCGGGGGCCGGCTGGTCGGCCTTCACGGCGGTGCCGATCGCGATGAACTCCGCGATGTCGTTGCCGAACTCGCGGGCCTCCACGCTGAGCCGCACACCCACGATGCCGTCGGCTCCCAGCTGGGCCGCCTCCGCCTCCATCCGGGTCATCGCAAGCTCGCGGGCGTGGTACATGGCCTGGCTGAGCGTCTCCAGCTCCTGGTTCTTGCCCCAGCGGCCGATCTGGATGCCGACGTGGTAGATGGAGCTGCCCAGTACCAGGCCGATGGGCTTGAACCCCGCCTCCCGGACGAGCAGGAACTCATTGACCGAGAGGTCGCTGGTGAAGATCGAACCGGGTTTGCCCGGCTCCAGCTCCGCCAGCCGCCGCATGGCATCGGCGGGAATCCCCTGGGTGTTCGGGTCGGTACTGGTCATCTCGCTCCCCTGGTCACCGGCATCTGCTCACCGCTCACTGGCTCTCCTGCCGCCGTCTCCGGCGGGCCGCCGCTTCCGCACACCCCGGTGGAGGTCATCCCTGACCGGCCTCCTCCTGGAGCTCCCTGAGCAGGCGGCGGTACTCGGCGGGGTCCCCGTAGGGGGTGGACGCGACCGCGTCCAGCCTGGCGCGCAGCCGCTCCCCCCGGCGTCCCAGCGGCAGCACGGTCAGTGTCCGCTGCGGTGGGGCACCTGTCCGGAACCGGGCGATCGCCGTCCCCACCATGGTCGCCTCGACCAGGTGGTCCTCCTGGTCGGAGCCTCCTCCCGAGTTCGCCCGGATGCAGGGCTCCCGCCAGACCCGCATACCGCCGGAGGCGAGGACGACGCCGTCGCCGCCCCGGCCGAGCCCCTGGACGTGCAGCTGGTGCCGGGCGTCCGAGCGGACCTCGTGGACCAGTTCGCTCCATCCGGTGACCTCGGCGTTGCGGAAGGAGAAGGAGTTGGACAGCGACCGGGTCGTGAAGTCGTCGTGGCGCACCCCGACGGACATCCCCACCAGCAGCTCCACGGGCACCCAGCCCGCAGCCACCAGTTTGGCGAACCCCTGGCCGTCCAGATGGCAGGTGAACGGCTGCCGTGGCCGCACCTCGCCGCGCGCCCGTACCGCGGTGCCGATGACCTTGAACTCCAGGCAGTTCGGCTGCGCCGGGAACGGGGCCATGGTGAGCTGCGCCGCCACCACCCCGTCGCCGCCCAGCGCCGCGCACTCGGCGGTCATCCGGCCGAGCGCGGTGCGGCGCGCCTGGTCGAAGACCTGGACCAGCCCGGCCGAGGGGGCGCCGCGGCCGGACAGGGCGACGGGGGCGTGGGACTTGGCGAAGGCGAAGCCGGCACCCTGGTAGAGGCAGTCGTGGTAGCCCCAGTACCGGCCGCTGCGGCCGATGTGGTGGACGGTCGAGCCCATCACCTGACCCACCGGTTCGAAGCCCACCGAGCGGAGCGCGGCGAACTCACCGGTCGACAGCGCCGACGACCAGGTCCCGCTGCCGCGGACCTCGGCCATCCGCTCCGCGGCCGCCGGCGGCAGTCCGCCCCCGTCCCATGGCACCGACATGTCTCGCATCCGCCTCCGGTCCCCCTCGACTGCGCGGCCTCCGCACTCGCGGGGCCGGTCACCGCAACGGTACGCGCCCGGCACGGCCGTTCACCGCGCCCGGGCCCAACTGATCCACCAGCAGGTTCAGGCAAGGACCAGAAGGTCCATCCAACTGGTCGCGGCGGCGTCCGGATCGGCGGCCGCGGCTGCCCTGAGGCGGGCCATGCCCTCCTCGAACTCGGCGTCGGGCAGCGCCCGGAGCTTTGAGTCGGTGTCACGGCGCAGCGAGGCGGCGAAGGCCGCCAGGGTGGGTGCGCTCCGCTGTGGCAGTGAGCGCAGCGACACCCTGGTGAAGCCCGCCGTCGCGAAGTCCTGGCAGACCTGCTCGACGGTGGGGTAGCTGTCGACGATCCGCGCCGTCCCGGGGAAGAAGCGCACCCTCAGGTCGCGGTCGCAGCGGCCGGGGAAGGCGTTGCGGATGAGGACCGGCGCCCCCGGTCCGAGCGCACGGCGCAGTTCGCGGGCGGCGGCCCCGATGTCGCCGATGTGGTGCAGGACCGAGCCCAGCCAGGCGGCGTCGGCGCAGCCGTCGGGCACCGGCAGCGCGTCGGCGCGCCCGTCGAGCGCCTCGATGCCGTCGGCCGCGGGGATCAGCGCCCGCATCGCCTCGGCCGGTTCGACCGCGAGCACCCGGACGCCGAACCAGTCCCGGAACGCGGCGGCGAACCCGCCCGTCCCGGCGCCCACGTCGAGGACGGTCGCCCCGGGCGCGAAGGCGGGCACCTCGGCCAACGCCGCACGCCACGCCTCAAGACCGTCGCGCGGTATCTCACGGGCCGCCCGGTAGTCCTCGGCGGCCCGGCGGTCATCGCTGGTGGGGGGCATCTTCTCCTGCCTCTTCCTGCTTCCCGTACCGTTCCGTTGCCGGCCGGGCCGGTCCGCCGGCCGGGGCCGCGGGTGATCACGGCGGCATGGTGCCACATCCCCGTCCGCCGGGGCGTGGTGGTCCGTCAGTCGGCCACCCCTCGGCGCTCGGTGGCTCCCCGTCCCCGGGTACGGCGGCTCCGCCGCACCCCGCCGAGGGCCGCACCGGCCCCGTCGGGCCCGTCAGACGGCGGCCGGGCGGGTCCGGAGCCAGTAGGACCGGGCTGCGAGGAGCAGTGCGACGCCGTAGACGGCGAAGGCGCCGATCCCGATCCAGCTGACCAGCAGGGTGTCCGACTCCGTGGGGAAGTCACCGCGGGGGACGGTCAGCACGCCGGCGGAGCCGAGGGCGAGGTAGCCGGCGCCGATCACTCCGTAGGGTGCGAGGGTGGCGGCGCCGACCAGCGCGGGAGCGAGGGGAAGCCAGCGCGGCACCCGCCTGCCGTGCAGGACGGGGGTCCACCGCGGGAAGGTCAGGCCCCACGGGCGGGTGAGCCCGAAGAGCAGCAGCACGCCCAGCACCGCGAGCAGCGCGGTGGCGTCCAGCCCCTTGGACTCCAGGGTGAGCCACAGTCCGGAGGCCCCGTTGCGCCGGGAGATCGCGAGCACCTGCGCGCCGTCGAGCCCGGCGAAGGTGCCGCCGAGCGCCCAGGTCGCCTTCATCGCCGCATAGGGGACGAAGGCCGCCGTTCCCAGGTAGGCGGCCAGCCGGATGCGGCGGGGGGCCACGGAGGATCCCCGGTCGGCAGTCGGGCCGCGGGAGGCGCCGGAACGGGACGCGGCACCGAGCACGACCACCCCCAGCATCCCGAGGGCATGGTTGACGGCGGCCACCGCACTGTCGACGCGCTGGCTGACGGCCAGTGTGATCATGTCCATCAGCAGGCCGAACGCGGAGACTGCGGAGAGGGCGCAGGCCGTCCGGAGCAGCAGCCGCGTCCCCGGCCGGGCTCCCTTCCAGGCCTCGGCCGCGACGGTGGCCGCCGCGCATGAGGCCACGGCCACGACCAGCCAGTCCAGGCCGACGGGTCCGGGCTCGGTGGCCCGGTAGAGGAGTGGCACCCCGGTGAGCGCGCAGACGAGCGCGAATCCGCCGTGCAGCAACGCCCAGCCTGCCACGGCTTGCCGGGTCCGGCCCGGCGGCGGTTGCCACCGGGTCCGCGGGGACGTGCCCCGTCCCTGTGCGATGTCGTGCATACGGCCAATCTGGCAGTCGTCCCGGTACGCGGCATCCGCCACCGGGCCGAGCTGTGATGCCCCTGCCGCATGAGGGTCGCCGTACGGTCTCCGCCTTGCGGATGAGACGCTCGCGGCTCCCAAGCCGTATCCGACGAACCGTCAGACTTATGGTCACACAACACCTTTGGTGGCTGAGGCACGTATATGCGCACCTGACCGTCCGCTCGACGTGCCGTCGCCGGACGGATCTCCGGAACCCCTCAACCCTGCGACGACGGGCCCGACTTGGCCCTCCTCACGACGCCCCGGCGCGGGCCCGGGCGGGCGGTGAGCCGCCTCCCGCCGTACGGGCGGCCCACACGTCCGGGCGACCTCGGCGTCGCGGCGCATACCGCGACTCGCCGGGCGGACGGAGAAGTTGCCGCCCCTCGGCGACGGGTGCTCCCATGGAGGGGAGCAGTGGGCCTCCCCCGGGCCCGGTCCCCGGCCACCGGCCGGGGACCGGGAGGGACCTGCTGCACGCGGCCGAAGTCCCCCGCAGGTCCAGCCGGACCGGGCCCGGCTCCCCTGGACGGCCGGTCCGGTGCGGGCTGCCCGACCCCATGCCCGCATCCGGCTCCCTCGCCCGGGAGAAGGCACCGGCGTGTCGTGGAACCGCATCCTCCTGGCAGCGGTCCCTTCAGATCAGGGACGTAGTGGGACACAAACGCCCTCCAGTACATCGAACCGACCTTGGGGGAATGTCATGACTTCCGCTGACCAGAAGCAGGCGGTGCGGCGCGTGGCCGCGGGCTCCGCACTGGCCCTGTCCGCAGCACTCACCCTGGTGGGTGGATCGGCTGCGGCAGCGCCCGTCACCCCGGCCCCGCCGAGGGCGCACACCGGCTCCGCCCCCGCGTGCGGCGCGGCGGCGCACCCCGTACGTCGTGCCGCCGCCACCACGGGACCCGCCGACGGACGGGCGCAGGCCCCGGCCGGGAACGCGGCGCAGCAGATCTCCTACCGGATGCCCGCCCAGGCCCCGATCGGCCTCTGGACCACCTCGGCGGTGACGCTGCGCGCTCCCGTCTCCAAGGGCACTGTGCACCTCGATGTGACGACCACCGGATTCAGCACCGACTCACTGGCTCTCCAGCGCTATGTGCCCTCCAGCCGCAGCTGGGTCGATCTGGCCGTCCGCTCCGACGGGGGCGGTCTTCCGGCGCATGCCGACTTCAGCTTCCCGGTGACCGCCGCAGCAAGTGCGGCCCATCCCTACACCGTCGCTCTGCGGCTCCAGGACCTGGACCGTCCCGGCACACTGAAGGTCGCCGCCTCGGTGGCCGACGGCCGAGGCCACACCTATCGCGCACCGGTCCGCACCGCCGCGGCGACCCGTCCGGCGGTCTCGGTGGCCGGCTGGCGGCGGGGCGCCACACTGCTGCGCGGCGGTGCGCCCACCGCGTTCACGGTCACGGTGCACAACACCACCGACCGGGCGTATCCGGGGCTGACCGGCGTCTTCAACGCCTACGGCCAGAACCGGAACGTACTGCGGCCCGCAGACCTGGTGCTCCAGCAGTACCGGGCGGGCCACGGCTGGAAGCGGATCGCGCTCACCCCCGACGGGTGCGACCCCGGCATGTTCGCGGTGCTGGCCGAACCCGCTGAAGGTCCGCTGGCCCCCGGCGCCACGGCCGTGTACCGGCTGCGGCTGGCCGTCGCCGCCGGCGCGCCCGGCGATGTGACCCACGCCGACGCGGGGCTCTCGGTGGGTACCGGAGACATGGCGTCCTTCTTCTCGCAGGACCTGTCGTTCGCCATCGGGAACCGCCGGTAGGCGGGCCCGCGGCGGACCGTCGGCCACTGCCCGGCGGCCCGCGGCCGTGTCGCGATCGCTTCCCGGCCGTGGGCTCCGCGGAGGCTGTCACGGCGTCAGTTCCGCCAGGTGGAGCAGCAGATCGGCCTTCGGCCGAGACCCGGTCCTCGCGCCGAACGCCCGCCGGCCGGTGCCGCCCGGCGCCGGACGCCACCGGCCGCGCCGCCGTCAGCCGATGCCGGTGACGCTCAGAGCCGTGGTCCAGTTGTTCTTCATGGCGGTACGCGCGGCGGACAGGGTGATCCGGCCGTCGCAGACCGCGTTCTTGAGCTTCGTCTCGACGCCGTCCTTGGTGTGGGCGGTCTGCGTGCCCGAGTACGGCTCCGGCCACAGGTTCCCGGGGTCGCGCGGGGATCCACCGAGCTCCAGCGGGATGAAGTGGTCTTCCTCGTAGTCCGCCATGTTGGTGTCCGCGTAGCCGTAGTCGATGATGCCCTGGGCCTTGAGCGGGTTGGTGTAGGTGGTGGGCGGGCGGACGGTCGCCGTCCAGCCGGACACGCAGATCGTGGAGTTGATCGTCGACTGGGTGACGGCGGAGTTGTACACGCCCGGGGTGCACGTCGGGTCCGGCAGGGGCAGACGGGACTGCGAACAGGTCGCGGCCTGCGCGGTGCCGGCGCTCACGCCGAGGATGAGTCCGCTGGCCGCCAGGGTGAGGGCGGCGGGGACGGCGGTCGATATTCGAGCGAGGGAGCGCATGAGAACCTCATTCAGGTCATGTCCATGACATATATGGACATCCGGGGCCGGAAACAGTGGTTCGAGGTCCGGCCTGCGCCACCGAGCAGGGTTCCGGCGGCGAGGACGGCGGCGCCGAGGGGATGCACGCACCGCAGAACAGGGCGTTTGCGGGCATGGCGAAGTACTCCCGTCGACAGGGGGGAGGAGCTGTGCGCGGTGCTCGACAAGGATGGGGCCATCCCCATCTATGCGGGTAGATGTGTGCAGTGAATTCTGCATGGCCATGGCATTTCTGAACACCACCGCATCCCTCGGCGACCCCCCGCAGACCGCTGCCCCGGACCGGTGGAGAGGCACGGCCCGGGGCAGCGACGACTCGCACACGGGCGAGCGGGGATCCGGCGGAGGTCGGCGCGGGCGTCGCGGCGGCGACGGCCTGCAGGCCGCCGTCCCGCATCCGGCGGCCGCGTTCATCGAGGTGGCCGTCGACGCGCCGGTGTCGGCACATGTCGTGACGTACCGTCACACGGCGCAGGTATGCGACTGCCCCACCCGGGTCCGCTCAGTGGCGGACAGTGAGCACAGAGCGAGGCCGCGCCCCCGAGGGCTCCGCACCGACGGGCCGGCAGGACTTACGGTGCTGCCGCCCCGGCCGGAGCGCGCCACTCAGGGCGCCCGGAATGCGGCCCACCGCGGAACGGCGTCACGCCGGACGGACAACCGGGACAGCAGGCCGGGCGGTGGGGCACCGCGCCGGGCACGGTGCCGGACCGGAACCGGGCTCGCCGGTCCGGGCCGGACGGACCCGGACGGCCTCAGTCAGCCGTGGCGATCAGCGGCTGCAGCAGGACGTCGGGGTTGGCCCGCTGGAAGGCGTTGAGGTGCCACTTGTCGGCGAAGAGGGCCAGCAGCACGTCGTCCGAGCGCCGGGTGAGCACCTCGCCGTCGGTGAGACGGGCCTTGGCCAGTACGGCGGCACCCTCGGGATCGGTGACCCGGGCCAGGCGGTAGGAGAGGTGGTCGAGCGTGATCGGGGAGGAGAACTCGTGCTCCATCCGGTGCAGCACCACGTCGAACTGCATCGGGCCGACCGCCGCCATCACCGGCGCCTGGTCACCGCGCCGGTCGGAGACCAGCACCTGGACCACGCCCTCCTCGTCCAGCTGCGAGACACCCTTGCGGAACTGCTTGGAGCGGCTGATGTCCTTCGGCCGGGCCACCGCGAAGTACTCGGGGGCGAAGGCGGGCAGCGGGGGGAACTCCGCCTTCCTGCCCGTGTAGAGGGTGTCGCCGACCCGCAGCGCGCTCGCGTTGATCAGGCCGACCACGTCACCGGGGTAGGCGGTGTCGACCACGGTGCGCTCGGCCCCGAAGACCGTGTGCGCGTACTTGGTGGCGAAGGAGCGGCCGCTGGCCGCGCGGGTGACGTTCATCCCGCGCTCGAAGGCGCCCGAGCAGACCCGGACGAAGGCGATCCGGTCGCGGTGGGCCGGGTCCATGTTCGCCTGGATCTTGAAGACCACTCCGGAGAAGTCCTCGCCGACGTCGCGGCTGCCGCCGTTCGCCAGCGGACGGGGACCGGGGGCCGGGGCCAGGTCCACCATGGCGTCCAGCAGCAGCTTCACACCGATGTTGGTCAGCGCCGCCCCGAAGAAGACCGGGCTGATCTTGCCCGCCTCGAAGGCCTCCTGGTCGTAGCCGGGGCCGGAGGACAGCACCAGCTCCAGCTCCTCCAGCGCGGTCTCCCAGGCCTCGCCCTCCTGCTCGGCGGCCTGCTCGGAGGTGAGCCGCTCCTCCAGGGCCGCATGGGTGCCGGCGGGCACCTTGGTGTAGCGGAGCATCTGCTCGGTGTCCTCGGCCTGCACCAGGCCCCGCAGGTTTCCGGCGTTGCCGACGGGCCAGACCACCGGCACCGGGGTGATGCCCAGGTGGGTCTCGATGTCCTCGAGCAGGGTGAGCGCCTCGCGGCCGCGGCGGTCCCACTTGTTGATGAAGGTGATCACCGGGACGCCACGGTGGCGGCAGACCGCGAACAGCTTGCGGGTCTGCTCCTCCAGGCCCTTGGCCGCGTCGACCAGCATGATCGCGCAGTCGACGGCCGCCAGCACCCGGTAGGTGTCCTCGGAGAAGTCGGCGTGGCCCGGGGTGTCGACCAGGTTCATCACATGGCCGCGGTGGTCGAACTGCAGCGCCGCCGAGGTCACCGAGATGCCGCGCTCGCGCTCCAGCTCCATCCAGTCGCTGGTCACACCGCGCCGGCCGCCCTTGGCGTGCACCGCGCCCGCCGAGGTGATCGCCCGCGCGTGGAGCGCCAGCGCCTCGGTGAGGGTGGACTTGCCCGCGTCCGGGTGGCTGATCACGGCGAAGGTCCGCCGGCGGCCGGCCTCGTTGAGGACCTGAACGACGGGGATGGACTTCTCGATGCTCATATGTGTCCTCGGGTACGGCTGCACATCAGGCCGGTGACGCCTCTCCGTACCTGTCGGCCCGGCCTTCCGATCCGCCGGTCCAGGGAGCAATTCTAGTGGCTCGGCCCGAGTGGTCGGCGGGAGTGCCGCAAGGACGCCGCCGGGCCGCCCGGCGCTCCACGCGCCGGCGCCTGCACGGCCGTGACATCCCGCGGGTGTCCCCGGTGCCGGAGGACCGCATGAAGGCGTCCGCGGCGGGCGGACGAACGTCCGGGTCCACGCGGGTCGGCGGCATGGCACCGGCGCGCCGTCCCCCGCCCCGCATGCGGATCCCCCGCTCTCCCCGCAGACTGGTGGCGTCCGTACCGGGCCCGCCGCGTCCATGACCGGCGGTCGGCGCACACGGCCTTACCGGAGGGTGAGCTGCGATGATCCGTCTGCGGTTGGGTGCCCTGGGCGCGGCCCTGCTGACCTGCGGGGCGCTGGCGCTGTCGAGTCCCGTCCAGGCGGCGCCGACGGGGCCGGACTGTGCGTACACCTCGACCTCGTACCGGGCCACGCTCTCCCTCGGCCAGACCGGAGCCGGAGTGCGGCAGGCCCAGTGTCTGAGCAATGTGTGGGGCGGAGTGCCGAAGCTCACGGTCGACGGCGTCTTCGGCACCCGGACGCTGAAGAAGATCGAGTGGATCCAGGGCTGCCACGGTCTGAAGGTGGACGGAGTGATCGGCCCGGAGACCTGGCAGGTGCTCTACCACCCGGCGCTGGACTGCTACCTCCCCTATCCCGTCTGACCGGCGGCGACCGTGCGCCGCGGCCGCGGACGGCGGGCACCACGGCGACGGCCGGTCACGGCGGCCGCGGCCTCACGGGGCGGCGTTGACGACTTCGCGCGGACCGCCCTAACCTCCCGGACAGTCGCGGCCGGTACGGGCCGCGCCCACCCCGGTCCGTACCGCCGGGGGTGCGCCGGACGCTCCAGGGAGGGCTCCTGCATGAGCGGTCCGTCCGCGCCCGCCGCCTTTCCCCTTGCCGTCCCCGGCACCCGGGCGGCGCCCCTCCGGCTCGGCGCTGCGCTGGTCGCACCCGCCGTCCGTCACGCCGTCGGCGCCTACGGGGGCGCACTGCCGGCGTCCGGCAGTGACGCGCGCGTCCATGGTCCGGTACAGGTCCTGCTGCGGGGCGCACTCCCGCTGGTCCCCGGCCCCAGGGCGCACCGCTCGCTCCGGCCCCCGGCAGCGGGAGGCACCGACCCGGCGGGCACACCCGGGCCGAGGGCCGCGTGAGCGCGCCGGCCGACGGGGAGGGAGCCCCGCCGCGGGAGCCACTCGCCGTGCTGGGACCCTACTTCGCCCTGGAACGACACGATCCCGGGCTGCCGCCGGCCCCGCCGTGGCAGTCGATGGCCGCCCTGGGCCTGGACCCGGCCGTGTCGGCCGACCGGGTGGCCACGGTACGGGCGCTGCTCGCCGGCGGCGGCCGGCCAGCCGAGGCGGTGGAACGACGGGTCGCCGCCTCGGTCGTCCATCTGGGCCTGGTCGCCCGGATCGCCTCGCCCGTGCTGGCCCTGGCGGTGCTGGAGGGACGGGTACGGCCGGTCCGGCTCGCGGATCTTCGCTGGCAGCCGCAGCCGGGCAGCACCTTCCCGCTGTCCCTGGCCGCGTCACCCGACTCCGCGCCGCCGGGCGGACCGGCCGCGCTCGCCCATGTCCTGGGCCGCACCCTGATCGACCTGGCGGCCGCCGAACTCGCCGCAGCGGTGCGCCCCCACGGTGTCTCCCGGCACATCGCCTGGGGCAACACGGCGTCCGCGCTGGCCGGCGCCACCGCCGTACTGGTCACCGCGCGGCCGGACTGCGCGCCCCGTCTGCACGCCGTCCTGGACGGGCTGTTGGACCACCCGTCGCTGCGCGGCACCGCGGCCCGCGGTCCCGACGGCCGTCTGCGCCGCCGCAGCTGCTGTCTGATCTACCGTGCGGCCCCCGGCCGCAACGGCCCGCTGTGCGGGGACTGCGTACTGGCCCGCGCCTCCTGACCCGGCGGCGCCGCCGCTGCTGTACCGCTCAGTGCTCGTGCGGGCCCGGACGGTGCACCGGCCCGTGGGTGTCCTCGTCCGGCCCGCACACCCGGTCGGGCTGACCGGTCGGCGCGGTGATCTGCAGCAGCTGCTCGTCTCCGTCCTCACCGACGTGGTCGACCTGGAGGGTGGTATGGGTGATCCGGTACCGGTCGCGCAGCAGCCCCTGCAGACGGCGGCGCACAGCGTGGCAGTCCCCGCCGGGCGGCACCAGGATGTGGGCGGACAGTGCCGGATGGCCGCTGGTGATCTGCCAGATGTGCAGGTCGTGGACCTCCGCGACATCCCCCGAGGCGGCCAGCTGGTCGCCGATCGTGTCCGGGTCCAGTCCGGCGGGGGCCGCCTCCAGGAAGATCCGCCCCGAGTCCCGTACCAGTCCGGCGCCCGCCCTGAGCATCAGGGCGACCACCACCAGCGACGCGATCGCGTCCGCACGGGCGAAGCCGGTGACCACCATCACGCCACCGGCTACGGCGGTCGCGATGAAGGCGAAGAGGTCCGTGAGGATGTGCTGGTACGCGCCCTCGACATTGAGCGACGTCCGGTTCGCCCTGGAGATCGACCAGGTGGCCGCCAGATTGACCGCCACCCCGGCCAGCGCGGTGATCAGCACCAGCGTCCCCGACACCTCGGGCGGGGCGATGAGCCGGCGGACGGCCTCGTAGGCCAGCCACACCGACAGCACCAGCAGGGTGGTGCCGTTGGCCATCGCCGAAAGGATCTCCGCCCGCTTGAGGCCGAAGGTGTAGCCGCCGCGCGCGGGGCGCTCCGCGAGCCGCATCGCCACCAGGGCCAGCAGGATCGAGGCGGCGTCGGTGAGCATGTGGGCCGCGTCCGAGATCAGCGCCAGTGAGTGCGCCAGCAGACCGACCACGACCTCGGCCGCCATGAAGACCGTGATCAGGCCCAGCGCCACCGTCAGCCAGGTGCGGTCGGCGTCGGCGGAGACCCCGTGGGCGTGCCCGGAGTGCCCGCCGTCGTGCCGGTGCCCGGCGGCGTGGTGGTCGTGGTCGTGCTCGTGCGCATGGGCGGTCACCCGGGTAGTCAAGCGCGAATCGACCGGATCTCCAAAGACCGCACCGGTGACCGTTGTCATTACCGCGATCATCCGTCCCCACGACGCCGTGATCCTGGTGTCCGCGGCCTGCGTCCGCGGCTCCGGCCTGTGGCCCCGCCCCGGCATCGCACCGGTCGCCGCCATCACCGCGACGGGCCATACGTACGTCGGCACCGTCGAGGAGGCACGGGGACGGCGGAGACCGTCATGCTCGGGGCAGTCATGAGCGGCGCCGGAGCCATCCGCGTCGGGGAAGGCGGAGGTCCCCGGATCGGGCGGCCCTCCACCGGTCACGGCCGCGGCGGGACGCCGGCGGTCACGGCCGACCGACCGGCCCCGGCCTCACGGCGGGGCCCGCACCGCCGGGGCTACCGCCCCGCGAGCAGCCCGGTGAGGGCGGTGTGCACGTCCTTGGCGGCCTCGGGACGGGTCGAGGCGTGCGGCGAGAGCCGCACCTGGCGGGCATGGACGGTCGCGCTGACGCCGTGCTCACGCAGGGCCGCACCGATCTCCGCGGGGGTGCGTCCGGGCAGGGCGAAGGTGAGGATCCCCGCCCGCCGCCCCGGTTCGCGGGGCGAGAGCACGGTGGCGCCCACCGACTCCACGGCGGCGGTCAGTTCCTCGACCCGGTCGCTGATCCGGCGCTCGATCCAGCCGGCGCCCACCGACTCCACCAGCTCCAGCGCTCCGGCGAAGGCCGCGGTGGCGACGGGGCTGAGGTTGGTGAGGGAGAAGTCCTCGACGCCCCCGGCCCGCTCGTGGAGGGTGCCGTCGTAGCGGACCGGGTCCTCGACGCCGGTCCAGCCGGTGAGCAGCGGCCGCACCCGCTCGGCGGCGCGCGGCGAGAGCGCGAGGAAGCCGGTGGCCCAGCCGGAGCGGAGCCACTTCTGGCCGCCGACGACCAGGATGTCGGCGGCGCTCCAGTCCGCCTCCACGGCGCCGAAGCCCTGGATGCCGTCGACCACCAGCAGCCGGTCCCCGGCCACGTCGCGCAGTGCCGCCAGGTCCGCCCGGTAGCCGGTCTGGAAGTCCACCGCGCTCACCGCCACCGCCCGGGTCTGCGGGGTCAGTGCGGAGCGCAGCGCGTCGGGGGTGGTCATGCCGCCGGACATGCGGGTCAGCGCGAGACGGACCCGGCCGGCCTCCTGGGCACGCGCCCAGGAGTAGATGTTGGCGGGGAACTCCCCGGCGCCGACCACCACCTCGGCCGGCCCGTCGGGTCCGGGGGCCACCGCGAAGGCCGCCTGCAGCAGGCCGGTGCTGGTGTTGGGCACGGTGATGACGTCACCGGCGGAGAACCCGGTGAGCCTGCCCACCGCGGCGCGGGCGCGTGCCTCGGACCGCATCAGCTCGTCCACGGTGGCCGGTCCGGCCTCGGCGGCGGCGGTGAGGGCGTCCGCGCTCTCCTTCAGCACCGTCCTCGACGGCGGGCCGAAGCGGGCGAAGTCCAGATAGCCGGCCGACTCCGCGAACTCGCCGAGGTACCGCTGCTGCGGGCCGGGGGCACCGGCGGCGCGGGTCACCGCGTACCTGGCCGGGTCCGGCGGTGTGCCTGTGTGCCGGACATCCGACCTCGCTTCCGTCGTCCCCGTCTGGTGCTCCGCGAGCATCCTAAGCGGTCGGATCCGCAGGCTCTTCGGCGGTTGACAGCGGTGGATCCTGCCGACCGCGTCGTCCCATGGACCTCAGAGCCGGCCGACGAGCCCTGACTCGTAGGCGATGATCACCAGATGGATGCGGTCCCGGGCGTTCAGCTTGGTGAGCAGCCGGGAGATGTAGGTCTTGGCGGTCGCGGGCGTGATGAAGAGTTCCGCGGCGATCTCGGCGTTGGAGCGGCCCAGACCGACGAGGGTGAGGATCTCGCGCTCGCGGTCGGTGATCGCGGCGGGCGTCGCGGGGCCGGTCTCGGTCCCCGCCCCCGGCCCGGGCCCCGCTGCGGGTGGGTGCGATCAACCGCCGGGTGGCCGGCGGCCACGACCCGGATCGCGGCGATGATGCCCTGAGCGGTCGGCGGTCACGGCCGTCCGGCGGGCCGTACGGGGGACGACCTGCCGGCTCCCGGTCCCGGACGCGGCGGTGGCCGCCACGGGGGTCCGTGGCGGCCACCGCGGGGCGGTCGGCTGCGGGCTGCTACGCCGTCACTCCGGTGCGGTCGCGCCGTGGTCGCGGTCATGGCTCCAGGGCTCGGGCCACGGGCCGGGGCCAGGGTGCGGACCAGGGCCGGGCCAGGGGCCAGGGCCGGGGCCGGGCCCCTGGCCCGGCCCTGGTCCGCAC
>NZ_LIQR01000367.1 GCF_001418575.1 Peterkaempfera griseoplana
GGTCAGCAGTGCCACGGCGCCGGTCATGGCGGTGCGGGGGCGGCGGTCGGCCAGGGCACCGGCCAGGCCGTTGCCCACCAGACCCGCCACCCCGTTCAGCAGCAGGACGCCGCTGACGGCGTGTGAGGAGAGCCCGGCGGCCCGGGTGAGGAAGACGGAGACATAGGTGTACAGCGCGAAGACGCCCGCGACCACGAGCACGGTGACCGCCATCAGCAGGGTGAAGCGTGGGGGGCTGGGGTGGGGGGCGGTGGATGCCGGGTTCTGGACGGCGGGGCCGGTGGGCAGCAGCAGGACGACGACCGCGCCCGCGAGAAGGCCCAGGGCGCTGATGACCAGGAAGGGGGCGCGCCAGTCGGTCTGCTGCCCCAGCCAGGTCCCGGCCGGGACGCCCGCCACCCCGGCCAGGGAGGTCCCGACGAAGAGCGCGCTGACGACCTTGGCCCGGACCGGTTTTGGGAACATGCCCGCGGCGGTCACCGCGACCACCGACAGGAACACCGCATGGGTCAGCGCGACCAGGGTCTGTCCGGTCAGCAGAACGGCGTAGCGGGGGGCGAGTGCGCAGAGCAGCGTGGCCGCTGTGAAGAGGCCCAGCAGGGTGGCGAGCAGGCGGCGGCGGGGGATGTGCCGGGTCGCCTGGGTGAGCGGTACGGCCGTGACGGTGACCACCAGCCCGTAGCCGGTCACCAGCAGTCCGGCCGACGAGAGCGACACCCCGAGACCGTGCGCGATCTGCGGCAGCAGGCCGACGGGCAGGCTCTGCACGGTGCCGTAGGCGAAGAGCGCGACGGCCAGGGCCGCCACCGCCACCACCGCCCGGCCGCGGGCGATCTGCCCGGGTGTCGTCGGCGCGGTCACCTGCACGGTCATCACGGACCCCCGATGGCTTGCGGCCCCGGGGTTCCTCCCGAACGGCCTGGGAACGCGGAGCAGAAGAGCATGCGAAATGTTGTCGTGTCAATCGCGAAACATTTCGGCGAGTCGGGGAGGCCGGGCGGGGCCGCGGGTCGGGGAGGCCTGGTACGGACAGCCGGTCCGGGTCTGCCGGTCGGCGGCGTCCGCCGGGGCGCGGGGTGCCGTGCGCACGGCGGCCCTCCCCGACCCGCCGCCCGCCCGCCGGGGGTGTGGTCCGGACAGCTCGGGGGGTCTGCGGCCAGGGGAAATCCGAGGTGCTCCCGGGTGCCGTCCGGATAGAGTCGGGCGGTGCCCGAGCTGACGCGGCTGCGTGCCGAACATGCCCCGGCGGTCCTGGCCTTCGAGCTGGCGAACCGCGCCTACTTCGCCGCCTCGGTCTCCGATCGCGGCGACGCCTTCTTCGAGCAGTTCACCGACCGGTTCAACGCCCTGCTGGCCGAGCAGGAGGCGGGCGTCTGCGCCTTCCATGTGCTCCTTGCCGAGGACGGCTCGGTGCTCGGCAGGTTCAACCTGGTCGACATGGTCGACGGCACCGCGGATCTCGGTTACCGGGTCGCACAGCACGCCGCCGGCCGCGGAGTGGCGACCGCGACCGTCCGGGAGCTCTGCCGGTCGGCGGGGCCGCGCTACGGACTGCGTACGCTGCGGGCGGCCGCCGCCTGCGAGAACCTGGCGTCCCAGAAGGTGCTCACCAACGCCGGGTTCGTTCCGGTCGGTCCGGCGGACCCGGCCGACATCGGCGGCAGGCAGGGCACCTGGTACCGGCGGGACCTGGAACTCCGGCCCCAGGGCTTGTCTGACAATTCGCGCCGGTAAGGCGCGCGGCGTCTGGTGCAGGGCCCCCTCCTCGCCGAAGGCGGGTGAGGAAGGCGCATCGTAAGGCGGAGGATCGACCTCGTACTGGCGTACTCGGTCGATTCCGACAACTCAGCGAGGTGCCGTGCCTGGGGGCACCTCCCAGCCGTCAGGCTGGGGGCGCGTCGCGCGCCAGACGGGAATTGTCGGACAAGCCCCAGACCGCGACCGGTCGGCGAAGCGGTCGCGGGAGCGCTGCGGTGACTCCACCGGCCCGGGGCCGCACCCGTACCGGGCCGCCCTGGGGCCGGTGACCCGCCCGGGACCGGAACCCCGTGCCGGTCCCGCTCCCGGTCGGCGCCGACGTGGGGGCGTGCGGGCACCCCGGCCGGTCGTCCCCACCCGTGTCCGTATCCTGTACGCCGCCACGAAGGGACCACAGCGGTGATAGTGATTGCCCACCTCAGCGACACCCACATCGACGACGGTCAGCGCAGCATCGCGCGCACCCGGGCCGTCATGGAGTACCTCGACGGTCTGCCCTGCGACCTCGACGCGGTCCTGGTCACGGGAGACATCGTCGATCACGGCCTGCCGAGCGAGTACGAGCAGGCCCGCACCCTGCTGGCGTCCCGGCATCCGACGCTGGTCTGCCCCGGCAACCACGATCAGCGCCCGGCGTTCCGCCGCCACCTGCTGGGCCAGCCGGAATCGGCGGCACCGGTCAACCAGGTGCACCGCACCGCGGACTTCGTCATCGCTCTCTGCGACTCCTCGGTGCCGGGCAAGGACGAGGGCTTCCTCGAGGACGAGACGCTGGCATGGCTGGAGGACGTCCTGGCCCGGACCCCGGCCGGGGTGCCGGTGGTGGTCGGGTTCCACCACCCGCCGGCCACGCTCCATGTGCCCTTCATCGACGG
Source organism: Peterkaempfera griseoplana (assembly GCF_001418575.1). Taxonomy (GTDB): domain Bacteria; phylum Actinomycetota; class Actinomycetes; order Streptomycetales; family Streptomycetaceae; genus Peterkaempfera; species Peterkaempfera griseoplana. Next base: position 2,634 of record NZ_LIQR01000367.1, read on the forward strand.
CATACGCCAGTTCGGGGCCGAGCGGCTGGCCGCCCTCGCGGAACGCCACCCCGATCTGGTGGCGTTCCTGTGCGGTCACGCGCACACCCCGGCGGCGACCACGTTCGCCGGGAGGCCGCTGCTGGTGGCGCCGGGGGTCGTCTCGACCGTCCGGCTTCCCTGGGAGCGTCACGCCCACCCCCGGGACTTCATCGACCTCGACCAGCCGCCCGCCCTCGCCTTCCATGTGCTGGACGACGCCGGGCGGCTGACGACCCATTACCGGTGTGTCAGCGCCTGAGATGCGGTGCTCCCGGGGCGGGGTAGTCGGAGGCTGACGGGACCCGACGTCACCGGCACGCCGTGCGGTGCCGCCGCGACGAGCGCGGCGCGCGTGGGCGGCCGTGGCTGAGGCGGGTGGCGGCGGTGGGGATGCCGGGCGGCGGCAACCGGCCCTGCTCTCGCCGGACGCGGAGGGGAACCGGGCCGTGTGGTGGGTGCCCATCGTCGCCGGGGCCGGTCGAGGCGGCGGTTCTTCCCCGGCCACACCTCGCAGGCGCCTCTTTCCCCCACCCGGAGCAGGAGGTTCACCCGGTCGGTTCCGCTGCGGCTGAGGCTCGTCCGCGGCCAGCGGCTGAACGGTGATAGGAACGCAGCAGGCGGGGGCTTTCATCCCGGTCCACTCCCGGAAGAGGAGACCATCATGAAAAGCCGCACACTCACTCTGGCCGCTGCTGTGGCCGCCGTCTCGTTCGCCGCGCTCGGAACCGGAGCGGGTTCGGCCCAGGGCGCCGAGCACCGAACCGGCGGCGCCGGCGTCGGGCGGTCGCCCGGCAACACCAACCCCGGGTGCTTCCAGATCCGGAATCTCACCAACGGCACCCTCCACCGGGGGGAGCAGACCGGCACCTTCGCCTTCCCGGGCGCCATCGGCGCCGGGATGACCACACAGCCGTCGTGCGCGAAGGCGAACGACCACGTGACGTACGTGGAGAGCAGCGGCCTCTCGTTCACCCTCACGGTGGATCCCGACGGCAACAACGGAACCATCAGGAGTGCGGACAACAAGTCGTACTTCACGGGCAACATCGCGGTCTTCACCCACTGACGCGCCGACCGCCCACGACCACAGGCGTCCCCCTTCGAGCCCGGCCCGCGACAGGGCCGGGCTCGATGTGTTCCGTCACCGCCCGTGCCTCCGGGCGCGGAGGGCCGTGGCCGCCGCCTCAACCGGCGATGTGCCGGGGGACGGCCAGGTCCGGCAGCCGGGCCGCCCGGCTGTCCGCCGCGCAGCCGTAGACCCGGCGCCCGGCGGTCACGCCGACTTGGCCTGCTCGCCGCCGTCGGTGTCCTCCGCGCAGGCGGCGGCGAGGTCGTCCAGGGACAGCTGCAGGGCGTGGGCCAGGGCTGCCACCGTGAAGAAGGCCGGGGTCGGGGCACGGCCGGTCTCGATCTTGCGGAGCGTCTCGGCGGACACCCCGGCTGCGGCCGCCACCTCGACCATGCTGCGGTCACCGCGGGCCTCGCGGAGCAGCCGCCCGAAGTGCTCTCCGCGTTGCCGCTCCTGCGGACTCAGAGGAACTCTCACCATGCCCGTGATACTAATACCGGTATAAGTATTGGGCAGCATCGCATCGCGGGAGTCACGACACATGGTGGAGATCAAGACCGACACGGCCCTGGAGGCGATGCGGGAAGCCGGACGCATCGTGGCCCGAGCACTGGCGGCCGTCCGTGCGGCGGCCGGCGTGGGAGTCCGGCTGCGCGAACTCGACGAGGCAGCGCGTACCGTCCTCGCCGAGGCCGGAGCGCGTTCCCCGTTCCTGGGCTACCGGCCCGCCTTCGCTCCCAGCGCCTTCCCCGCGGTGATCTGCGCCTCCGTGAACGACGCGGTGGTGCACGGCATCCCCGGCGACTACCGCCTGCGCGACGGTGACCTGGTCAGCATCGACTGCGGAGCCGAACTCGACGGCTGGACCGGCGACGCCGCCACCAGCTTCACCGTCGGCACCCCGCGCCCCGCCGACCTGGAACTCATCGCCGCCACCCAGCGGGCCCTGGACGCAGGCATCGCCGCGGCCACCGTCGGCCGTCGCATCGGCGACATCTCCCACGCCATCAGCAGGGCCGCCCGCGAGGCAGGTTGCGGCATGCCGTCCGACTTCGGCGGCCACGGCATCGGCCGCCGGATGCACGAGGACCCCCATGTCGCCAACCACGGACGGCCCGGCCGCGGCTTCCCGCTGCGCCACGGCCTCACCCTCGCCATCGAGCCCATGCTCATGGCCGGAGGACGCAACGACTACCGCACCGACCCCGACGGATGGACCCTGCGGACGATCGACGGCAGCCGGGCCGCCCACATCGAACACACCGTGGCCGTCACCGAGGACGGACCCCGCATCCTCACCCTGCTCTGACGTCCGGTCCGCGCGGATCCCGCGCGGGACACCCCCGGGTGCTCCCCTGAGCGCCGGCCGGTGCGGTACCGGCGTCCCCGGTGGTGCTCGCGGTGGCGTCCCGGCCGTCGCGGTGCCTTCGGTGCCTTCGGCATCCGGGATGCGGCCCGGCCCCCCGCCGTTCCGGACCGCGAGGTGCGCGCTCCGGAACGGCGGGATGGCAGGCCGTCGGTGTGGGCCGGGGGTGTCAGCCGGTGATGCTGGCCTTGCCGGTCTCCAGGTGGCCGGTGAACCGCTGCGACCAGGCCTGGTCGCAGTCGGCCGTGACGGTCACGTCGTACCAGCCGTCGCTCACCGACAGCGGGTTGACCACCCAGGCCTCCTTGCCGTGTGCGGCGACAGTCACCTTCTGCGGAGCCCCGGAGATGTACTGGTTGTGCCGGACGGTGAAGGTCACCGGCTTGCGGCTGTCGTTGTGCAGCCACAGCTTGAGCTTGGGACGCGCGGTCGACTTGCCGTCGTAGTAGCTCGCCTCGACGGTGAGGTCGCCACCGGGGGTCGCGGTGTCACCGGTGAAGCGGCGCAGGAACCGGTTGGGGCCCGTGACGGTCAGGTCGTAGGCGGTGTCCCCGGCGGAGGCGCCGACGGGGCCGCTACCGGTGGCGGTCCTGCCGGCGGCGACGGTGTACTGGCCCGGGAACCTGGCCGGGTACTCCGCCAGCGTCGGGAAACCACCCAGGTTGTTGTAGACGGCGAAGTGGCTCGCCTTGGTGGCGAACGGGGCCTCGTTGCTGAACTCCAGCTTCGCCGCACCGCCGGAGAACCCGGTGAGGTTGGCGTTGGGCTGGTACGGCAGCGGACGGGCCGGCCTGGTGCCCTTCTCCTGGGTGGGCATGGTGTTGTCGCCCGGCAGCGGGGTGTACCGCGTCTCCGGGATCAGGTCGCCGGTGCCCGGCAGGTGGGGCAGCCCGTACACCGGCGAGGTGAAGTCGAAGGCGCCGGTGAGGTCACCGCAGACCTTGCGGCGCCAGTCGCTGATGTTGGGGCAGATCGCCGGAGTGCCCAGCGCGGTGGTCCACTTCTCCATGAACTGGATGACCGAGGTGTGGTCCGAGACCTCGGAGGTCACCCAGCCGCCACGGGTCCAGGGCGAGACCAGGAGCAGCGGCACCCGGAAGCCGAGACCGACCGGCAGGGGCGCGGTCACGCCGTACTGGCCCATGGTGCCGGCGACGAACTCGTCGGCCTCGCCCGGCGCGGGCGTGGGCGGCGGGACGTGGTCGAACTGGCCGTCGTTCTCGTCGTAGTTGATGATCACCAGGGTCGAGTTGAAGACGTCCGGGTCGGCGTTGAGGGCCTCCAGGACGCCGCGCAGGAAGTACGCGCCGTTGCTGGGCGCGGTGACCGGGTGCTCGGAGAAGAACTGGTTGTTGACGATCCAGCTGACCTGCGGCAGCGTGCCGCCGACCACATCGGCGCGGATGGCGGCGTTGATGTTGTCGGCGTTGCCGGCGAGTCCGGTGGCGGGCTCGGGGACGTTCTTGACACCGTTGTCATAGTAGACGTTGCCGGGAGCCGCCGTGCCGCCCTGGGTGGGGTCGAGCTTGGCGAAGGTGTTGAAGTACTCCAGGCCGTTGTCGCCGTAGTCGTCCGCGCACTGGTACACGCGGAAGCTCACGCCCGCCTTGTGGAGCGTCTCGGCGTAGGACTCCCACGGCAGGAACTTGCCGCGCTCGTCGCCGCCGTCGTTGGCGGTGAAGCTGCCGTGCTTCTTGTCGGCGTTGATCGTGCCGCCCCACAGGAAGGTGCGGTTGGGGCCGGTCGCGCTGAGCACGGAGCAGTGGTAGGCGTCACCCACCGTGTAGGTGTCCGCGAGGGCGTAGTGGAAGGGCAGGTCCTTGCGGTCCATGTAGCCGAGGGTGGTCGGGCCGCCCTTGGCGTAGTACCAGCCGTTCATCAGACCGCCGTACCAGGCGCCGTGCTGGTCGGTCCAGCCGTGGGCGGTGCCGCCGTAGTTGGCGGCGCCCAGCTCCGCGCTCGGCGGGGTCGCGCCGCTCCAGGACTTCGCCCCGCTCAGCCGCCACGGGTACTGGGTCTCGGCCCCCTCCGTCGGCGTCTTCGGCTGCTCCCAGACGGACTTCCCCCCCGGCAGGTTGATCGTCGCCTGGTCGCCGAACCCGCGCACGCCCCGGAGCGCACCGAAGTAGTGGTCGAAGCTGCGGTTCTCCTGCATGATCACCACGACGTGCTTGATGTCGCGGATGTCGCCGTATGTGCGGCCGTGGGGGTGGTCCTGCTCATGGCCGGACGTCGCGGCGGCGCTCACGCCGGGCAGCGCCGCACCCATGGCGGCCGCGCTTGCGACGGTCGCGGCGGTGCCGAGGAAGTTTCTCCGGGACAGTGCTGACATGGCTCAAAACCTTCGCGTTAGGGGGTACAGACGCAGACACTGACGTCGCTGTCTTGCCTGCAGATGTCGACGAGCGGGCGCGGACGTTGCCGCCCGGCGAGGAACTGTGCGGCCCCGCCGGGCCGCACACCCCGCCACGACACGGTCGGCACCCCCGGAGCACGGCCCCAGGCCGAGCCGCGTTCCCATGGCGAAGCCGCCCGCCTCTGCCCGGTTTCGCCATGGGGGAGGGGCTGCGAAGGCCGCCCCTCCGGCGCCGCTGTGCGCGGCCGGCTGTCGCAGCCCGGCCCCCGCCCGGGCAGGACACGGCGCCCTGCCGAGTCCGCGGGGGCGGGCTCACGGACCGTACGGCCCGGGGGTTGTCCCGCAGCGCGCCTCGGCCGCCGGTGGGACGACGACGCGGCTGCGGAAGTCGGTGGCGGGCCGGACCGCGGTGAGGGACGATCGCCGGGTGCCCGCCCCTGCCGCGCCGCACGCGCCGGAGCTCGTCGCGGTGCTCGGCGGGTGCGGCCCTGCTGACGACGGACGCTCGGCCCGGCCTTGTCGCGCCGCGCCCGGAGAGGACGCATGTGTCACTCACTGCTGAGGACCGCCTGGCCATCACCGAACTGGTCGCGCTGCACGGCCACCTCGTCGACGACGGAGACCTCGACCGGCTGGAGGAGCTGTTCACCGGCGACGTCGTCTACGACCTCACCGACTACGGGCAGGAACCGCTGTCCGGGGTGGCGGCGATCCGCGACGCGGCGTGGGCGCTGGGGGCCGCCAACCCCGTGGCGCACCACGTCACCAACGTCGTCGTGACGGTGGCGGCGGACGGCCGGGTGCAGGTCCGGTCCAAGGGGCTGGGCGTCCGAGCGGACGGGTCCTGCGGCTCCGTCTCCTACGACGACACGGTGGTGCGCACCGCTGACGGCTGGCGGATCAGCCATCGCAGGGTGTCGGCACGCCGTACCCCCCTGGGCGGGATGACGAGGTCCGGCTGATCAGACGGGTCCCGCCCGGCCCTGGGAATCCGGTCGTGGACCGTGGTCTTCATGCCCGGCGCCTGGTCGTGGCCTCATGACGGACGGGCGAGATATGCCGTCTTGGCGTCGGGTGAGAAGCCGCACGCCCGGTAGAAGGCGTGTGTGGCGGGCGTGCGCGAGCCGGTCTGCAGCATCGCCTTGTAGCAGCCCGCGTCCCATGCGGCCTGGAGCGTGCGGGCCATGATCTGCTTCCCCAGACCCGTGCCCCGCACAGCTTCGTCGACGACGACGTTCTCAATGACCGCGTACGGCGATGCGGACCGGGTGAGGTTCGGGATCAGGTTCAGGTACGTGGTGGCGACGACGGCACCGTCGACTTCGAGGACGAACAGGTGCAGGCCGGGCGAACCCAGGATCTGCGCGAAGGCCGCCGCGTCGGAGCCGTCACGCAGCACGGGGTCCTTCGGGTGCAGTTGCCGGTAGAGGCGCATCACATGTCCGAAGTCGTCGGGGCCGGCCTCGCGGAACAGAGTCATGTCCGCAGGCTAGTGCTCCGCGCGCAGCCGGTGATCTTCCCGCCCGAGGTGTGGTTCGCGGGCCGTGGTCACTGCCCTGGGCGTGAGCCCGGGGGCGACGGCCGCGCTGCACGGCCCGGCCGGGCGTCCGCACCGGTGATCCGGTCAGCGGGCCTCGGCGGCGAAGGGGCCGCCGTCGCCGAAGACGAGCCGCGCGAAGTTCTCGGCGATGCGGCGGTGTGCTGCGGGATCAGGGTGGAGCCTGTCGGGGAGCGGGCGTTCGGCGTACTCCCGCTCGCCGTAGAGGTCGCGGCCGTCCAGGTGGTGGAGGTGCGGGTCGTCGGCCGCGCGCTGCCCGACGATCCGGGTGAGTTCGTCGCGGATGACGTTGAGCGTCAGGCGCCCGGCGGCGCGCTCCGCCGGATCGCCGGTGGCCCTGAACCGCAGGGTCCCCCCGGCGAAGTCGGCCGCGAGTGGGCCGGGGGTGTCCTCCTGGACGGGGCACAGGATGGGGGAGAGGACCAGCAGCGGCGTGGTCGGATGTCCCTCGCGGATGGTGTCGAGGAAGCCGTGGACCGCGGGGCCGAAGGCACGCAGACGCATCGCGTCCGTGTTGACGATATTGATGCCGATCTTGACGCTGATCAGGTCCGCGGGGGTGTCCCGCATCGCGCGGGCGGTGAACGGGTCGAGCAGCGCGCCGCCGCCGAACCCCAGATTGATCAGCTCCACTCCGCCGTCGGCTGCGGCCAGGGCCGGCCAGATGGCGCTCGGGTGGGCGGCGTTGGAGCCGTGGCTGATGGAACTGCCGTGGTGCAGCCAGACCCTGCGCCCGTTGTCCGGCGCCGGCTCGACGGGGGCGTCGGTGCGCAGGGCGATCAGCTCGGTGATCTCCGTGTGCGGAAGCCAGATCTCGACGTCCTTGTCGCGGGCCGGCAGACCGCTGAACCGGGCGGTGCCGGCAGGTCCCTCGCGCAGTTCGGAGGCTTGGGTGATCATGTCGGTGATGATGCGGACGTTGCCACCGGGCACCGTGGCCTGGGCGGTGAGGCGGCCGTCGACCAGCAGGTCGTACACGCCGTCCGCCGGGGCCGGGAGGCCCTGGTAGACCCGCTTGGTGGGCAGTGTGTCCAGCTCGACGGTGGTGGCCCGGGTGCGGAAGGCCAGCCGTACGCCGGAGGGCTGGGCCTCGGCTGTGGCCAGTTGGGTGTCGGGGATCTGCCGGCGGGCCCGGGCGGGCAGCCGGTGCGGGAGCAGGCCCTGCGCGGTCTGCTCCACGTCGAGGAAACCGCGCAGGATGTCCGTGGTGACAGGGGTGGTGATCCAGTCGTGCTCTGTGTGCATTGCCTCAGCCTGTTGATCAGGTTGTTCTGACTGTTCCGACTCTTCTGACTGTTCCGGCTCTCGGATGTCCTGGTGGGCGGGTGGCCGGCCGCGCTCCTGCGGCGCGTCCTCCTGCTTGTCAGGCTGTGGACCGGTTGCGCAGCAGGGCGTCGAGGGAGTCCAGGATCCACGCCCAGGACTCCTGGGAGTCGGGGGCGCTGTGCTCGAAGCCCCCGGCCAGCTCCAGGCTGACGTAGCCGTGGAAGACGCTGCCCAGCATCCGTACGGCATGTGTCTGCTCGGGCTCCGTCAGGTCGTAGCCGCGCAGGATGGCCCGGGTCATCTGCGCGTGCCGGACGCCGGCACTGGCGGCCGCCGTTTCGGGGTCGAGCCTGAGCCGGGCGGCGGCGTAGCGGCCGGGGTGCTCCCGGGCGTAGTCGCGGTAGGCGTCCGCGAAGGCGGCCAGGGCGTCCTTGCCGGCGCGCCCGGCCAGGGCGGCGGCGACCCGGTCGGCGAGCTCCTCGAGGGCGAGGAGGGCGATCCTCGTCCTGAGGTCCTCGGAGTTCTTCAGGTGGGAGTACAGACTCGCGACCTTGACGTCGAACCGCCGGGCGAGCGCCGAGACGGTCACCTGCTCGAAGCCGACCTCGTCGGCCAGCTCCGCGCCCGCCCTGGTCAGGCGCTCCGGGGTCAGCCCTGCTCGAACCATAACCTTCCTCCCATTCGGCTATGACTATTCTGCACTTGCCTAATAGCTTTAGGCAAATTAGCCTGCGGTCCATGCGACAGCTGACCGAGCAAGAGATCCGCACCGCGTTTGTGAACTGCACCAAAGGGGAGGCGAAGCGCCTGTCCGTCCCCCGCGACCTGGCCGAGCGGCCCTGGGGCGACCTGGACTTCCTCGGCTGGCGGGACCCCCAGTCCCCCGGCCGGGCCTACATCGCCACCGAGCTGGACGGCAGCCCGGTGGCACTCGCCCTGCGCTGCCCGAGCCCCGCCTCCTGGCAGGCGCGGCGCAACATGTGCTCGATATGCACGACCACCCACACCGGAGGCGTCTCGCTGATGGTCGCCCCGAAGGCCGGCAAGGCCGGACAGCAGGGCAACTCCGTGGGCGCCTACATGTGCAGCGACCTCGCCTGCCCGCTCTACGTCCGGGGCGCGAAGGACGCGGGCGCCGGCGGGCGGCTGCATGAGTCACTCACCCTGGAGGAGAAGATCCAGCGGAGCGTCGGGAACCTTGCCGCGTTCATCGCCAAGGTCACCGCCTGAAGCACCACCGTTCCTCACCCCGGCCTGCGGGGGCGTCGGCCGTGCCGGGGCGGGACGGAGGCCGGGCCGAACGGCCCGGGTGAGTCGTTCGGCCCGGCGTTCCGGGGGAGTGGCCGCCGGCCCACGCCCACGCCGACGCGGTCCGATCGCTCTCCTCGACGGGGTGTGCGGCGCGGCCGACCGCGCTCCGGCCTTCGCTCAGCCGCAGCCCGCGGTGAACGAGCGCGGCCGGACCGGGGGGTCGGCAATGCGCCGCACCCAGGGCGGGACCGCAGGTGTTCATCCGGCCCGGACCGGCCGATCAGGCGGACAGCAGCCTCTCCACAGCCGCCGCCGTCCCGGGGTGACGGGCCAGGAGCAGCGCCCCGGCGGGGGTGCCCCCGCCGTCCCGCC
>NZ_LIQR01000368.1 GCF_001418575.1 Peterkaempfera griseoplana
CCAGCCCCTGCCCGTCGAGACCCGCCCGCTCGTTGAAGGTCGTCACCCGTTGCTCCTCGGCCTGTCCTGATGTCGGCCGCTCCTGGTCCCCGGACCGGCCCCTCCCACCCCGACCTACGCGCTCTCCGGCAGATCGGTTCCACCGGGACGGCTGCTCGGCCGAGGTGCGCGGACAGGCCGCCCCAGGTGGTGCGGGTGCAGGCCTGCTCCAGGCATTCTTCCCTGCAACGGTGTCACAAGTCACCCAGCCGGGCGACACGTGCCGTTTACCCCCTTTGGCCCATCCCCGTAAGGGGCTTGGGCAGCAGGGGGACGGCGGTCGCGGCCTCCCGGGCCTGCCCGGGTCCGTACGCCGTCAGCGCGCGCGGCGGCAGCGCGCCCCCCGCGGCGGGTCGAGCCGGGCAGGGCGCCGGGCAGCGGCCCCGGAGCCCGGGGTCAGCGGGGGGCGGCGAAGTCCTGGGTCCAGTAGTCGCCGGGCTCGGCGTGCGCGATGCCCATCCGCTTGTAGCGGCAGTTGAGAATGTTCTCGCGGTGGCCCGGGCTGGCCATCCAGGCGTCCATGACCTGGTCGGCGGTGCGGTAGCCGCTGGCGACGTTCTCGCCCCAGGCCTTCGCGCGGAAACCGGTCCTCCTGATCCGGTCCACCGGCGCGGTACCGTCCGAGCCCCGGTGCGAGATGTGGTGCCAGTAGGCCATGTCACCGCTGTGCCGCCGGGCCGACTCGCTCAGCCGGCGGTCGAGGACCAGCGGCCCGCACCCCGCCCGCCACCGCTCCTCGTTGACCAGGTCCAGCACCCGGGCCGCCGAGTGCGCATGGCTGTGGCGCCCGAAGAACCCCAGGGCATGGGCCTCGGCGGGGGTGGCCGGCGCCACGGCCGGGATCAGCAGGCAGGCGGCCGCGACGGCGGTCCTCCTGCCACGGGCATGGCTGCGCTGGATGTGCACGGTGACCTCACTGGACGCTGGGGACGACCTGTCGTATCGGCCTGTCCTATCGGCAGCGGATGTCCCGTTCCCCACCCCTCCAACCGGCGCCGGCGCCCCGCGTCACCCGTGGCGGGGACGCTTTGCGCCCGCCTGGAGTGGCGGGTCTGCGGGCCGTTCGGGCGACCCCCGCGCAGCAGCCCCGGACACGGCCCGCACGCGTCGTCCGCGGGGTCCGGCCGCCGGCGGCCGGGTACCGCGCCCCCCGGCCTCCGCCGCCGTGCCTGCCCCGGCGTTGGGCAGGACGGGTGGTGCGCCGTCGCCGGCGATTGACCGGGGCAGGCCGTGGAGTAGAGTGACCGCGGAGTGCCACGGGTCGTCACACGTCGTCAGACCGGTACGGGACGACGGAGAGCGATCCCCGCCGCCGGCCGCCGGACGCCGCGCCCGGCCTCCTCCCGCTCCGCACCTCCTGGCACCCCTTCCCCGGTGCCAGACGGGTCACTTCCCCAGTGAGCGGGCGGGGACCAGGCGAGGTGTCCCGGGCATCCGCACCCCCGGGGTGGGAGGCCGTCCCTCCACCGCGGCGCCGGCAGGGCACCATGGGACGGTCACGGCGCCCCGCCCAGGGGCGGCGGCACCGGAAGAAGGGCTCCACCCCGCCATGAGCACCCTCGCCCCCGCACGCAC
>NZ_LIQR01000369.1 GCF_001418575.1 Peterkaempfera griseoplana
CTGGGTGGGTCTGCCGCCGGCGGTGCTGCTGCTGGCCATGGGTCACGTCCTGGTGAGGGAGGGGGTGGGGGAGAGGGCGTGCGGGGTCAGTGGGCGGTCCAGCCGCCGTCCAGCGGCAGGCTGCTTCCGGTGACGTAGGAGGCGTGCGGCGAGCAGAGCCACAGGGCGGCCTCGGCGACCTCGGACGGCTCGATCAGCCGCTTGATCGCGGTGCGCTCCAGCATGATCTGCTCCACCACCTCGTCCTCGCCGATGCCGTGGGCCAGCGCCTGGGCGGCGACCTGGTTCTCCACCAGCGGGGTGCGGACATAGCCGGGGTTGATGCAGTTGCTGGTCACCCCGTACGGGGCGGCCTCCAGGGCGACCGTCTTGGACAGCCCCTCCAGGGCGTGCTTGGCGGTGACGTAGGCCGACTTGTAGGGGCTGGCCCGCAGGCCGTGCACGGAGGAGATGTTGACGATGCGTCCCCATTCCTGGGCGTACATGTGAGGCAGCGTCCGGCGCATGATGCGGAAGGGAGCCTCCACCATCACCCGCTGGATCAGGGTGAAGCGGTCCGGGGGGAACTCGTGCACCGGCGCCACATGCTGCAGGCCGGCGTTGTTGACCACGATGTCCGCGTCGGCGGGGAGGGCGTCCACCGCCGCCGGATCCGACAGGTCGACGACATGGGCGGTCCCGCCGGTCTCCTCGGCGACCGCCTTGGCCGCCTCCGCGGCGATGTCGACGACGTACACCCGGGCCCCGGCGGCGGCGAGCGCCACCGCGCAGGCCCGGCCGATGCCTGAGGCGGCCCCGGTGACCAGGGCGGTCCGGCCGGTCAGGGGCCGGGGGCCGGACCCGTCGGGCGGCGGGGCAGATGTGGTGTCCATGGCCGGAAACGGTAGGAAGTGCGGGCTTTGGCTCCCATGGGGCCGGACGCCATGAAGTACTCGGCGGCTGTGTGGCCGGCAGCCATGTCGGAGCGGCCGCTGTGCGGCCCGCAGAGGCCGCGCGGAGCGGCGCGAGAAGGGCTACCACGGCGCAAACCCCGACAGCCCCGCCTTCCTCACAACGAGTCCACCCATGTCACCCGTTCGGAGGATTGCTTGGGAGGGCCCGGCCGGAGCCCCCGAATCCTCGCTACATTCACGCCGGTTCCCGACAGGGGGCGCCGCACAGCACCGGGGGACGGTCACGTGCCGCTGCGGCGCTCGGAAGGTGTTGACGCACATGCCCCAACGGCCCGCAACCGACCGACCGGCCTTTGTGCCGCGAGCCGACCGGCCGCCCGCAGCCGAGCCGCGGCCCGCGCCCGGCGGCTCGCCGCGGGCGGCCGACCGGTCCCACAACCAGCGCCTGGCGGAGCTGATCGAGGAGGCCGGGTTCTCCCACGCCGGACTGGCCCGCAGGGTGGACCAGCTCGGCCTGGAGCACGGCCTCGACCTGCGGTACGACAAGACCTCGGTCACCCGCTGGCTCCGCGGGCAGCAGCCGCGCGGCGCCACCCCGGCGCTGATCGCCGAGGTGTTCACCCGCCGCCTGGGCCGCCGGCTGGGCGCCCAGGACCTGGGACTGGACGCCTGCGCACCGGTGTACGCGGGCCTGGAGTTCGCCGAGACGCCGGCCGAGGCGGTCGACATCGTCTCCAGCATGTGGCGCAAGGACACCGGGCCCAACTCCGAGCTGCGCCGGATCGCCTTCACCCCGGCGGGCCTGGTGGTGCCCAGCCGCGACTGGCTGATCGGCCGCACCGACGAGCGGGTCTCCCGGGAGGATCCGGCCGAGGCCGCCGACCCCCCGCTGCGGGCCCCCGCCGGGCTGCGCGGACCCGCCCGGCCGCTCGGCGCGGGCGGACGGGTGCCGCTGCAGGCCCGCCGCCCCGGGGCGCTGGGCAGGCCGGGCATCAAGGCCGACACCGAGCACCCCGCCCCGCACCCGCAGCGGGACAGCCGCGGGGTCCGGGTGGGCCGCGGCGACGTCGCCGCCGTACGTGCCGTCGGCGACCTCTTCCGCGCCCTGGACCACGCCTACGGCGGCGGCCATGCCCGCCAGGCGCTGGTGCGCTACCTGGAGAGCGAGGCCGAGCCGATGCTGCGCGGCCGCTACGGCGAACCGGTCGGGCGGGCCCTGTTCGGCGCGGTCGCCGACCTCACCAGACTGGCCGGCTGGACGTCCTTCGACATCGCCGCCCACGGCCTGGCGCAGCGCTACTTCGTCCAGGCGCTGCGGCTCTCCCAGGCGGCCAACGACCGGGTGTACGGGGGGTACGTCCTGGCCACCATGAGCCGCCAGGCCGTCCATCTGGGGCACGGCCGGGAGGCGGTGCAGCTGGCGAGGGTCGCCCAGCAGGGCGTCGGCACCACCGCCCCGTCCGGGGTGCAGGCGCTGATGCACGCCGCCGAGGCCCGCGGCCACGGAGTGCTCGGCGACAGCCGCTCCTGCACCGGGGCCCTGGTGCGGGCCGAGCGGTGCCTGCAGGCGGTGCGGCCCGCCGACGAGCAGCCCTCCTGGGCGCGGTCGTTCGACGAGGCGCAGCTCGCCGCGGAGTTCGCGCTCTGCTACCGCGACCTCCAGCAGTGGCGGCTCAGCGCCCAGCACGCGGAGAAGTCGCTCCGGCTGCGCTCGCCGGGCTACGCCCGCAGCCGGGTCTTCTCCCGGAGCGTGCTGGCCACCGCAAGGCTGGGGATGGGCGATGTGGACGAGGCGTGCGCGGTGGCCACCGAGGCGTTGCGGTCGGCGGCCGAGATGCGTTCGGTGCGGGCGGTGGAGTACCTGAGGGACTTCCACCGGCGGCTGTCCCCGTACCGGGGCAGCCCGGTGGTCCGGGCCTTCGAGGAGGTCGCCCGTACCACCGGGATCGTCTGACGGGACGGCGGCACCGCGTCGCGGCGCGCAGTCTCCGCGTCGCGGTGCACGGCCCGCGGGCGGGGCCGGGTCTGCGGGGCCCCCGCCGGGAGTGCCGGAGCGGCTCCGGCCCGCCCCCGCACTCCCGGCCGTTCAGGCGGCGGCCGCCCGCGCTACGGAGGCCACCTTGAGGTCGAGGAGGATCTGCGCGGCCGCACGGCGGCCCGAGACCAGTGCCCCCTGGACCGTGCTGGTGTCCCGGTGGTCACCGCAGACATAGAGGCCCCGGATGACCCGGACCGGCCGCCGGAAGTGGTGCGGGGGCGGCATCGCGGGCACTGCGCGCTCGACATGACGTACCGTCAGGAACGTCCAGGAGGTGGTGGAGATCCCGTACAGCTCGGACAGCCGGCGCCGTACGCCAGGCTCCAGCGCCGCCGGGCCGCCCGCCTCGAAGGAACGCCGCCCCAGCACCGTGGTGGCCACCAGGGACTGGCCGGGCGGGGCGTACGAGGGATGCACCCGGCTGAGCACCAGGGAGTGCGAGACCGGGCTCTCCCGGTCGGCGTCGAGCAGCAGCACCGGCTCGGCGAGGGGGGCCTGCGGAGCGGCGTGGTAGAAGGTCGTCACGGGATGGAAGCCCGGCAGATGCAGCCCGGGCAGCAGCCCGGCCGCGGACACCGCGTCCGTGGCCAGCACCACGCTGCGGCCGCGGACCCGCCCGTGCCGCAGGGTGTCCACCCCGTCCGCCGACACCGCCACGGCCTGTACGCCCAGCCGCACCGTCCCCGGCGGCAGGCCCTCCGCCAGTTGCTGCGGCACCGCGGCGATGCCCGCCGCGGGCAGACAGAGCCGGCCGCGCGCGTACGCCCGCAGCGCCAGATCGGCGCAGCGGCTGCTGGTGGACAGTTCCGGATCGCTGAGCAGCGCGGTCAGCAGCGGCCGCAGAAACCCGTCCACGACGCGTGCGGACAGGCCGCGGGCCGTGAGCGCCTGCGCGGCGGTCAGCTCGGGACGGGTCAGCAGCTGTGCGGCCGGGGTCGCGGCCAGACGCGCCAGCGCGGCGCCGAGCCGCGCCTTGTCCAGCGGACTGCCGATCGCCGCACGGTCGGCGGCCAGCCGGGTGAGCGGGCGGCGCGGATCGCCCACCCGGTAGCGGCGGCCGCCCGAGTGCACCAGCACCCCGGGCGCCAGCGGGCGCAGCTCCAGCCGGTCCAGGTCGAGCACCCGGGACAGCTCCGGGAAGGAGGTGTTGAGCAGGTGGCTGCCCTGGTCCAGGCGGAATCCGTCGACCTCGGCGGTGGCCATCCGGCCGCCGACGTGCTGCGCGGACTCCAGCACGGTCACGGTGAGCCCGGCGGCGCACAGTTGCCGGGCGGCCGCCAGGCCGGCCAGTCCGGCGCCCACGACCACCACATCGGGGTCGATGCGGCCGCGGCTGCGGTGGGTGAGGTCGTGTGCGGGCACGGGTCGCTCCCTCCCTGCTTCTCGGTGCCCGACGTCCCTCCGGCCGGGCGACCGGGATGCGGTCCGCACAGGTGATGCCCCGTCAACAACCGACCCAGACAAAGACTTCCGGCCGTATTCGGCGGGAACGGAGGATTTCCGGCGATACTCCAGTGCAGGGCAAGGTCGTGTGGTAACGAGGTGCAGGATGGGGCGGCAGGGAGGCCCGCGCGCCCTCAGGAGGCGGTCAGGGCGGCGCGGACGGCGTCGTCGACGGTGGGGTCGCTGAAGCGGAACCCCGCCTCCAGCAGCCGGGCCGGCACCACCCGGTGGCTGCCCACCACCTCCACCGCGAACTCGCCCAGCGCCACCCGCAGCGCCGCCTCGGGCACCGCGAACACCGTCGGCCGCCGCAGCGCCCGGCCCATCGCAGCGGTGACCTCGGCGTTGGTCGCCGGCTCGGGGGCGGTGAGGTTCACCGGACCGCTCAGCTCCTCCCGCTCGATCAGGAAGCGCAGCGCCGCCACCTCGTCCCGCAGCGAGATGAACGACCAGTACTGCCGCCCCGACCCCAGCCGTCCGCCCAGCCCCAGCCGGAAGAGCGGGAACATCCGCCCCCAGGCGCCGCCGCCGGAGGCCACCACCAGTCCGGTACGCGGATGCACCACCCGGATCCCGGCCTCGGCGGCCGGCTGTGCCGCCTCCTCCCAGTCCTGGCACACCCGGGCCAGGAAGTCGTCGCCCGGGGCGGCGTCCTCGTCGATCACCCGGTCGCCGGTCTGCCCGTAGAAGCCCACCGCGGAGCCGGAGACCAGCACCGACGGCTTGACGGCCAGCTCCGCCAGCGCCTCGGCGAGGGCCGCGGTGCCCAGCACCCGGCTGTCCCGGATGCGCTGCTTGTAGGAGTCCGTCCAGCGGTGGTCGGCCACCCCCGCGCCGGCCAGGTGCACCACGGCCTCCACCCCCGCCAGCCCTGCCGTGTCCACCTGCTGCCGCACCGGGTCCCAGTACACCTCCCCCTCGCCCAGCGGGCGGTGCCGGACCAGCCGGACCACCTGGTGTCCGTCGGCCCGCAGCGAGCGGAGCAGAGCGGTGCCGATGAGCCCGGACGAACCGGTGACAGCGATACGCATGCGTCCATCCTCGCAGCCGGGCCGGGATACGGCCGTCCGGTGGCGGACACGGCGTGGTTAGAGTGATCCGCATGCCCGACATCGAACTGACGATCCGCTCGGCCGTGGCGGACGACGACCGCGCCCTCGGGGAGCTCGACCGGCGCTGCTGGTCCTGGCTGAGCGACGTCGCCCCGCAGCGGCCCGCGGGCGAGCCGTTCTTCGACGAGCGGCACGGTCCCGACCAGTACCAGGTCGCGGTGGTGGCGGACGGCAGGATCGCGGGGTACGTGCGGGTGGTGCCGTCCACCCCGCTGGCCAGCAACGCCCATGTGCGGCAGATCCAGGGGCTGGCCGTCGACGGCGAACTGCGCGGACACGGCATCGGCCGGGCACTGGTGGCGGCGGCCTGCGAGCGGGCCCGCGGCGAGGGGGCCCGCCGGATCACCCTGCGGGTGCTTGGCCACAACCGGCCGGCCAGGGCGCTCTACGAGCGGTGCGGCTTCCAGGTCGAGGGTGTGCTGCCGGAGGAGTTCCTGCTGGACGGCGCCTATGTGGACGACGTCTGCATGGGCCGCTCGCTGCTGCAGCCCTGAGCCCGCCGGGCGGGTTCAGCCGCCGTAGCGGTCCCACAGCCGGGGGAAGCGGTCGGCCATCACGACGTGGTCCTCGAAGTCCAGCGCACGGCCCTCCGGCTCGGCCGGCTCGGCGACGTCCAGTTCCGGCATCGGCTGGCCGGTGAGCTGCTCGTACGCCTCGTCCGCGGCGAAGCCGAGGTCCTCGGCGTAGCCGTCCTCCTGCTCGTCGAAGCCGGGCAGCAGCTCCGCCAGGTTGTCCGGATCGTGCAGCGCGCCCTCGAAGACCTCCCGGCCGCGGCCGATCAGCCAGCAGCGGAAGGCGTCGAAGGCCTCGTCGGACGCGCCGCCCAGCAGCAGATAGGCGGCGCCCCACACATCCCAGCGGTAGGCCCGCTGGAACCGGACCTCGAAGAGGCGGGCGAAGTCCACCACGTCGTCGGGGGTGAGTGCGGCCAGGCGCTCCACCAGCAGGTCGGCGTGTTCGTCCGGGTCGCCGGCCGAGGCGTCCCGGGTGTCGTCGATCAGCTGCCAGAACTCCGTCTCGTACATCACGGGACCAGCATCCCCGCAGGGGCGCGCCCGCGCATGCGATATCCGGGGGCGCCCGGCAAACGGGTGCGCCCCCGGCCCCGCCGCAGCGGGAGCCGGGGGCGCACTGCCCGGACGGGGGAGGCTTACAGCCCGAGGTCGCCCTCGAACGCGCCCTCCTCCAGACGGGCCTTGACCGTGCCCAGGTAGCGGGCGGCGTCGGCGCCGTCCACGATCCGGTGGTCGTACGACAGGGCCAGGTAGACCATGTCGCGGACGCCGATGGTGGTGCCCTCCGGGGTCTCCAGCACGACCGGGCGCTTGACGGTGGCGCCGATGCCCAGCATGCCGACCTGCGGCTGGTTGAGGATCGGGGTGTCGAAGAGCGCACCGCGCGAACCGGTGTTGGTCACCGTGAAGGTGCCCCCGGCCAGCTCGTCGGGCTTGAGGCCGCCGTCACGGGTGCGGGCGGCGAGGTCCGCGGTCCGCTTGGCGATACCGGCGATGTTGAGGTCGCCGGCGTCGTGGATCACCGGGACGAAGAGCCCCTTCTCGGTGTCCACCGCGATGCCGATGTTCTCGACGTCGTGGTAGGTGATGGTGTCGTCGTCGTTCACCCGGGCGTTCAGGACCGGGTGGACCTTGAGGGCCTCGACGGCGGCCTTGACGAAGAACGGCAGCGGGGAGAGCTTGACGCCCTCGCGCTGGGCGAACGCGTCCTTGGCCCGCGCCCGCAGCTTCATCAGGCGGGTGACATCCACCTCGACCACGGTGGTGAGCTGCGCCGACACCTGCAGCGACTGCACCATGTGCTTGGCGATCGCCTTGCGCACCCGGGTCATGGGCAGGGTCTGGCCGCGCAGCGGCGACGGGGCCTGCGCGGCCGGCTTGGCGGCGGCGGCCGGGCCGGTCGCGACCGGAGCGGCGGCGCGGGCGGCCTCGGCCGCGGCG
>NZ_LIQR01000037.1 GCF_001418575.1 Peterkaempfera griseoplana
GACCGGGAAGGTGGCCCCTCGTGCCCGCACCGGCCCTGTCCGCTTCCCCACCCGACGACGCCCGAAGCCTCCTCGTCTGCTCCGGCGAGCCGTACCTCGTCACCGACCTGCTCACCGCACATGACTGGCCGATCGTCATCGATCACCAGGCCGCCATCCACGCCGCCAGGCCCGACGGGGGCCTCTACCTGGGCTACCTCCCTGACAGCAACCGGGACGCCGGCAGCGGCCGGTGGCTGCTCGCCGCCTGCGGCACCGCCGAGCAGCGTGGCTGGACCCTGCCGTTCCCACCCCAGACACCCAGCTCCTGCGTCGCCGCGTTCGTCCGTGCTCTCCTCACCTCGGAGGCAACACCGTGATCCTGCAGCCCCCACACGAGAACGCCGACGCACGCGGCCCCCGAACCGTCGGCCAGCTCATCGCCCAGCTCCAAGACCACGACCCGGACCTGCCGGTCTTCCTGGCCATCAACCCCTACTGGCCCTTCACTCATCACATCGGCACGATCCTCCGGCACGACGGCCCCCACGGGGCCACCGCCTATATCGCCGAAGCCGGACAGCACTCCTACCTGCCACTCGAGGTCCGCTCCCAACTGGGTTGGACTCCCTGACCGCAGGCTGCGTTGTAGTGCATTCCAGGCTTTTCGGCCCGGAGCGGGAACCGGTGTCGCCAGGCGGCTCCACTGCCCTCACCGCACGCCCCTCGATCAACCGCGGTGAGAGTGGCTGCGCTCGGGGAAAGCCCGGAACGGTCCCCGCCCGGGCCGAAGAGGACGACGTGCGCTTCCTCCGTGACGTCGACGGCCGGTGCCGAGTTCTCCACAATGACCGCCTGGGCGGGGGAACGAGGAAGTGTCAGTAGAAGTGGTGAGCTGCCCGAACGTCACCAGCCGGCGAGTCCAGGCCGAGGAAGCCCAGATGGGGAAGGCGCCGTACAACGCGGTACTGGGCCAGAGCCGTGGAGAGCGCCGCCGACCTCCCGAGACCGCCGACGGTTGCCGACTGCGTAGCAGTCGCTGCACCTGATCACGCAAGAGTGCTGCGAAACGGCGGACGCAGATGGCGGCAGACGCGATGGCGGTGGTCATCCGGCCGGATGGGACGGGAACTGCTGACCGGCCATGAAGTCGAGAACTCGCTGCGGCACCCGGGTCTATGCCTGAGAGCATTGCGTCATGGGTGTGAGCGGAGCCGTACCGCAAGGTGATGATCACGATGCAGCGCAGGATTTCATCGGGGAGCCCCCGCTCGACACCGCGCAGCAGTTGCGGATCCGGGCCACCCATCGCGGGTTCACGTATCAGAATCTGTACGCCGTTGGCTGCCTGCTGAGACTGCGGGACGCGGGCGCCGAGAGCCTGCTGGTGGAGCGCGACGAGGACCTGGAGGTGGTGCTCCCGGGCCGCCGCCTCTATCTGCAGGTCAAGACGCGCAAGAGCGACGTCCTGGTCTGGAGCGACATCCGCGACGCGGTCGATCAGTACCGCGAGGTTCGGGCAGAGCATGATGCAGACCGGCGCAGCGGCAGTCCCTCGCTGATCGTGATCACCAATGCCCAGCCTGGACCCGACCTGCTGGACAGGACACTCGCGGTGGACTGGCCCGGCGACGCTCATCTGCTGTGCCCGGGCAGACCTTCGGAGGCTGAAGCGTGGCTGCCGCCGCCGGCGCCCGACCTCGAGGCGATGATGCAGTGGTGTACGGCCGAGGCCGGCAAGGTCCGATTCGCGTCGCTCAAGCCGCAGACGCTGGTGGAGAAGCTGGCGGCCCGGGTGCAGTACGTGTCCACGGGCGCCCTCGGTCAGGGTTTCGTGGCAGCGGACCTTGGCCAGTTGTTCGAGCAGTTCGTGCAGGAGCTGCAGGCGTTCCCGGAGGCCCCTGGTACGTACCGGGCCCAGAGGACCGATCCTGAACTGGTCGGCGAGCAGCGGGTTCGGCTGGTGGTCGGGTACTCGGGTGCCGGAAAGACCGCCTGGGCAGCGGATGCGGCTACGCGGTGCTCTCTGCCCGTGACGTACTGCGATGTGGCAGATGGCGTGTCGGCCGAGGCCCTCGCCGAGTCGGTGGCCCGGGAACTCGCGGCCAGGCACCTCAGCGGTTCGGCGGGAACGGAGCTTCCCTACGGGTCGGGCCTGGATGTCCTGCGAGCGGTGCACCTGCGGCTGGAAGAAGCGGGCACCATCGTCGCTGTCGTCCTCGACAACGCCCACCGCCTTCCCGTGGACGGACTCCGCGCGATCGTTGCCGCGCTACCCAGCGCGCAGTTGGTCTTGTTGGCGCAACCGTGGCCTGACCTGCCCGTTCTTGAAGCTCACCTCGGCATCACGCCGCAGGTGCTCCCCGGATGGACGGTCGACACCGTCGTCGAGGTCTTCGCAGATGAAGGCTGCCGGACCGACTACGCGACGGCGCAGCGCGTCATCACGCTCACCGGCGGTCTGCCGTTGTACGTCGGTCAGGCTGCCGTGCTCAGCCGAAGCCAGTACGGCGCCGACGTGGCCGCATTCTGCGAGGCGTTCGAGGAGGGGACGCACGCAACGCCCACAGCTCAGGAGCGCATCCTTGAGCGGGCCTTCGCAGGTCTCGGCGAGACGGCTAGGGCGCTGGCCGGCCTCCTCGCCCTGGCCGAGGTCCCGCTGAAGCGCGACGAGCTACAGCAGTTGGCCGCGGAAGCGGGGTTGGGGAACCGGTCCGTCAACGGCCGTGCTCTTCGAGAGCTTGTCGGCCCCGGGCTGACGCAGTCGTTCGGCGACGGTCACCTGAAGCTTCATGATGCCGCACGGTCTGTTGCCACGACCGTGCTTGAGGCGCTCGACGAGGAAACAGCCGACCGAGTGCAGCGAGCCTTGTGCCAGATCGTGGAGGGTGACTGGGATCCCGCGCGGCGTTCCCGCTGGATGCGGCTGCTGGGCTCGACAGGACAGATCGAGATCCTGATCGCCCTCACCGAGGAGGAGGGGTTCTTCGAGCGTGACTACCCCCGCCAGGTGCATGACCACCTCACCAACGCGGCGCTCGATCCTGCCTCGGACCCCGCACTGCGGCTCGACGCCCACAACGCGCTGTCCGCATGGGCGTTCAGGGAACGTGACATGGAGGCGTTCGCGTCGCACGTCCAGGCTATGGAGACGATCCATCGAGCCGGGCATCCGGCCTTCGGCCCACGGGAGGCCGTGCTCGTCGCCTCCCGGCAGTTCCGTCTCTACGGCTCAGCGGCTTCCCTCGCACAGCTCCGCAGGGCTTTCGCCGAGGCGATCACGCAGACGCCCGTTCCGTCCCGGTTCGAGCGAGGCTTGCGCTACGAATACGCCGGCGCTCTCTTGGAGGCGGGAAAGTACCTGAAGGCGGGGAAACTCGCTGCGAAGCTCGCCGACACGTACATGGACCGCCTTGGGCTGACATTCGCCGACGTCATGCTCCCGGTCGAGGTCCTCCACGAGCGATGCGTCAGCCACGAGACGCCAGACGACTTCAAGAGGCTCGCCGACTGCTTCGCCCTCCAAGTCAAAGTCGCGCGAGGACTCAACAGAACGGACTTCGAATACTGGGCGCTTTGGGCGGCCAAGCTCTACAACGTCTCCGGTGCCGCGCGGTCAGCCATCGACTCGGGACAGGATCTCGCAGACGTGCAATCCCGCACTGATCCCGCCGGGGCTCTGAAGCAACTCGACTCGCTACTGCGCGCGGCCGAGGAGAACAACCTGCTGGACATGGTCGTCGGGATTCGCTCCCAGCGCGCCCTCGTTCTGGCTCGCGCGGGCGATGTGCCCGGCGCCCGCGCGGAGATGGAAGCCCTCACCCGGTACGGCCTCACCCCCAGCCAGAGCGAAGACATCCGGTACCAGAGCCAGCTCATCGAAGAGATTGCCAGTCAGTTTCCTCGATGAGGCCGAGTGATGCGAACGATCGACGAGCTTGCCCAGGCCATCGCCGACACCCTCGCTCCGTACGAGCCGATCCGCACCCCCGCCAGCATCATCAAGATGTACCTGACCAAGCCGCCCACCTCACCCTGATTCGCCACGGCGTCCCCAGGTGCGGGCCCGCGCCCTGGAGTCGCGCAGGTCCCTGGGCCAGTCCTCTGGCGGCCGGATCCAGGTCGCGGATTAGGGGCTAGCCAGAGGCTGGACTAGGCTTCCAGCCCCTCGGGGCCTTCCTTGTTTTCGCCTATTATCCTGGCGCCGACGAAAACCGCGCTCAGGGCGATTGCAGCACCAGCGCTGACTGCCACCGTCCTGAGCCCCCTCTCCAGGAACTGCTTGTTCTCGCTGTCCTTCTGGAACTCCTGCCCTATATTCTGCTGGAAACGCTCATGGAGGAATTGCCGCTGTTCCCAGCTGAGATCGTCCCTGCTGAGGTCATCCTTGAGGGCTTCCCTGTGCTGCTGGGAGGCTTGATGGAAATGCTCCTGGCTTTTCTCGTTGGCCGAGAGCGTGGACTCGTACGCCTTCTTGACCGAATCCACGGAATTCTTGGCGAGGTCCTTGAAAGCGGGGAACTGCTCGATGATCTTCAGGCGCACCTCAGTGCCCATCTCGGGCATCATGGCCGCGAACTTGATTACCTTGTCTTTGGAGAGGTTCCTCCAGGACCGGATCCCAAGCGCCCGCTTGATCTCAGCTTCGTTCGGGTTGTCCATGCCCTGACTCCGTCCGCCGTCCCGTCGTGATTTCCGGATCGTAGCGGCGACCTCCGACAGTCGGCAGCTGGATCCAGCGGCGCACTGCCGACTGGAGCCTCCTGACTCGGAGGTGCGCCTGTCGCCCCTCAATCAGATGCGCGGCACCGGCCAGGACAGCCGACCCGTTTCCCATGTTGCATTCAACGCAACATCGTTGCGTCGGTTAGGCCCGCGCTGGTCAGCAGCCTTGCCCCGGGGAGTGGTCTCTCGGCATTCACCAGGGCCGAGGTGCACTGCAGGCAGTTGCACCGGTCGGGAAGAGATGTTCCATCAGATGCGTTTCCGCGCGTCATGACCAGTAGGTGCCGGACAGTGTGCCGTCGTAGCCGAGGCCGCGGGCAGCCTCCTCGAGAGAGGGGTAGATGCGCTCGACGTGGCTGAACTCGGCGTCGAAGTCCTCTCGGGTCAGTTCGGGCTCCGCCCATTCGTGGGCGCAACGGCAGCGGACGAAGACTTGCTCGCCGACGTTGAGGAGGAGCCAGTCGCGGCGGGCGTGGCACTGGGCGCAGGTGATGGGGATGCCGCGGGGGTTGAGTT
>NZ_LIQR01000370.1 GCF_001418575.1 Peterkaempfera griseoplana
GACGAGCCCACCAACCACCTCTCCCCCCGCCTGTGCGACGAGTTGGAGGCGGCGCTGGGCACGGGCCCGGGTGCGATCGTGGTCGCAAGCCACGACCGCTGGCTGCGCCGGCGGTGGCAGGGCCGCGAACTGCGGCTGGAACACCGCTGACCGTACGGGCGCCGAGAACCGGTTCCCGGGCGTCGCCGGCCGGGAACCGGTTCGTTCTCCCACGTGAGGTGACTCGGCCCGACGCGCGCACCGGCGCCGACGTCCTGGTCAGGGGATGCAGTCGGCCAAGCGGTCGGCCCAAGGTCGACCGGATCCGTCCTTCCTCGGGGTGGCAGGTGGCCACCGGGCTGATGCGCCCGGGGCGTCGGGCGGGCAGCAACGGGCCCCCCGCCGGCGGCATCTCGGGGTGCTGCTGGCGGTGGCCGAGGGAGTT
Source organism: Peterkaempfera griseoplana (assembly GCF_001418575.1). GTDB lineage: Bacteria > Actinomycetota > Actinomycetes > Streptomycetales > Streptomycetaceae > Peterkaempfera > Peterkaempfera griseoplana. The sequence goes on from NZ_LIQR01000370.1 coordinate 425, forward strand.
GTACGGGCTCCGGTTGCGGTGGGTCAGACGGAGACGCTCACGTGAACGGAGCGGTCGCCGTGCCGTGTCCANNGGCTTCCGGTGCATCAGTGACGCACCAATCGCCGATCTGTGCTGGCGCCGGAGCCAGGAGGCCTGATAGGAAATGCACATGTCAGGCAACGCGCCGCATTGGGCCGAGACCGCCGCGACGGGTGCCGCGTCTCCGGGGACGCCTCGCGATGAACCCTGGCGATGCTGGGTCCGGGTGACGTGTCTCCTGGCCCGCCTCAGGGGCGTTCTCGTGAGCCGGCGGGCGGGTTGGGTTGGCCGCTGTGAGCGCGGTGCCGTTGATGTGACATGGGGGTGCCATGGTTCAGCACTGGTCGCGAGTGTGGCCGCAGCGGGTTTTCGCGGACCCGGTTGAGGTGGAGCTGGCGGCTGTCGGCCTGGCCCGTATCGTGTCCGACGGCATGCCGCAGGCACGGCGCCGTTCGAGGAAACATCTGGACGGGTGGCTCAGTGGCTTCGCCACCGAGGGGCGCGACGCGGCCATGCGTCTGCTGGCCGAGGTGCTGGCCTGCCAGGCCGCGCACGCGGTACTGGATGCCTGCGGGGGCGATACCGCCACGGCGAAGGCGCAGCTCGGGCAGGCGGCTGCTGATGCCTCGGACGCCGCTCGGCTTGCCGGAATTCCGTGCCCTGCCCGGCCGACCGGGCTGGCGCTGACGTGGCTGTGGGTAGAGGCCATCGAAGCTACCGGCGCTCAGGTCCCACCAGTACTGCTGGACGCGGAGAGCGCGGAGTGGTTCGCCGGCCGCTGGGACCGCTTCGTGGGCACGAGAGACACCGGACGCGCTCACGAGTTGCTGCTGACGCTGGCCGGGATCATGGTGGCAGCGCTCGGGAGACTCCTGGATGCCAAGCCGGCTCGGGTGGCCGCCCGCCTCGACGAGTGGGCGGCCGAGGTGTTCAGACGCGGCGGCGGGACCGCATGGGGCGTACCCGATGACCCACGTGGGCTGTCCCCGGCACCCGACGGCCCGCAGTGACACCGATTGAAGCCGCAACCCAGGCAGCAGCCCACCCGGCCTGCGGCTGAGGGGCATCACCCGTCCCGCGCCCCGGCGCGCGCACGCGATACGTGGGGTGGGGGTGGTCACGGTGTCCGGTGCGGGCGCGGGGCAGTGCGTCATGCGGCTCGCCGGGAGCCGGAGGCCGACCGGGTCCGGGCTGCCGCCGTCGGGGGTGTGGCCGTTGCGGCTCGCCGCCGGTAGACCCAGCCAGGGCCGGGTCAGGTAACCGATGGGGGCGCTCCACACGTGGACGAGGCGGGTGAAGGGCCAGGCCGCGAAGAGCAGGCAGGCGGTCAGGGCAGGGAGCTGGAACAGCAGCGGGGCTCCGGCGATGGCCTCGGGCTGGGGCGGCTCCGACTCCCACGCCATCGCGAAGTTCCAGGCCCAACCTCAACGCCACGGCCGCCACCGCACCCACCACCGACTTCCCCAGCCCCGCCTGACGTCGATGTGCCGCACCGGCCGCGCCCGTACCTGATCAGCATGGGCGCGGCCGGCGCTTCCCCCAAGTCGCGCTCCGCGGGCGTGTTCCCGCGGGGCGACATCGTGCGTGCGTTAGAACTGGCTGGCGCCGCCGTCGACGTGGACCTCCGCCCCGGTCATGAAGCTGCTGCGGTCGGAGGCGAGGAAGGCCAGGACGCCGGCGGTCTCTTCGGGCCGGGCGAGGCGGTTCATGGGCACGCTTGCGACCATGGCCGCGCGCTCCGCTTCGCCGTCACCGACCACCCCGAGCAGCCCGGGGGTCTCGGTGGGTCCGGGGGCGATGGTGTTGACGCGGATGCCCCGGCCGATCAGCTCCGCGGCGAAGGTGCGGCCGAGGGAGCGGATGGCGGCCTTGGTGGCGGCGTAGACACTCATCCCCGGAGATGCCTTGATGGCTACGTTCGAACCGCAGAGGATGACCGAGGAGCCCTCCTTCAGCAGCGGCAGCGCCTTCTGCACGGTGAACACCACGCCTCCGACGTTGGTGTGAAACAACTGAGTGAAGTGTTCCCAGGTGATCTCGCCCAGAGGGGCGACTTCACCGATGCCCGCGTTGGCGAACAGGATGTCGAGGCCCCGGCCACTGCCTTCGACGGCAGCCATGACCCGGTCGATGTCCGCGAGGTCGGTGACGTCGGCGTGGATTCCGGTCGCCCGGTCAGCACCGATACCGGCCACGACCTCGTCCAGCTTCTCCTTGCGCCGCCCGGTCACGAAGACATATGCGCCCTCCGCTGCGAGTTCCCGGGCCGAGGCAAGGCCGATGCCGGAGGTCGCGCCGGTGACGAGGGCCGTCTTGCCGTCGAGCTGTCCCATGAAGGTGACTCCTTTTCTTACCGATCGGTTGCATGATCACGGTAGCAGCTTTCTGTACCGAACGGTTGCATGAGGTCCGCATTTCTGTACCGAGTGGTAGGATCCGCCACATGACCAGCACCGCTTCGTACCGCGGCAGGGGACGCCCTCGCGGTTTCGTCGAGGACGAGGCACTCGACCGGGCCATCCATGTCTTCTGGGAGCACGGTTACGAGGGCACTTCTCTGAGCGACCTCACCGCGGCCATGGGCATCAACAAGCCGAGCCTGTACATCGCGTTCGGCAGCAAGGAAGAGCTGTTCAAGCGTGCCCTGGTCCGGTACAAGGACACCTACGTGGCGTACGCGGCGGGCACCTTGGAGGAGCCGACCGCGTATGCCGTGATCGAGAGCTATCTGCGCACCGCGGTCGATGCGCTGACCGGCAGCGGTCATCCGCCGGGCTGCCTGTCCATTCAGGGCGGCCTGTCCTGCGCGCCGTCGAACAGCGGAATCTCCGAGTTCCTGGCCGCCTACCGGGCGGTCTTCGAGGGTGAACTCGCGCAGCGGTTGGCCCGGGCCGAGAAGGAAGGCGATCTCGTGGGCGGCACCGACACCGCAGCTCTGGCCCGGTTCGTGGTGACCCTGGGCCAGGGTCTGGCCGTCCATGCCGCGGCCGGCGCGGGCCGCGAGGATCTGCAGGCCGCGGTGGAGGTCGGACTGCGGGCGATCGCCGCTTACGTGCCCTCGGGGACCTCGGTCACCCCTGCGGCGGCCAACGGGGCGTAACCTCCGAGACCGGCGTCGTGGGACCGGGTCGCCGCTCGCTGCATGAAGGTCTGCGCCCGGCGGTTCGCGTGAGCAACGGGTGGGGTGGTCCCGGCAGACGGAGGTGCCGAGGACCGTTGCCCTCGTGCCTGTCGCAGTGCTGCGGCGCGAGGAGAAGTCAGCCGGCGGCGCTCACCTGCTCGGTTCAGCCAGGCGGTACAGCGTTTCCGGGTTGGCTGAAGCGATCTTGGTGCGTCTGTGAGGTCTCGGCAGAGGAACGCTTCACGGTCAACGCGCCAGCCCCCGGCGTGGTCGCGGCGGGCGAGTGCGGCGCAGGCTTCTCCGGTTTGCCTGCTGGTGAGGTGGTCAGCGACGCGAGCCCAGGGCAGCCGGAGTGGCTCGGACGCCCGATTCCGGCGGCCACGCCGATCACCTCACGACTGCCTCATTGAGTCGAAGGTCCATCAGAATGGCTTCTCTCCGGCCAGCCGTCCCCCGCCGTCGACGTGCAGCACGGTGCCGGTGACGTACGGGTTGTCGATGGCGCAGAACAGTCGCCGGCGTGACCGGCTCTCGGGGTGCTCACACTGGTCGTCGGTGACTGTCTGCTGCGTGGTGGGTCATCTGTCAACGATGGGCTTCGAGGTCTGTCAGGACGAGCAGGGCGTCTCGGGAGCGGTCGACGGGCGAAGTGCCCGTGACACCGACAGCGAGAGGTCGGCGACGGCCGATCGGCATCGATCAGCCCAGCGATGCAGTGGCCGCACGCAGGTCTTCCAGGGCTGCCAGTGCATGTGGCGCGAGCCCTTCTGTGTCATCACGATCGCTTTCGGACCACTGGGCGTATCCCCGCTTGAACGCGAGGACTCCCAGCTCGCCAGCGAGGTGCGCGGTCGGCTCGGGGACGCCGCGGGCGATGAGCGCGGCCGTCATGGCGGCCGCGAGACCGACGCTCTTGAGTGCGTCGCGCTCTTGAAGTTCGGTGCTGGCTGCCACGGCCGCTTTGAGGCGGGGGCCGAGTTCGCGGTTGGCCGGACCCATGGCGCTCGACGCGCGCTCGAGACCGGCGGCCACCGCCTGGAGCGGACTGGCGCTCACAGGCGCCTCGGTGATGCCGTCGGAGAGCAGCCTGCTGAGCGTCTCCTGGCCGGCGACCAGCAGCTCGCGCTTGTCGGAGAAGTGCCGGAAGAAGGTGCTCTTGGTGACGCCGGCGCGCTCGGCGATCTGCGTCACCGTGGTGGCGTCGTACCCCTGCTCGGTGAACAGGTCGACGGCCGCGACGACGAGTCGCTGGGCCGCCCCCGGTTGCCATCTAGCCATGAGATCAGGATAAGCGATGCGACACCTGTCCCGTCACTGTGTATGGTCAGTTATGAGACAATGGTCCCATCACTTTCAGGGAGATCTCATGCATGTCTTCGTCACCGGCGGTACCGGCACCATCGGCTCCGCCGTCGTCGCCGAACTGCTCGGCAACGGACACACCGTTCTCGCACTGGCTCGCTCGGACGGCTCCGCGCAGGCACTCGAGAGCGCTGGTGCCAAGGTGCTGCGAGGAGACCTGGCGGACCTCGACGCCCTGCGGTCCGGCGCCGGGCAGTGCGAGGGCGTGATCAGTCTGGCGTTCGGACGCGACTACAGCAGCCCGGACGCTCTCGCCCAGGCCATCGCCGAGGAGAGCGCCGCTCTCGCCACACTGGGGCAGGAACTCATCGGAAGCGACCGCCCGATCGTCACGGTCTCCGGCACGCCCTGGGTGCCGGGACGCGCCTCCACAGAGGCCGATCCGCTGCCGACCGACGGACCGGTGGGCGGTCGGGGCCGTTCGGTCAATGCACTGCTGGACCTCGCCTCGCGCGGTGTGCGCAGCACGGCTGTCCGCATGCCGCGCACGGTCCACAACCAGGGCAAGGGCGGATTCGCAGGCCTGTTGACCGATCAGGCCCGCCGCACCGGTGTAGCCGGCTACCCGGGCGACGGCACCCAGCGCTGGCCGGCCGTGCACGCGCTCGACGCAGCGGTTCTGTTCCGTCTGGCCCTCGAGTCCGCACCGGCCGGGACGGCCTGGCACGCCGTCGGCGACGAGGGCGACGCGGTGCGGGACATCGCTACGGTCATCGGCCGACGACTGGGTCTGCCGGTCGAGGAGGTCCCGCAGGAGAACTTCGGCCCGTTCGGCCCGATCTTCGCCATGGACCAGCCGGCGTCCAGCGTCCACACCCGCGAGGCCCTCGGGTGGCAGCCGACCCACTCCAGCCTCCTTGAGGACCTGGAGACCATTCAGCCCTGACACACACCAGGGGACCGGACGGAGACGGCTCAACGGGTCACCCGCAAAGGGCCGGTCTGCCCGGTTCCGGAACACTCCACTGCGTCGCGGACGACTGTTCTGCCGAGTGGATCCCTCAACGGTTGACTTCGAGGTTCGTCAGGACGAGCAGAGCGCGCAGGAGGCAGGTGGCGCGGGCGGGGTCGGTGCCGAGTTCGGTGAGGATCCGCCAATTCTTGAGGTGGCCGAAGCCGCGCCCGACCGGTGCGCATCCGTTGGCGAGGACCCGCTTGGCGTTCTTCCCGCCGGGGGGAGCTTGTGGGTGCGACCGGCATGGAAGCCAGTCGCACCCACGGGGTCGACGATGTCGTTGTCCAAGCCCCGAAGCCCAGTCGAACGGGGCGACGTCCACTGGGAGTCCCGCGTGCCGGCCGCCCACCACCCTCTGGCTCGCACTCCGCCGTACGCACAGGAGGAGGGCGAGCACTGCAACGGCGCCCGGGCCGAGGTGCACCGGGCCTTTCGTCGCACGTTGCGCGAGGGATGCGGCAACCGCGCGCTGCTGAAGACGGATACCGCAATCAGAGCCAAGGGTCGGACGAGCTCAGCCGCCGCGCCGCACCCGGGCCGCCTCGCGGGCCTCCGCGAGCTTGCGGGCCTCGATGCTCTTACGGGACGGCCTGCCACCGGAGGCGCTCCTCGGGTCCTTGGTGCTGCCCAGGCCACGGAACGGGGCGTTGTGGTTCTTGGGGCGCGCTGCGGCCGCCCCGCGGTCGAGAGGCTGCCCGGAGGGGGCCTTGGCGCCGGTGATGCGGCTGAGCTCCGCCTCGCCGGACCGGACTTTGGTGACCTTGGGGATGACGTCGGCGTCGGCCATGACCTGGCTCGTCTCGCGGCGCTGTCCCGAGAGGACGAGGGTCACGACGGTGCCGGAGCGGCCGGCCCGGGCGGTGCGGCCCGCCCGGTGCAGATAGTCCTTGGGGTCGTTGGCCGGGTCGACGTTGACCACGAGGTCGAGGTCGTCGATGTGCAGGCCGCGTGCGGCGACGTTCGTCGCCACCAGGGCGGTGACCTGCCCGTTCTTGAACTGGGCCAGGGTCCGGGTGCGCTGCGGCTGGGCCTTGCCGCTGTGCAGGGCGGCGGCCGCCACACCGCTGGCCCGCAGATGCCGCGTCAGCTGGTCGACACCGTGCTTGGTCTCCAGGAACAGCAGGACGCGGCCGTCCCGTGCGGCGATCTCCGTGGTCACGGCGTACCGGTCGGGACCGTGCACTACGAAGACATGGTGTTCGATCGTGGAGACCGCGCTGGACGAGGGGTCCACGGAGTGGACAGCGGGGTCGCGCAGGTGGTCCTGCACCAGCTGGTCGACGTCGCGGTCGAGGGTGGCGGAGAACAGCATGCGCTGCCCGTCGGGCCGCACCTGGTCCAGGATCTCGGTGACCTGCGGCAGGAACCCCATGTCACACATCTGGTCGGCCTCGTCCAGGACCGTGATGCGCACCCGTCCCAGCCGGCAGCCCTTACGGTCGATGAGGTCGCGCAGTCGGCCGGGCGTGGCGACGACGATCTCGGCGCCGTCCCGCAGCTCGGCGGCCTGCCGTCCGAGGGACACTCCGCCCACCACGGTCGTGAGCCGCAGCCGCAGCGCCTCGGCGTACGGGGTGAGTACCTCACCGACCTGCTGCGCCAGCTCCCTGGTGGGTACCAGAACGAGCGCCAGCGGCTCCTTGGGCTGTGCGCGCCGCCCGGCCGTCCGGGCGAGCATCCCCAGGCCGAAGGCCAGCGTCTTGCCGGAACCGGTGCGGCCCCGGCCCAGGACGTCCCGTCCCGCGAGCGCGTTGGGCAGGGCCGCCGCCTGGATGGGGAAGGGCACCGTCACACCGTGCTCGGCAAGCACCCGCAGGATCTCGGCCGGCAACCCCAGCTCCGCAAAGGACGCCGCCGGGGGCAGAGCCGCGGTGGTACCCGACACCTCGTCCTGCTGCTGGGCATCGACACGTGCTGATTCGCTCATAAAAAGCCTTCCTCCTGAGGGACCGTACCGAGGAAGGCGCGGCAGGGACGCGGCCGCCAGCCAGGGACCCCGCACCGGGCACCGACACAGCGACGCTGCAAAAGCTCCACGCTAGCACAGAGCGCACCACCCGCCCGTGCCTCCCCTGACCGCGCCGCTCAGCCCCGGAACGACAACTGGACCCGCCTGTGCCGACCGTCTCGACGCGCTGACCCGCAAAGTTTCTGCCCGCGAAAGCGGCCCCCGCCCTCCAAGATCCGCACCAGACGTGGACCAACTTCCCATCACGTCAGGCAATCTCACACCCCAAGGCCACGGTCGGCACAGCTTCGCCTCGACCGACTACCGCAACCTACTCACCGCAACCCACCAGCCGTCTTCACCAAGGCGACCGGACGGCTGCGGGCCAAGGACGTCTGCGAAGCACTTGACCACGAACTGCTGCCGAAGAACATCGAGGGCGCCCGAGCCAAGCCGAAACGCCTGGTCAAGCTCGGCATTCTCACTGAGGTGGACACTGGCGGCTTCACCAGGGAGCAGTGACCGGCCGAGCCCCGATCAGCAGCCCTGCCTCTCAGGCACAGAGTTCTGCCAGATGCTGGACCAAAATGTCCTGTGCCTGCTGCGGGCTCATCCGCGCCGGCCGGGCCAGCAGTTGCACCACCATCCCGTCCAGCAGGGCATGCAGCCGCGCAGTTTCCGCCGCACGTGTGCGCCCCGCGCCGAGCGCCCCCAGCTCCTCCAGCGCGGCCACGGCGCTCTCCACCGCGCCACGGACGGGTATCGCCCGCTCAACTGCCGTGGCACGAAAGGACGTCAGTTTCCTCTGAAGCTCATCGATCACACCGGCACCGTAACGCCCGCCACCGACGTCGCCATCGGGTGCGGGACCCCCGGGATCGCGCAGGATCGTCGCCCGCGCTCCCAGCCGATCCGCTCCGCGATCACGGTCACGGGCATCGTCGGAGTCTGCTTCAACAGGCGTGACCTATCCCCCGCGGAACTCTCTGACGCGCTGACCGGCCGGACGGTGGTGCGCTCCCTGATGCGCCGCACCGTACGCCTCGTCACCGCCCAGGCCGCGCTGTTCTGGCGGGCCCGCCACGACGCCCTGCTGCGTCAGCGGGTGCTGGCCACCTACCGGCGCGAACTGGTCGGTCCCGACCCGGACGAGGTCCCCGCCGCCGGCCGCGAGGTCGTGGCCGACCACCGGACGCACGATGGCCGAACTCGTCCAGGCCCTCGAGGACCATTGGCCCGGCCCGCCACGCCGCGCCCTGGGCGAACTCCGCGTCGACCCGCTGCGCCTCCTCGGCACACCCGAACGAGAGGCCGTCCACGCCGAGGCCCAGGACCTGACCGCGTTCCTGGACGAAGGCATCGACCGCGTCCGGATCACGGCCACCGACGCAGGCAGCCGAAGGCCACGCCTCACGGGCGCGACCGGCTGCCCGCGCCCCGACCGGGCGGCGCTCCGGCCGGTCTCAGACCGCGGCGGGGAAGTCGGTGACAGGTGCGGTGTCCGCGGTGGCGTCCAGGTTCGTCAGTAGAGCCTGTACCTTGGCGGTCGCATAGGCGTGGGAGTCCGAGCCGAGCAGCTGGCGCAGCGGCCCGCCGCCGGCCACGACCCGGTCGATGATCGAGGCGGCGCCCTTGACGGGGTCGCCGAGCTGGCTGCCCTGGAGCTTGAGGTGGTCGCCGACCATGTCACGGATGCCGGGGTAGTGTTCCGTGGTTCCGGTGGGCAGTACCAGTGAGTCCTGGGTGAGGAAGTCGGTGCGGAAGTAACCCGGCTCGACGATGGTCACGTCGACACCGAAGTCCGCCACCTCGGCCGCCAGAGCCTCGCTCAGGCCCTCGAGCGCGAACTTGCCCGCGCAGTACAGCGCCCAACCCGGGACGGCAGTCAGTCCCAGGACCGACGACACGTTCACGATGTGGCCGCCACGCTGCTCGCGCAGGACGGGCAGCGCGGCACGCAGCACGTTCCACACGCCGACGACCTGGACGTCGAGCATGTCGCGGACCTCGCGGTCGCTGGTCTCCTCCACCGCGGCCAGGAATCCGTAGCCCGCGTTGTTGACGACGACGTCCAGGCCGCCGAGACGCTCGGTGGTCTTCTGCACGGCCTGCTGCACCTGGGCTTCGTCGCGCAGGTCGACGGTCAGCGGGCTGAGACGCGTGGTGTCGACGCCGTCGCCGAGCGCCGTGAGCAGCCGGTCGGTGGATCGCGTGGTCGCCGCGACGCTGTCACCGCGCGCCAGCAGTTGCCTGACCAGTTCCAGTCCCAGTCCACGGGAGGTGCCGGTCACGAACCAGATCGCGGGTCGGTCGGTCGGAAAGGCCATGTTCGTCCTTCGTCAGTGCCGGGCCGCCCCGGACTGTCCTCGGGGTCGGTGTACATCCAGCGTGGACCGCCGGACCCGGCTGCGGACGCGCATATCGCGCCCTGCGGGACCGGGGACTGGGCAACCTAGGACTCGGAGGGCCAGCCGGGAACGCCGCGCATGGGCGACACTGCTCGGGTGGGCAACACCAACCGTGAACTGGCTGATTTCCTCAAGCGCGCTCGCAGCCAGGGCGACCCTTCGCGAGCGGGGCTCCCGCCGGACGGCCGGGTACGCCGCGTGCCGGGTCTGCGCCGGGAGGAAGTCGCCTTCCTGGCGGGAGTGTCGGCCGACTACTACACCCGTCTCGAACAGGGCCGGCCCATCACTCCGTCACCCGCCGTGGTCGAGGCCCTCGGTCACGCGCTCGGGCTCGACGCCGCGGGACGGGCACACCTGCGGGACCTCATCGGGGTGACCGCGGCACGGGCCCGGGGCCCCCGCGGTGTCCAGCGCGTCCGCCCCGGCCTCTACCAGCTGCTGGACGCCCTGGACGGCGAACCCGCTCTCGTTCTGGGACGCCGCACCGATGTCCTCGCCGCCAACCGAATGGCCAAGGCACTGTTCAGCGACTTCGAACAACTGCCCGCACGGCAGCGTAACTACGCGCGCTGGATGTTCCTCGACGACGCCCGGAACCTGTTCGTGGACTGGGAGGACCAGGCGCGGGCCGCCGTCGAGAGTCTGCGGTTCGAGGTCGGCCGCGATCCGGACGATCCGGCCACCATCGCCCTCGTCGAGGAACTGCGCGCACACAGCCGCGAGTTCGACCACTGGTGGGAGCAGCACCGCGTCCACCGACGCACCCACGGCTCCAAGCGCCTGCGCCATCCTCTCGTCGGCGAGCTCACCGTCGAGTACGAGACCCTCACCCTGCCCGGGGATCCCGACACGACCCTGTTCGTCTACACGGCGGAGGCGGGATCGTCCTCGAAACGGGCTCTGGACCTCCTCGCGAGCTGGACCCTCACCGATCCTGTGGCGGAAGCGGGACGCCAACGGCATTCCCCTCGCCCCCAGGAACAGTGACCGCACGCTCCGGCAGGCCCCTGCCGCGTTCGTACCGGTGAGCCCTGATCGGCGGCGCGCCGCTCCTGCGCCCGGTTCCCTTCTCGACGTCGTCGCGAGTGCCATTCTCACGAGCTGACGAGCTGACAAGCGCGGGGAGCGGCGAAGCCCACGGTCCGGGGCTGCTGTTCGCCGCCCGGGGCGCTCAGGGCGCGGCGGCCGCGACTCAGAGGGACGCTTCCCGCCCCGCGCTCCTCCCCCTCCGGCCCGCGGCCACCCG
>NZ_LIQR01000371.1 GCF_001418575.1 Peterkaempfera griseoplana
ACTTCATTCAAAGGAACCCCAGAGGGTTCAAAAATCTGGCGTTGAATTTTGGCACGCTGTTGAGTTCTCAAGGAACGGACGCTTCCATCGAAACCCTTCCGGGCCCCTCCGGGCGCTTCCCTTCTTCGTGTCTCCAGCTTATCAGATCCGCTTACCGCTTTTCCGACCCCCGCTGGCGGGGTTTCACTTCCTCACTGCATTTCCTTCGGCCTTTCGGCGCTTTCCGACTCTATCAGATCTCTCTGTCGAGTCTTTCCGCGCTTCCGGGTCCGCGATAGCCCGCCGCCCCGAAATTCACCGGGTCGGTCCGTCTATCTCTGGATTCGGCTCCCCGGAGGCCCGTCCGCACGTCCCGTGCGCCCGGCTCCCTCTACAGGCAGCTCTCGCAACTTTAGTGACCTTCCACGGGGCTGTCAACCCCGGAAGCCCCCCGATGTGCCGGGGGCCGGCAGCGGATGCGTCCCGCTGCCGGCCCCCGGCATCGTGCCTGGTCAGACGTGTCCGCCGGGCGGTTCCCCTACGGAGTCTGCTTGCTCAGACCTCCACGACCACCGGAAGGATCATCGGGCGTCGGCGGTAGGTGTCCGACACCCACTTGCCGATGGCGCGCCGGATCAGCTGCTGCAGCTGCCGCGGTTCGGAGACCCCGTCCTGCGCCGCCCGGCCAAGGGCCTCCTCGATCTTGGCCACCACCGGTCCGAAGGCCGCGTCCTCGATACCCGAGCCGCGGGCCTGGATGTGCGGACCGCCGACGACCTTCCCACTGGTGGAGTCGACCACCACGAAGACGGAGACGAAGCCCTCGTCGCCGAGGATCCGGCGGTCCTTGAGGGACGTCTCGGTGACGTCCCCGACCGAGAGACCGTCCACATAGACATAGCCGGCCTGGACCTTGCCGGTGATCCGGGCGACACCCTGGACCAGGTCGACCACCACGCCGTCCTCGGCGATCACGGTCCGCTCCCGGGGGATGCCCGTGGCCTGGCCGAGGTTGGCCGCGGCGCGCAGGTGGCGCCACTCGCCGTGGACCGGCATCAGGTTGCGCGGCCGGCAGATGTTGAAGAAGTACAGCAGCTCACCCGCGGAGGCATGGCCGGAGACATGCACCTTGGCATTGCCCTTGTGGACCACATTGGCGCCCCACCGGGTCAGCCCGTTGATCACCCGGTACACGGCGTTCTCGTTGCCCGGGATCAGCGACGAGGCGAGCACCACCGTGTCGCCCTCGACGATCCGGATCTGGTGGTCCCGGTTGGCCATCCGGGAGAGCGCGGCCATGGGCTCGCCCTGGGAGCCGGTGCAGATCAGCACCACGTCCTCGTCCGGGAGGTCGTCCAGCGTCTTGACGTCCACCACCAGGCCGCCGGGCACCCGCAGATAGCCGAGGTCGCGGGCGATGCCCATGTTGCGGACCATCGAGCGCCCCACGAAGGCCACCTTGCGCCCGAACTCGTGCGCCGCGTCCAGCACCTGCTGGATGCGGTGCACATGGCTGGCGAAGCTGGCCACGATGATGCGGCGGTCCGCCTTGTCGAAGACCTGGCGCAGCACCGGGAGGATGTCCCGCTCGTGCGGGATGAAGCCGGGGACCTCGGCGTTGGTGGAGTCCACCAGCAGCAGGTCGATGCCCTCCTCGGCCAGCCGGGCGAAGGCGGGCAGATCGGTGAGCCGGCCGTCCAGCGGAAGCTGGTCCATCTTGAAGTCACCGGTGCAGACCACCATGCCGGCGGGGGTGCGCAGGGCGACCGCGAGGGCGTCCGGGATGGAGTGGTTCACCGCGATGAACTCGCAGTCGAAGGGGCCGATGCGCTCCCGCTGCCCCTCCTTGACCTCCAGCGTGTAGGGCCGGATGCGGTGCTCGGTGAGCTTGGCCTCGATCAGCGCCAGGGTCAGCTTGGAACCGATCAGCGGGATGTCCGGCTTCTCCCTGAGCAGGAAGGGCACCGCGCCGATGTGGTCCTCGTGGCCATGGGTGAGGACGATGCCGTCGACGGCGTCGAGGCGGTCCCGGATGCTGGTGAAGTCCGGGAGGATCAGGTCGATGCCGGGCTGCTCGTCCTCGGGGAAGAGCACCCCGCAGTCGACGATCAGCAGTCGGCCGCCGTACTCGAACACCGTCATGTTGCGGCCGATCTCCCCGAGGCCGCCCAGCGGTGTCACACGCAGTGCGCCGTCGGGAAGCTTCGGCGGGGGGCCCAGTTCCGGGTGCGGATGGCTCAAAAGTCTCTCCTCACGACGCGCGCCACGTGCCCCAGGGGCGTGTTCCCCGAGCGGCACATGGCGCGCGAACAGTCTCGTTCCTTCGGTTGCTTCCCGGCCGTCGCCGACCGGGGTGGTCTCTGTGCACTGCCTTGCGCCCCCTGTCCGGCTCTGCGGCAGTCACCCTCCGTACGGACGGTGGGGACCGGCGAGCCGGGGCGCGCACGTCTGCGTCTTCCTGACTAGAGGTGTACCCCGCCTGCGGCGAGATCCTTCCTGAGCTGTTCGATCTCTGCGTCGGTGGCGTCGACCAGCGGAAGCCGCAGCGGCCCCGCCGGCAGACCCTGCAGGTTGAGCGCCGCCTTGCTGGTGATCACGCCCTGGGTGCGGAACATCCCGGTGAAGACCGGGAGCAGGCTCTGGTGCAGGGTGACGGCCTTGCCGTGGTCGCCCGCCAGGAAGGCCTCCAGCATGGCACGCAGCTCACCCGCGACCACATGGCCCACCACGCTCACAAAACCGACGGCTCCGACCGAGAGCAGCGGCAGGTTGAGCATGTCGTCGCCGGAGTACCAGGCGAGGCCGCTGCGGGCGATCGCCCAACTCGCGGCCGACAGGTCCCCCTTGGCGTCCTTGTTGGCGACGATCCTGGGGTGCTCACCCAACCTGACCAGGGTCTCCAGGGAGAGCGGGACCCCGCTGCGCCCGGGGATGTCGTAGAGCATCACCGGCAGGCCGGTCGCGTCGGCGATCGCGGTGAAGTGGCGGACCAGGCCCTCCTGCGGCGGCTTGCTGTAGTACGGCGTCACGGTGAGCAGGCCGTGGGCGCCGGCGGTCTCGGCCTGGCGGGCGAGCTCGATGCTGTGGTGGGTGTCATTGGTGCCGACGCCGGCCACCACATGGGCGCGGTCGCCGACGGCCTCCACCACGGCGCGCACCAGTCGGGCCTTCTCGGCGTCGGAGGTGGTCGGCGACTCGCCGGTGGTGCCGTTGACGACGAGGCCGTCGTTGCCTGCGTCGACGAGGTGGACGGCGAGCCGCTGCGCGCCGTCGAGATCAAGGGCGCCGTCGACGGTGAACGGGGTCACCATCGCGGTAAGGACCCGGCCGAAGGGGGTCTGTGGGGTGGAGGTCGGAGCCATGGTTCCCACGCTACTCGTAGCGGACCGGGCGGCGCCCGGGGCGGGTGGCTGCCACGGGCGCCGGCCCGGGCGGCCTGGAACGGGCGGAGGCCGGAGGGTTCCAGGGAACCCTCCTCGGCCGCCGCAAGAACTACGGGAAAACCGGCTGCCCACGGGGATTCCGGTGCCGCCTGCTCGGGGGTTCAGCCGACACCGGAATCCGTGATTTGAGCGTAGGTACGGGGCTGGGGTGCCGCAATCCGGACATACCCGACTGGGTTCAACCCCGGGGTCCGCCGCAGGTCAGGGGGCGACCCGGCCGTGGGCGTTGAAGGCCGCATGGGTGAGCGGCATCAGCTCGGCCCACTGCTGCTCCATGCGCTCCGCCACCATCTCGATCTCCCTCTGCGGGAACGAGGGCACCTTGGCGCGCTCGTCCTTGGTCCGCAGCGACAGGAAGTGCATCAGCGAGCGGGCGTTGCAGGTCGCGTACATCGAGCTGAACAGGCCCACGGGCAGCACGGCCCGGGCCACCTCCCGGGCCACCCCCGCGGCCAGCATCTCCTGGTAGGCCTCGTAGGAGCGGCGGTAGGACTCCTCCATCGCCGCGCCGACGGTCTTGTGCTGCTCCGGGGTGCCCGCGACGAACTCGTACTTGCCCGGACGGCCCTGCTGGACGAGCTTGCGCTCCTCGCCGGGCACGTAGAAGACCGGCTGCAGCTCGCGGTAGCGGCCACTCTCCTCGTTGTACGAGTTGTGCACCACCACTCCGTCGGCCAGGAAGTTGTGCCACGGCCCGGCAACGGAGAGGTCGTAGGTCATCTCCTCGCCGTCGTCCTCGATGCTGAGAACGACGTCCGGCTTGGCGACTGCGATCTTTCCGCCTCGCTTGCCCATGCCCTGCTCGGCGGCGCTCTTCATGTCGTGGCAGTTCTTGCAGGCTGGGGCGAGGTTCCGCTCGTCGAGCGCCTTCAGCAGATCCATCGCCACCGGTACGACGTGGTCCAGCTCCAGCTCGTCGCGCGGGAACATGTGCGAGCAGAGGTAGCAGACGTCCTGCTCCTTGATGAGCCGTTTGCGTTGCATCGAGGTCCACACGCCGATGCCGCGCCGGAGACTCGGAGGCACAAGCGCCTCGCTCGGCCGCGGGGCGGTGCCCCCGACCATGACCTGGTCCCCTGCCTGGAGCTCTCCCGCCTTGCGCCAGCCGTCTGGGGTGAAGACCGCGTGGTCCTTGCTGCAGCGGAGAACCTTGCCGGAGGCTGTCGTCAGCTTGAGCAGCTGTTTGACCCCTGATTCCATGACGTCGAGGATCTGGGCGCGCTGAGCGATCAGAGTGCGCTCGTCGTAGCACCTGACGTGGTTGTGCCGGACCGAGTCGAGCTTGCGGAGGCGAGTGCTGGGATTTTCCTCACGGAAATTTTCGACAGCCCGCTCCGCGTCCTCGCGCGCCGTGTACAAGCCCAGGTGATGGTTCTCACCCCGCTGACGTACCTGGGCGCGCCACTTGCCCGCCTTCGCGTGCCAGGTGACACCTCCTGTGGACACCGGCAGCCGGTCTTCCATCCCGTGGTGCCAGAGCCGGTGGAGCTCCTTGATGGTCCGGCGAGCCAAGTGGCCCCCCTCGCTCTCCAGCGTGATCTCGGTGTCGCCCGCGAGGCACCAGCCGCTGCGATGGCGGTGGAACTCCCGGAAGACAAAGATCGGCGCGCTGACGAAGAAGGTCATCGAGTTGTGCTCGAAGGGCGTGCCGTGGCGGTCGCGCATCAGGTAGTTGATCAGGCCCTTGGAGCGCTCCGGGTCCTTCTGGAGCTCCTCCAGCGACTGCTCGCCGGCCGTGGAGACGCGGGCGGCCCAGAGGACGTCGCTGTCGCGGGCGGCATGGCGCACCAGTTCGACGGTGACATCGTCGCGGAAGCGGGGCTCCTGGGCTGCTTCGTCGGTCACGGGTGGCTCCTCCTCGGGGTGGCGGTCAGGGCGGCGCCCAGCGTATCCCGGGCCGCGGACCGAACCCGGGCGAACCACCTGCACCTGGGGTTCGTATCCTCTTCGGCACGGTTTGGCAGATCCGCGAGCCCGGGAGGCAGAGATGACCGCGGAGACCTACGGCCCGGCTGTGGTCCGTGACACCCGTCCGGAGGACATGGCCGAGGTGCTGAGGGTGCGTACGGCGGGGTGGCGTGCCGCGTACCGGGGCATCGTGCCGCCCGCGTACCTGGGGGCGATGGATGCCGGCCCGGAGGCGCTGACCAGGGCCTTAAGGCACTTCCGGGAGCGACCGCGGGACCGGCACCACCTGGTGGCGGTGCGCGGCGGGCGGGTGGTGGCCTTCGCGGTGTGCGGCGCCGCGCGGCCCGCGCTGCCGCTTCCCGCCGAGGACGAGCGCCCTGGTGAGCTCTACGCCCTCTATGCGCATCCGGAGGCCTGGTCGACCGGTGTGGGAGCGCTGCTGCTCGGTGAGGCCCGGCGGCGGCTGACCGCTGACGGGTATCCGTCGATGGTGCTCTGGGTGCTGGAGGAGAACGCCCGGGCGCGGGCGTTCTACGAACGCCATGGACTGCGGGCGACGGGCTCCCGCACCCTGCTGAGGCTCGGCGGCGCGCGGCTCCCCGAGTTGCAGTACCGGGCGTCGCTGGGCGCCGCCGTGGCGGCTCCCCCGGCGGCTCTGCGGGCGGTCACGGCCCAGGTGCCCTGCTAGGTGCCCTGCTAGGGCTTGTGCAGAGCGCCACGGAGCCCTTCCGGCGGCCGCCTGCGCGGGCCCGGCCGTCCCTCGCCGCATCCCGCTCCCACGGGTGCGGCGAGGGACGCCGGCCAGGTCGTCAGGCGCCGGTGTGCAGCCGGATGGCGTGCTGCATGGTCCTGCGGGCGCGCGGGGTGTCCCCGGCGTCCGCGTAGGCCACGGCGAGACGGAACCAGACGCGCCAGTCGCCGGGCGACTCCTCCGCCTGCGCCTGACGGCGGGCGAAGACGGCGTCGGCGGAGGCGCGGTCGATCCGGCCGCCGGGCGTGCGCACCAGCTCGTCGACGGGCAGTCCGCCCTCGGCCTCCAGCTCCCGTGCCATGGCCTCACTGCGACGGCCGAACTGCACGGTGTGCCAGAGGAACCAGACGCCGATGGCCGGGATGACCATGGCGCAGACGCCGATGCCGATCCCGGCGGGCTTGCCGGTGGCGATCAGCTGGACGCCCTCGAAGACCACCACCGCGAAGACGAAGAGCAGTACGGCGGCCAGGACGAAGAATCCGGTGCGGGACTTCATGATCGGTTCAGTCCAGGTCCATGAAGTGCTCCAGGCCCACGGTGAGGCCCGGAGCGGTGGGGATCCTGCGCACGCCGAGCAGGATGCCCGGCATGAAGCAGCTGTGGTGCAGCGAGTCATGACGGATCGTCAGGGTCTCGCCGAGGTCGCCGAAGAGCACCTCCTGGTGGGCCAGGAGTCCGCGCAGCCGGACGGAGTGGACGGGCACCCCGTCCACGGTGGCGCCGCGGGCGCCCTCCAGGGCGTGGGTGGTGGGGTCCTGCTGGGGGGCGACGCCGGCCCGGTCGCGGGCGGCGGCGATCAGCTGGGCGGTGCGGGTGGCGGTGCCGCTGGGGGCGTCGGCCTTGCGGTTGTGGTGCAGCTCCACCACCTCGACCGACTCGAAGAAGCGGGCGGCCTGCTCCGCGAAGCGCATGGTGAGGACCGCGCCGATGGAGAAGTTGGGGGCGATCAGCACTCCGGTGGCCGGCGAGGCGGTGAGCAGGCCGCGCAGCGTGGCGAAGCGCTCCTCGGTCCAGCCGGTGGTGCCGACGACCGCGTGGATGCCCTGGGAGACGCAGAACTCCAGGTTGCCCATCACCGCGTCGGGGTGGGTGAGGTCCACGGCGACCTGGGCTCCGGTCTCCACCAGTGCGTCGAGCTTGTCGTCGCGGCCGAGGGCGGCGACCAGCTCCAGGTCGTCGGCGGCCTCGACGGCGCGGCAGGCCTCGGAGCCGATGCGGCCCTTCGCTCCGAGGACGGCCACTCGCAGGGGCGCGGTCATGGGTGCTTCCTTTCAGCCGGTGCGGTGCGGCGCGACGGTTCAGCCGGTGCGGTGCGGCGGTCAGGCGACCGCTTCGGTGAGCCTGGCGGCACGCTTGTCGCCCACCGGTCCTATCACGGCGAGGGAGGGGCGGTGCGCACCCAGGACGTCATGGGCGATCTCGCGTACGTCGTCGACGGTCACCGCGCGGATCTTGCCGAGGAGTTCGTCGACCGACAGATGGGTGCCGTAGCAGAGTTCGGCCTTGCCGATCTTGTTCATCAGCGAGCCCGTGTCCTCCATGCCCAGCACGGTGGACCCGGCGATCTGGCCGATGGAGCGGCGCAGCTCCTCCTCGGTGATGCCGTGCTCGGCGACCCGCTCCAGCTCCTCGCGGCAGATCTTCAGCACCTCCTCGACCCGCTTGGGCTGGCAGCCGGCATAGATGCCGAACATGCCGCTGTCGGCGTAGGAGGTGGAGTAGGAGTAGACGGAGTAGGCCAGGCCGCGCTTCTCGCGGACCTCCTGGAAGAGCCGGGAGCTCATACCGCCGCCGAGGGCGGAGTTGAGCACCCCCAGCGCCCAGCGGCGCTCGTCGCGCCGGGCGACGCCGGGCAGGCCGAGGACGAGGTGCGCCTGCTCGGTGGGGCGGTTGAGCACCTCGACGCGGCCGGCGGTGCGCAGGGCGCGGCTGCCGCCGCGCGGCTCGGAGGGGCGGACGTCCTCGCGGCCGAGGGCGTCCGCGGTCTGGAAGGCCCGCTGGACCTGGCGGACGACCTTGGTGTGGTCGATGTTGCCGGCGGCGGCGACCACCAGGTTCTCCGGCCGGTAGCGGCGGCGGTAGAAGCCGGCGATCTGGTCGCGGGTGAGGGCGTTGATGGTCTCGACGGTGCCGAGCACCGGGCGGCCGAGCGGTGAGTTGCCGTACAGGACCTGGGAGAAGAGGTCATGGACGACGTCGCCGGGGTCGTCCTCGGTCATGGCGATCTCCTCGAGGATGACACCGCGCTCGGCGTCGACGTCCTCCTCGCGGATGAGCGACCCGGTGAGCATGTCGCAGACCACGTCGATGGCCAGCGGCAGGTCGGTGTCCAGGACCCGGGCGTAGTAGCAGGTGTTCTCCTTGGCGGTGAAGGCGTTCATCTCGCCGCCGACCGCGTCCAGCGCGGAGGAGATGTCCAGGGCGGAGCGCCGCTCGGTGCCCTTGAAGAGCAGGTGCTCCAGGTAGTGGGTGGCCCCGTTGAGGACGGGGGTCTCGTCCCGCGAGCCCACGCCCACCCAGATGCCGAAGGTGGCGGAGCGCACCGTCGGCAGGGTCTCGGTGACGATGCGCAGGCCACCGGGAAGCACGGTGCGGCGTACGGTTCCGGCGCCGTCCACCCCCTTGAGCAGGGTGCGGGTCGTACCGGGGCGCTGGTGCGCCGCCGAGACCTGAGCCACGGTGGGACCTCCAGGAGCAGTGGGTGGTACAGGGTGCGGCCCGCCCCTCCCGTACGGGACGGGAGGGGCGGGCCGTGGGTCGGGCTCGGCCCGGGGCCGGGTCAGGAGCCGGCGGCCTCGTCGCCCTCGCCCTCGATGACGGGGATGAGGGAGAGCTTGCCACGGGGGTCGATCTCGGCGATCTCGACCTGGACCTTGGCGCCGACCTGGACGACGTCCTCGACGTTCTCCACGCGCTTGCCGCCGGAGAGCTTGCGCAGCTGCGAGATGTGCAGCAGGCCGTCCTTGCCCGGCATCAGCGACACGAACGCGCCGAACGTCGTGGTCTTCACCACGGTGCCCAGGTAGCGCTCGCCGACCTCCGGCATGGTCGGGTTGGCGATCTGGTTGATCGTCGTACGGGCAGCCTCCGCCGAGGGGCCGTCGACCGCACCGATGTAGATGGTGCCGTCGTCCTCGATGGTGATGTCCGCGCCGGTGTCCTCCTGGATCTGGTTGATCATCTTGCCCTTGGGGCCGATGACCTCACCGATCTTGTCCACCGGGATCTTGATGGTGATGATCCGCGGCGCGTTCGGCGACATCTCGTCCGGGGTGTCGATGGCCTCGCCCATGACGTCCAGGATGTGCAGCCGGGCCTCGCGGGCCTGCTTGAGCGCGGCGGCCAGCACCGAGGCGGGGATGCCGTCGAGCTTGGTGTCCAGCTGCAGCGCGGTGACGAACTTCCGGGTGCCGGCGACCTTGAAGTCCATGTCGCCGAAGGCGTCCTCGGCACCGAGGATGTCGGTCAGCGTCACATAGTGGGTCTCGCCGTCGATCTCCTGGGAGATCAGGCCCATGGCGATACCGGCGACGGGGGCCTTCAGCGGCACACCGGCGTTCAGCAGCGACATGGTGGAGGCGCAGACCGAGCCCATCGAGGTGGAGCCGTTGGAGCCCAGCGCCTCGGAGACCTGGCGGATGGCGTAGGGGAACTCCTCGCGGGTCGGCAGCACCGGGATGAGCGCCCGCTCCGCCAGCGCGCCGTGGCCGATCTCGCGGCGCTTGGGGGAGCCCACGCGGCCGGTCTCGCCCACGGAGTACGGCGGGAAGTTGTAGTTGTGCATGTAGCGCTTGCGGGTCTCCGGCGCCAGCGTGTCCAGCTGCTGCTCCATGCGGAGCATGTTCAGCGTGGTGACGCCGAGGATCTGGGTCTCGCCGCGCTCGAAGAGGGCGGAGCCGTGGACCCGCGGGATGGCCTCGACCTCGGCGGCCAGGGTGCGGATGTCGGTGACACCGCGGCCGTCGATGCGGACCTTCTCCTTGATGACGCGCTCGCGGACCAGCTTCTTGGTCAGCGCGCGGTACGCGGCGGAGATCTCCTTCTCGCGGCCCTCGAACTCGGGCAGCAGCTTCTCGCCGGCCAGCGCCTTGACGCGGTCCAGCTCGGCCTCGCGGGCCTGCTTGCCGGCGATGGTGAGGGCCTGCGCCAGCTCGTCGCGGACGGCGGCGGTGAGCGCCTCCAGGACGTCGTCCTGGTAGTCCAGGAAGACCGGGAACTCGCCGGTGGGCTTGGCGGCCCGGGCGGCGAGGTCCGACTGGGCCTTGCAGAGGACCTTGATGAAGGGCTTGGAGGCCTCCAGGCCCGCCGCCACGATCTCCTCGGTCGGCGCCTCGGCGCCGCCCTCGACCAGCTTGATGGTCTTGTCGGTGGCCTCGGCCTCGACCATCATGATCGCGACGTCGCCGTCGTCCAGGACACGGCCGGCGACGACCATGTCGAAGACGGCCTCCTCGAGCTCCGGGTGGGTCGGGAAGGCGACCCACTGGCCCTTGATCAGCGCCACGCGGACGCCGCCGATCGGGCCGGAGAACGGCAGGCCCGCCAGCTGGGTGGAGGCGGAGGCGGCGTTGATCGCGACCACGTCGTAGAGGTGGGTCGGGTCCAGCGCCATGACGGTGCAGACGACCTGGATCTCGTTGCGCAGGCCCTTGACGAAGGAGGGGCGCAGCGGGCGGTCGATCAGCCGGCAGGTGAGGATCGCGTCCTCGGAGGGGCGGCCCTCGCGCCGGAAGAAGGAGCCGGGGATCCGCCCGGCGGCGTACATCCGCTCCTCGACGTCCACCGTGAGGGGGAAGAAGTCGAAGTGCTCCTTGGGCTGCTTCGAGGCGGTGGTCGCCGACAGGACCATGGTCTCGTCGTCGAGGTAGGCGACGGCCGAGCCGGCGGCCTGACGGGCGAGGCGGCCCGTCTCGAAGCGGATGGTACGGGTGCCGAAGGTGCCATTGTCGATGACGGCTTCGGCGTAGTGCACGTTCTCTTCCACCAGGAAGATCTCCTCTTTATGCGAACGTCCCTGGTGGAGCGTCCCTGCGCAGTGCTCCGCTCCGGCCCCGGCCGGGCCGGTCTTCGATCGAAGCCTCCGGGCTGCGGCTTGTGCCGCCCGGCGGCCACTACCGAGGACCGGCGCCTGGTGGCACCGAGTCGGCGGTCGCGTGGTGGACGCTCCCCTGGGTGCGGGCGGCCTCCGTTTGAGGCCTGCAAGCCCGCATGGTGTCGGGGTTCCCGTCGGCGCCGTGTGCGGCGCCACCACGGGGCGTTCCCTTCACCCTACAAATCCACACCCTACAAACGGGGCCTTTGCCACGCTTGCGGACCGGGAACTCCGGCTTGGTGCGGCGCGCCTCGCCGGGCCTCCCGGCCCGGGATGCGCGAGGGGGCGGCTTCCCTCGAAGGGAGCCGCCCCCTGGCGGTGTACTACTTGGCGCCGCCGGCGGCACCACGGCGGATGCCCAGGCGGTCGACGAGCGTACGGAAGCGCTCGATGTCCTTCTTGGCCAGGTACTGCAGCAGGCGGCGGCGCTGGCCGACCAGGAGCAGCAGACCCCGGCGGGAGTGGTGGTCGTGCTTGTGCAGCTTGAGGTGCTCGGTCAGGTCGGAGATCCGACGGGTGAGCATCGCGACCTGGACCTCGGGGGAGCCGGTGTCGCCCTCCTTGGTGCCGAACTCGGACATGATCTGCTTCTTGACGGCGGCGTCGAGAGCCACAGCAACTCCTTCGAGTGGTGGGCCGAGTGGTCCTGGTCTTCTTCACAGGCGCCTTGCGGAACTCGGCTTGGTGCAGAGGTGGTGCTCGGGGTGGTGCGTCATGCCTTCGACCGGGGCGCCCCGGCTCCGGGTGTCCGGGCAGGATGCAACACGATCGGTGACCAAGCGTACCAGTGCCCGCCGACCGGGCGGTCGGCGGGCACCGGGGGAGCTGCGGGGCGGGTCAGCCGGTGACGCCCCGGACGGACGCGTAGATGTCCAGCACCGCGAGGGTGAGCGGCACCAGGGAGACCAGCACCAGGCTGTCGACCAGATCCAGCACCCGGCCCCAGAAGGGGGACACGCCCAGTCGCGGGACGACCAGGGCCACGGCCACCAGCACGGCGGCGCCGGCGGCGATGGCGGCGGAGAGCCAGACGGTACGGATGTCGGCCTCGGGGCCGGCCTGCACCGAGAGGATGAACTCGGGGGTGTGCAGCGCCAGCCCGAGGATCAGCAGGGCCAGCCCGACCAGGCCCGCCACCACCAGGCAGAAGACCTGCGCGGAGTAGCGGAAGAGGCGGGCGCGGAGCATGGTGGCGACACCCAGCACCAGGGCGAGCACCTCGGGCCACATGCCCTTGCTGAAGCCGAGCACGGTGCAGGCTCCGACGACCACCGCGGCGCTGCCGCCGACCAGGCCCACCAGGACCTCGTGGCCGCGCCGTGCCTGGGCGGCGATCCGCTCGTACTCCAGGGCCTCACGGTCGGCCGCCGGGTCTCCGGAGCGCTCGCGGCCCGCGGTCTGGCCGGGTGCGTGGAAGCCCACCGGCAGCCGGGCGAAGCGGGAGGAGAGGGCGGGCAGGAAGCCGATCACGGCCACCGCGGCGGCGCCGGTGACGGCGGCGATCTCGCTGGCGGAGGTGTGCTCCATGGCCACGGCGGCGAAGGTGGCGAAGGTTCCGGCGCCGGCCACGAAGGCCGATCCGACGAAGACCGAGTCCTTCTCCGGCAGCAGGCCGACGAGCAGTACCGAGACCACCAGCATGGTGACGCAGGCGACCAGGAACTGCAGCCGGCCGGGGCCGCCGCCGACCAGGTGGCCGGGATGGTCGACCGGCATGATGCCGGAGCCGGCGATGAGTGCGTGCGGCAGCGCGGCCAGGCCGAGTGCCAGCGCCGCGTTGTGGTCGGCGTAGACCCGGGCCCGTACGCCCGCGAAGGCGACCAGCACCACCGCGGTGACCCCGGCGACGACGCCGGGGAGGCTGTGCATGTCGTGCATCAGATCGGAGAACCAGAGGGCGAAGCCCATCAGGGTGAGCAGCAGCACCGCACCGGTCAGGCCGGAGGTGCGCATCAGCTCGGGACCCCAGAAGCGCCGGTCCGCCTCCACGGCGGTGGCGATGGCGTCCGCCACGTCGTCGTAGACCGCGGGCGGCAGCGACTCGGCGAACGGACGCAGCGACAGCAGATCGCCGTCGCGCACCTGCTGGGCTGCCAGCGGCAGTCCGCTGTCGAGCACGGTGCCGTCGCGGCGCACCAGGTGGAACCCGGTCGGTGCCCCCTCGTGCTGGGTCTGGCCGGACAGCCGCAGCACCTCCGGGTAGACGTCCGCGAGCGGTACGTCCTCCGGTAGTGCGACGTCGATCCGGCTGTCCGGGGCGACGACGGTGACCCGGCAGAATCCGGTCGTTGCGCTGGCGCTCACCGGTTCTCCCCCTTGTTTTCGTGTACGGGATCTGTAGGGGAACCTGGTCGGCCCCCTGCCCATCGCGCTCGCCCCGCCCGGATGATGACCGCGTCCGGGCAGGACCGGCGCGCGGACACCCTACCGAACACGGTGCCGCACCGTGCGCCCCGCACCCCGGGGCGGTGGGGAGTTGGCGGCGGTGGCCGGCCGATGCGGGGACACCGCCGTTGCGCCCGGCAGGGGTTGACGCGGCGGCCCACCGGACGGGTCCCGGCCTGGTCCGGCGCCGGTCGGTGCCGTGCGGGGGACGGCTGCCGGGAGGTGCGGACGCCCCCGGGCGCCGCCGTCGACGGGCTGACGGCCGGTCAGGCGGAATCCCGTGGGGGACGGGGGTTCCTGGACCCTTGTCAGGTACCAGTAGGATCGGCCCCTGCGCAGGGTGCGCGGGGGCGGCCACGGCGGACCCCCGGTTCCCTGCGGTCGGTGGAGGGGGCCACGGGGGCTCTCGCCCCGGACCGACCGGGTACGCACCGCTGTGCGGTTGCCGGCCTGTTCGGCGAATCGACGAAGCGACACGATCGACAGCGTGCGTGAGGGCTGGTGCCGAGTGAGCGTGGTGACCGTCAAGCGGCCGGCGAGGGCGTATCCGCCCCCCGTACCGGACGAGCCGGTGCAGTTGGAGTCGCCGCCGGAGCTGCCCCGCACCGGCAATGACGACTGGATGATGAACCTGCTGCCCCTGCTCGGCATGGGCGGCTCCGCGGCGTTCTTCTTCATGCCCAACGCCGGCGGGACCATGAAGATCATGGGCATCCTGATGGTGGCCTCCACCGCGGGCATGGGTGTGGCCCAGATGGTCAGGGCCCGCAAGGGCGGCGGCTCCGCGATGTCGGACGAGCGCCGCGACTACCTCAAGTACCTGGCCCAGATGCGCCGCCAGGTGCGCCGCACCGCGGAGAAGCAGCGCGGCGCCCAGCTCTATCTGCACCCGGAGCCCGACCAGTTGTGGTCGATCGTCGCCGAGGGGCGACGGCTGTGGGAGCGGCGGACCGGCGATCCCGACTTCGGGCAGATCCGGCTGGGCCGGGGCCCACAGCAACTGGCCACTCCACTGGTGGCGCCGCAGACGGCCCCGATGGACGAACTGGAGCCGCTGACCGCCGAGGCGATGCGGACCTTCCTGTCCTCCCACGGCACCCTGCAGGAGCTGCCGCTGGCGGTCTCGCTGCGGGCGTTTTACCACATCACCGTCTGCGGCGACCCGGACACCGTCTACGGCACGGTGCGGGCGATGCTGGCCCAGCTGACGACCCTGCACTCCCCCGACGACCTGGTGGTCGGCATCGCCGCGGCCCCCGGGTCGGTGGAGGAGTGGGAGTGGGCCAAGTGGCTGCCGCACACCCAGCACCGCAAGGAGAGCGACGGCGCGGGCAGCCGCAGGCTGATCGCCACCGGTCTCGGCGAGCTGGAGGAGCTGCTGGACGACGAGCTGTCCGGCCGGCCGCGCTTCCACCGCGACTCCCAGCCCAGCCCGGACCAGCCGCATGTCGTGGTGGTGGTGGACGGCGCCTCGGTGCCGCACGACTCGGTGCTGGCCGGTGCCGAGGGCCTGCAGGGTGTCACCATCATCGAGGTGGTCCCCGGCGACCTGGACGAGCTGTCCGGTTCCCTGGTGATCACGGTGAACCCCGAGGAGCTGCTGCTGCAGTCGGCGTCCGGCGCCGCGTACAGCGGCACCCCGGACACCCTCTCCGCCTGGCAGTCCGAGGCGCTGGCCCGTCAGTTGGCCCCGTACCGGATCTCGGCCGGCGGCGACGACGAGCCGCTGCTGTCCAACCTGGACTTCACCGATCTGATGGGCGTCGGCGACGCGGGGTCGATCGACATCTCCCGCACCTGGCGGCCGCGCGCCTCGCACGAGAAGCTGCGGGTGCCGATCGGTCTGGGCGCCAACGGCGAGCCGGTGATGCTGGACATCAAGGAGGCCGCGCTGGAGGGCATGGGCCCGCACGGCCTGTGCGTCGGCGCCACCGGTTCCGGCAAGTCGGAGCTGCTGCGCACCCTGGTGCTGGGTCTGGCGATGACCCACTCCTCCGAGGTCCTCAACTTCGTGCTCGCCGACTTCAAGGGTGGTGCCACCTTCGCCGGTATGGCGGAGATGCCGCACACCTCCGCGGTGATCACCAACCTGGCCGAGGAACTCACCCTGGTCGACCGCATGCGCGACGCGATCACCGGTGAGCTCAACCGCCGCCAGGAGCTGCTGCGCTCCGCGGGCAACTACGCCAACCTCAACGAGTACGAGCGGGCCCGGGCCGCCGGCGCCGCACTCGACCCGCTGCCGTCGCTGGTGCTGATCATCGACGAGTTCAGCGAACTGCTGACCGCCAAGCCCGACTTCATCGAGATGTTCATCCAGATCGGCCGGATCGGCCGTTCGCTGGGTGTGCACCTGCTGCTGGCCTCGCAGCGGCTGGAGGAGGGCCGGCTGCGCGGTCTGGACACCTACCTCTCGTACCGGATCGGTCTGCGGACCTTCTCGGCGGCGGAGTCGCGGGCGGCGCTGGGTGTGCCGGACGCGTACCACCTGCCGCCGGTGCCGGGTGTGGGCTACCTCAAGTTCGGCACCGACGTGATGGACCGCTTCAAGGCGGCCTACGTCTCCGGCCCGTACCGCCCGGCCGGGCAGGTGCGGTCCACCGGCCGGGTCTCCAGCCGGCAGCCGGTGCTCTTCACCGCGGCCGAGGTCCCGGTGATCGAGACCCAGGTGACCGAGAGCGAGCCGGAGCCGCAGCGCGAGGACGACGCGCTGGTCGACACGGTGCTTGATGTGATCGTGCAGCGGATGATCGGCCAGGGCCCGGCGGCGCACCAGGTGTGGCTGCCGCCGCTGGACGAGGCGCCCAGCATGGACCAGCTGCTGCCGCCGCTGCAGGCCACCACCGAGCGCGGGCTGACGGCCCCCGAGTACGGGGCGCTGGGCCGCCTGGTGGTGCCGGTCGGCATCGTGGACAAGCCGTTCGAGCAGCGCCGCGACGTGATGTAC
This sequence comes from Peterkaempfera griseoplana, assembly GCF_001418575.1. GTDB lineage: Bacteria > Actinomycetota > Actinomycetes > Streptomycetales > Streptomycetaceae > Peterkaempfera > Peterkaempfera griseoplana. The sequence continues at coordinate 16,509 of NZ_LIQR01000371.1, forward strand.
CAGGACTTCTCCGGCGCGGCCGGTCACGGCATGGTGGTCGGTGGTCCGCGGTCCGGCAAGTCGACGCTGATGCGGACCATGGTCGCCGGCTTCGGCCTCACCCACACCCCCGCCGAGGTGCAGTTCTACTGCCTGGACTTCGGCGGCGGCGGCATGATCGGCCTGGAGGGGCTGCCGCATGTCGGCGGTGTCGCGGGCCGGCTGGACGCCGAGAAGGTGCGCCGGATGGTGAGCGAGGTGCACGGGGTGCTCAACCGGCGTGAGGAGCTCTTCCGCGCCCAGGGCATCGACTCCATCGGCACCTACCGCACCCGGCGTGCCCAGGGGGCGCTGCCCGGCGAGCAGTTCGGCGACGTCTTCCTGATGATCGACGGCTGGCTCACCTTCAAGCAGGAGTTCGAGCTGCTGGAGCCGGTGGTCGCGGACATCGCCCAGCGCGGTCTGGGCTACGGCATCCACCTGGTGCTCACCGCCTCCCGGTACGCCGAGGTGCGGCCGGCGCTGAAGGACCTGCTGCAGAACCGGATCGAGCTCAAGCTCGGTGACTCCATGGAGTCCGAGATCGACCGCAAGGTCGCGCAGAACGTCCCGGCCGGTGCCCCCGGCCGCGGTCTCACCGCCGAGAAGCTGCACTTCCTGGGCGGTCTGCCGCGGCTGGACGGCTCCTCCTCGGTGGAGGACCTGCAGGACGGCGTCGCACAGCTGGTGCAGTCCGTGGACGCGGCCTGGAGCGGGCAGCGCGCGCCGCAGGTGCGGATGCTGCCGACCGTGCTGCCGGCCGAGCAGCTGCCCAAGGGGTTCGAGTTCCCCGACCGCGGTGTGGCCTTCGGTGTGGACGAGATCGAGCTGTCGCCGGTCTTCGTCAACTTCGAGACCGACCCGCTGTTCGTGGTCTTCGGTGAGAGCGAGTCGGGCAAGTCCGCGGTGCTGCGGATGCTGATCAAGCAGATCACCGAGCGCTACACCCCGGAGGAGGCCGGCATCGTGGTCGCCGACTACCGCCGCGCCCTGCTGGGCACCGTGCCGCAGGGCCATCTGGTGGAGTACTCGGCCGCGCAGCCGGCCCTGCAGCAGATCGTCGAGCTGCTGCGCGGCTCCTGCGCCCGGCGCCTGCCCGGCCCGGACGTCACCCCGGAGCAGCTGCGGGCGCGCAACTGGTACACGGGCAAGGACATGTTCGTGATCGTCGACGACTACGAGCTGGTCGCGACCTCGTCCGGCAACCCGCTGCAGCCCCTGGTGGAGTTCCTGCCGTTCGCCCGGGACATCGGCCTGAGGATGATCATCGCGCGCAGCGCCGGAGGCGCGGGGCGGGCGATGTTCGAGCCGGTGATGCAGCGGATGAAGGAGCTGGGCGCCCAGGGCGTGGTGCTCTCCGGCAGCAAGGACGAGGGGGCCCTGCTGGGCACGGTGAAGCCGCAGCCGCTGCCGCCGGGCCGGGGCGTCTTCGTCTCCCGCCGGATCGGCTCCGGCCAGATGGTGCAGACGGGCTGGCTGCCGTCGCACTGACGGGAGCCGTGGGACGGACCCCGGAGGGCCGGGGCGGGCGCGCAGCGCCTGCCCCGGCCCTCCGCCGTTGGGGCCTCCGCCGTTGGAGCCTCCGCCGTTGGAGCCTTCGGTGGGCTCGGGGATGTCTCGAAGCCCGGACCGCGGGTGGGGGCCGGAGTCGGGTTGGTAACGCTTTGCAGGGCGCGGGGCGGTGCCGGCTGCGGTTCCCGTGGTCGCCGGCCCATGGCGGGGGCCGGGCCGCCGGCTGAGCTGCGCTCCCTTTGTTCACATGCTGTAACCGTACAGATGCCTTGTATTCAATACCTCTATCATGATCATCTAATTGAATCCAAGGTCAATCGCAAATGGGACATACATCACAATAAGTGTGACCACCCATCAGATCATTGGTCACACGCTGCTCGTCATACGGATTTCGTTGCAAAGAGACGCTTGACGCTAAGGATTCGTCAAAGGTTTCATTCGGCCAGGGAGCGACCCACTCAGACCCTCATCGAGCACCGGAGGCGATACCGCTCCCAGAAGGCCCGCGACACGATCGGAACCTCCATGACCGACACGCTCCACCCTCCGCGCGCCGGCGTCCCCGCGGACGCGCAGCCGGCCGCGGCGGGCGGCACCAAGAAGCTCACCCGCTCCATCGGCGTGGTGGGCGGCACGCTGCTCACGCTCTCCTGTGTGACCCCCGCCTCGTCCCTCTTCGTGATCGTGCCGGACCTCTTCGCGGACCTCGGCACCGCCACCGCCCTCACCATCGCCATCGGCTCGGTGCTCTGCATCGCGGTCGCCTTCTGCTACTCGGAACTGGGCACCCTGATCCCCAGCGCCGGCGGCGAGTACGCGATGGTCGGCACCCTCTCGGGGCGTCTGACCGGCTGGGTGGTCTTCATCCTGTCGCTGATCGTGGTCATGATCGTGCCCCCGATCATCGCCCTGGGCACCGCCGACTACCTGGCGCCGATCGTGCACATCAGCACGCCCCTGGCGGGCGCCCTGGTGATGCTGCTGGCGACCCTGGCCGGTCTGCTGGACCTGCGGGCCAACGCCTGGATCACCGGCATCTTCCTGGTGCTGGAGGTCATCGCGGCGGCCGTGGTCGCCGTGCTGGGCTTCGCCCACAGCGAGCGGGGCGCCTCCAGCCTGCTGCACGGCGTCACCGCCGGCTCCGGCGGCGCCACCACCGCGGTGTCCGTCAGCGCCATCGTCACGGGCCTGGCCATCGCGCTCTTCGTCACCCAGGGCTTCAGCACCGCCGTCTACCTCTCCGAGGAGCTGGAGAACCCGCGGCGCAACGTCGCCCGTACGGTGCTGTGGACGCTGGCGATCTCCTCCGCGGTGATCCTCCTCCCGGTGGCGGCCATCACCGTGGGCGCCCCCGACCTGAAGGCCCTGGCCGACGGTGACATCGCCGGCATGGTCACCGCGTGGAGCAGCTCCGCGGTGGGCACCTTCATCAGCCTCTGCATCGCCCTGGCGATCATCAACGCGGGCATCGTGATGGTCATCCAGAACTCCCGGGTGCTCTTCGCCTCCGCCCGCGACCGGGCCTGGCCGGACCCGGTCAACCGGGCCTTCTCCACCATCGGCCGGTTCGGCTCCCCCTGGGTCGCCACCCTGGCCGTCGGCGTGCCGGGCGCCGTCCTGTGCTACGTGCCCGTCGAGGCCCTGAGCGGCATCACCGGCGTCGCGGTCACCGGGATGTACATCCTGGTCGCCGTGGCCGCGCTCTTCGCCCGCCGCAACCGGCACAAGGACGTCCCCGCCTGGCGGATGCCGCTGTGGCCGGCCGTCCCGGTGCTGCTGATCGTGGTGCTGGCGTATGTGCTCTGGCAGCAGACCGTCCAGGACCTGCTGGTCACCGGTGGGATCGTGGCCGTCGCCGCGCTCTACTGGGCCTTCTATCTGCGGCCCCGGCAGGAGACCCACTGGGTGATCACTCTGCCCGAGGACCAGCAGGTCTGAGCCCGGCGGAGCAGCGGCACAGCGGCGAGGGCCGGGACCCCCACGGGTCCCGGCCCTCGCCGCTGTCGCATGCCCCGGTCAGGCCCGGGAACGCCGCCTGCGGTGGTCCCGGAGCACCACCGAGCCGCCGCTGATCAGCAGCACCACGACCAGGGCCGTGCCCAGCACATAGGTGGCGGTACGGCGGTTGCGGTCGGCCTGGGTCTCCCCGAGGGTGAGCGGCTGGGCCACCAGCGGCGCCGCGGCCAGCACGGTCTGGGGGTCCGGTACGGCTCGGGACGCGGGGGGCGCGTCCGAGGTGACCGCCTTCACCGGGTCGACCACGCCCCAGCCGACGAAGTCGTCCCGGTTGCGCCGGTTGCGCTGCGCGGTCTGCTCGATCCTGGCGGCGATCTGCGCCGGGCTCCAGTGCGGGTACTTCTGCTTGAGCAGTGCCGCGACCCCCGCCACATACGGGCTGGAGAAGCTGGTGCCGTTGTCCACGCACTGGCCGCGTCCCGGCACGGTGGAGAGCATGTCCACCCCCGGCGCGGCCACGTCCACGAAGGGGCCGTACTCGGAGAAGGCGGCCCGCTCGTTGTTGCGGTCGGAGGCGCCGACGGCGATGACCTCCGGATAGGACGCCGGGAAGGTCGGCTCGTTCTTGCCGTCGTTGCCGGAGGACGCCACCACCACGATGCCGTGCTTGTCGACCGCGTCCTGGATGACCGCGTGCAGCATGGCCTCGTCCTGGAACCCGCCCGTGGGCGAGCTGCCGCGGACGTCCTGGGAGATGTTGATCACCTGGACCCCGGCCTTGACCGCGGCCTTGATCGCATCGATCAGCTTGGCGACCTGCCCGCTGCCCTCGCTGTCGTTCTGCCGGATGGAGTAGATCTTCGCGTCCGGCGCCAGGCCGACGAAGCCGGTGGCCGGGCTGGGGCGGGCGGCGATGATCCCGGCGACCTTGGTGCCGTGGCCCACCGGGTCCTGGGTGGAGGTGCCCTGCACCGTCTTCTTGGTCTGCGGGTCCACGAGTTCCACGGGACCGTTGATGACCTTGTTGTTCGACAGCTGCGGGTTGACCACGTCCACACCGGTGTCGATCACCGCGACGGTGACACCCCGGCCGGTGATGCCGTTCTGCCACAGCCGGTCGAGGACGACCCGCTGCAGCGCCCAGGGCACCCCGGGCACGTTCTCGGACGGGAAGTTGCACTCACCGGTCGCCGCAAGGGCCAGCGGGGACCTGTCCGAGCCGCCCTGGGCGGCTGCCGCCGGAGCCGCCGCGACACCGGCCAGGACGCCCAGCGCGGCCGCGGCGGAGACCGCCGGACGCAGCGCGCGGCGGCGCGCCCTCTGCTTGCTCAACGGCACCTGTACTGCCCCTCTTTCGCGCAGGTCCTCGTCGTTGTCGGACGGCTGCACACAGCCGTCAGGGGCGGGCGCCGTCGGACGCCCGCCCCTGAAGCACGTGGTGCGGATCAGCCGCCCCAGATGCTGGCGTTCTTGCTCTCGGTCTGCTGGTAGCTCTGGGCGGCGTTGTCCAGGGCCCCGGCGATCTGGTTCAGAACCTGGTGCAGGTCCGCCGCGGAGCGGTCCCACTCGTTCTGGCGGGCCTGGTAGCCCTCCTGGGCCTTGCCCTCCCAGCTGGAGGCGATGCGCTGCACGCCCGCCTTGAGGTCGTCCAGCTGCTGCTGGATGCGACCGGCGGTGGAGCGCACCTCGGAACCGGCGTTCTGGATGGTGCTGAAATTGACGAGAATGTGGCCGTCGGACATGACGTCTCTCCTAGTGGCAAAGAGGATCTTCAGGGCCCGCAGCCGGCGGGCCGGGAGTTCAGCGAGCGGCGGCGAACCGTCAGCCGAAGGCGCCGGTGATGTTGCTGACCGACGAACGCTGCTCCTCTTCAGTCGCGGAGTACTGCTGCGTGGTGGCGTCGATCGCCTGCTTGATCTCGTCCAGCACCCGGTTCAGCTTGGTGGCGTCCTCGTTCCACCGCTCCTGGAGCTGGTGGTAGGCGGTGGCGGCCTGGCCCTGCCAGCCGGCGGTGATCGAGCTCACCAGGCTGTTGAGGCGGCTGAGCTCCTGCTGGATGGACGAGTTGACCTCGGAGATGCGGCCGGAGAACGCGCGCATCTCCTCAGCGGTAGTCCTGAACTGACCCGACATGTTCCACGTCCCCCATGAGACAGATGACTTGGCCGAGCGACCCGCTATCCGCGTCCCCCGGACAACATCACGACGTGATGTCCAGAAGCACTCTAGCCCTCGGCGTCCATACCCCCAACACCACCCCGTGGACGGTTACCGGACCATGACATCAGGGCGCCGTCCCGACCTCGGCGAACGCCGCGGCCGGCGCCGGAACTCCTCCGGCACCGGTCATGTGACGAAACGTCAGTACTGCGTCAGGAGGTCTGCGGCTGCAGGGCCGACTTGGTGTCCAGATTGGGACCGGACGGCACCAGGTCCGACCAGGCCCTGGGCACCACACCCGGCTGGATGTCCTTGTACCCCAGCCGCGCCTGAGCGTCGTTGCCCTGCTGGCCCTGCCCCTGCGCCTGGCCCGACGGGTCCTGGGACTGACTGCTCTTCGGCAGCACGGAACTCTTGGCCGTGCTGTCCCCGTTGGCCACCACCTGGTACCGCAGACCGGTCTCGGTCAGCAGGTAGACGGAGCCCGACACATCCTCCGACTTGTTGCCGGCCGCGCCCTCCATCGCCCGGTACAGCAGACCCGTGCCCGGGGTGACATGGGCGCCGGACGAACCGTTGGTGACCGATGCCGGGAAGCTGCTCGCCGCCCACACACTGCGCTTGAGCTGGTGGGTCTGCTCGTCGATGCCCTCATAGGTGCTGCAGAGGACGTTGCGGGTGCCGCCGTCCGAGTCGAGGCCGTTGACCGCGTGGTCGGGGCGCAGCTTCGGCCAGTCGGCGGGCGCGGCCAACTTGTGCTCGTTGCCGACCGGTCCGGCCCACCGGGTCCGCTCGGCCGAGGTCAGCGGATCGGTCCGGGGCCGGCTGCCGGAGCCGTACACCTTGGCCTCCCCCGGGTCGACCATGAAGAGCTGGAACTCGAAGTCCGTCAGGAGGTAGATCTGGTCCCTGCCGACCACGTAGAAGGAGTCGCCGTTGCCGTCGCCGTTGGAGTCGTAGGACAGCAGGTTCCCGACCTTGAGCTCCCGGTTCGGCATCCTGACGTTCGTCGGGCTCCCCAGCTGGAGGCCGTCCGGCCGGGGGAAGGTGATGGGGTGCCCGTCGGCGAGCGTGCTCAGCCACTGGTCGGTGACCCGCTGCGGCGCCAGCTGGGTGCCGAGAAGGGACCGCAGGGACTCGTAGCCCGGGCTCTGGTTGTTGGCCGCTCCCAGGCTGTGCTTGGTGCCGGTGGCGTCGACCAGGTAGTCCTCACCGCCCTTGCCGTCCGGACCGGGTGACTGCACGAAGAGCCCATTGCCCCCGGCGAGCCGGAAGCCGGGGTTGCGCAGAGCCGCCGCCTGAGTGTCCGACAGCACGAAGACGGCCTGGTTGACCGTGGTGTGCTGGGCGTCGCCGCCCGGCCGGTCGCAGACCGTCCACACCTTGGGCTTGGACGCCTCCTCCGCCGTCGGCAGCTTGTCCGGGGCGTAGGGGATGCCGATGGTGGCGCCGTGCCTGGCGTACTGGTCCAGCACCTTGTCCTCGACAAAGGTGACCTTGGAGTCGGCGTCCAGCACCAGCTTGGCCGACGCCATGTTGAGCACCGGGTAGAGCGTCTTCTCGTCCGGCTTGTTCGGATCGGGCGTCAGCACCACATAGCGGGTGGTGGACTCCTTGCCCACCACGATGGACTTCCCGTCGTCCCAGCCCTGCGGAGCAGCCGGCTTGATCATGCCCCACATGCCGAAGCCCGCGACCACCACGGCGGCCATCACCAGGCTCGGCACCACAGCGCGCACCGGGCGCGGGGCGTCCTCGTCATTGCCGCCCCCGGCCGGCTGCAGGAACGCCCCCACCATGCGGCGCCGCGCGAACGTGTAGGCGTTCAGCTCGTCCCGGCGTGATGCCATCCTCGTCGTCTCCCACCTGTCCGTGTCGCCCCGTTCTCCCCGTCGGCCGACGCGGGGCCAGGTCCGTGCGGCCGGCGCTGCCCGCCGGGACCGGACGAGGGCCAAACCCTCTACGATGCGGCAAGCAGACGGTCAGTACGGTACGGGTACGGTATTGCGATCGGCCAACCGGGCGCAGGTATCCAACCAGAGAGGGTCAGTCGGGGGATGCGAAGCCAGACCGCTCCAGAGCGACGCAGTGCACCGCAGGGCACGCCTCCCCGCCCGGGGGGTGCACACGGCGGCCGGCGGAGGCGGGAGTCCGACCGCCCCGAGCCGGCACCGCTGACGCCGGTCTCGGTACGGCTCCACCCGCGGCCCGGCCGGATCAGCGGCCCGGTACGGCTGCAGCAGCTGGTGCTGATCGAGGTCGCCGCCGCCCTCGTCGCCGTCGGATGGACCGTCAGCAAGGCCGTGGCCGGAGCGATGGCGGTGCCCGCGGTGGTGCTGCTGGTGGTCGCCCTGATGCCGATGCGCGGCCGGACGCTGCCCGACTATCTGCGCACCCGGTCCGCGCTGCGCGCCCGCCGCCGCAGCGCACCGGGCAACGTCCCGTCAGCCGGGACCGACCCCGGGATCGCACCGGCGCTGGAGATCGACCCCGCGCTGAACACCTGCACCCACGCCACCGAGACCGATGCACCGGGCAGCGGCGGCCAGCGCCGCGCCCGCCGGGAGACCGGCATGGTCGGCGACGGCACCTTCCTGAGCGCGCTGCTGCTGGTGCAGTCCAAGGACGAGCCGCTGCGGCCGCTGCGCACCGCCCGTCCGCTGCCGCTGGACGTGCTCACCTCGGCGCTCCAGGTGGACGACATCACCCTGGACTCGGTGCAGATCGTCCAGCACACCCAGCCCGCGCCGGCACCGCACCTGCCGGAGCAGGCCCTGGCCTCCCGCGCCTACCAGCAGCTGCCCGAGGGCTCCTCCACCCCCTCGCTCCGGCTGACCTGGGTGGCGCTGCGGCTGGACCCCGAGCGCGCGTCGACCGCGGTGGAGGCCCGCGGCGGCGGCGAGTCCGGCGCCCGCAAGGCGCTTCAGCGGGCCGCCGACCAGCTGGCCGCCCGGCTCACCGGGGCCGGCTTCACCGCGTCCGTCCTGGACGAGCGGGAGCTGATCGCCGCACTGGCGACCTCCATCTGCGTCAACCCCCTCGCCACCGCGGGCCGTCAGGGCACCGGCGGCGGCAGCGGCGCCACCCGGCGCACCCAGGAGAGCCGCCGCTTCTGGCGGGTGGACGACCGCTGGCACACCACGTACTGGATCTCGCGCTGGCCCCAGCTGCGCCGCCCCGGGGGAACCGGGGGCCGGATCATCTCACCCGACCTGGTGAATCTGCTGACCGGTCTCCCGGCCCTCGCCTGCACCTTCAGCCTCACCGCCACCCGGGGCACCGGGGGCGCGGTGGCGATCGCCGGGCATGTGCGGCTCACCGCGCGCAGCGAGAGCGAGGTCGCCCAGGTCGGGCGGCTGCTGGAGTCGCGCGCCCAGAGCTCCGGCACCGGGCTGGTACGGCTGGACATGGAGCAGGCTCCCGGCATGCTCGCCACTCTGCCCCTGGGAGGGACCCGCTGATGGCGTACCAGACCTATGCCCCCCAGCCGCCCGTCGGCCAGCCCGTCGGCGGTGGCGGACCCGACGGCTCCTCGCAGTCCCGCCCGTTCGCCCGGATCCGCGCTGGATTCGGTCTGCGCGGCCCGCGGCGGGAGCGTCATGTGCTCACCGCGGAGGAGCTCAACGCACTGGCGATGCCGGTGGGCGACGACGGTGTGCTGATCGGCGTCGACCCCCAGCAGCAGTCCGCGGTCCTGGGCCTCTTCCGCCCGACGGCCCATGAGATCGTGCTGGTCGGCGGTATGTGGACGGCTCAGCTGATCGCACTGCGCGCCGCCGCCACCGGGGCGCGGGTCGCCGTGGAGACCGGCCGGCCGCAGGCCTGGTCCCCGATGGCGCAGGCCGCGGGCGGCGGTCAGCCCTGTGTGACCGTGCACCAGGTCGGCAGGCTCGGCCCGCAGGGTCCCTCGGTGTCCGCCCCGGTGCTGGTGGTACGGGACCTGGGCGCCCGGCCGGTGCGCAGCCGGCTGTCGGCGGGGCCCTGGCAGACCGTGCTCACCCTGCTGCCCTATCTGGGCCCCAACGCCCAACGGGTGCTGGGCGCCGCGGACCTGGTGGGTGTGCAGCGGGTGTCGCCGCAGGAGGCGCAGCTGATCGGCCGGATGATGAACCTGACCGACGCCGATGTGGCGGCCCTTCCCTCGATGGGGGACAACGTCACCCTCTGGGCGACCAGGATGCGGCGCCAGTTCGTGATGACCACCCCTGCGGACGCCGAGGTCCAACTGCTGGGCCCCGCTCGCCGGGTGGACTGAACCGTCACTCGCCCGGCGACCGCCGTTTTCCGCACCGTGATACGGTCCGTGACCGGCGCCCCCGACGCAGGGGGTGCCGGGGGGCGCGGCGCCGCCCCGTCCGAGTCAACCGCGGAGCTCACGTCCCCCGGGGCGGGGAGTCCGGCGGCAGCCCCTGCGACCTCGACCTGTTCGGGCGGCGGCGGCCTCTGCTCGGCACGATCCCAGCCGAGCGGGGGCCGGGCGGGCCGAGCTGACGGTCGGTGGACCGGACGGCGGCGACCCGGCCCGGACTATCCCGAGTCCCGGGGTAGCTCATAGGCTGGTGCCTCGCGGAGGCCCGGGCCGAGTCCGGGCGCCGGCACGGGGACGACCGGAGGGACCTGGCTGTTGCGGCCACCCGCCGGAGCTGAGAGAGGGAGTTCGAGTTGAGCACCGATCGCGACGGCGTCTACGTCGGCGACAACGCGCCGGACGAGGACGAGGAGTGGTCAGACGCTCCCGACTACACTCCCCCGGCCTGGTACACCCAGAACGAGTCGTCGGGCGCCGCCCAGGAGGCACCGCCCGCGCCGCAGCCCGCTCCCGTACCACCGGCCCCCGTGCAGTCGGCCCCTCCGCAGGCAGCCGCAC
>NZ_LIQR01000372.1 GCF_001418575.1 Peterkaempfera griseoplana
GTGCAGGTGGTGAGGGTGATGTAGCGGCCGGCCCGGGTGTGGCCGGAGCCCACGGGGATCGGCGCGACCACCCCGGTGTTGTACTTCGACGTCTGCGGCAGCGTGCTGTCGACGCGGTAGATGTACCAGGTGTCCGCGGTCTCCACGACCACGGCGTCGCCCTTGTGCACCTTGTCGAGGTTGTGGAACTTGGCGCCGTGGCCGTCGCGGTGCGCGGCGAGCGCGAAGTTGCCGGACTTGGCCCAGGGCATCGCGGCGGCGTACGGCTCCTGGTAGACGCCCGCGACGCCCTGGTTGAGGATGTCCGTACCGGTGCCCATCTTGATCAGCACCGTGAAGTCCTTGCCCATCGCCGGGATGTGCAGAAAGCCGACCGGGTCACCGGTGGCGAGCTTGGCAGGGTGGTGGACGCCGGGTGTGGCCGAGTCACCGGAGGCGTTCGGCTGGTGGGTCCACTGGTCGCGCAGGTGGTGTGACGCGGCGTTGGCCTGACGGTCGGCCATGACGTTGGTCCACCAGAGGGAGTAGGCCACGAAGAGGCCCAGCAGCACGCCGAAGGTGATGAGCAGTTCGCCCATGACCGACGCGGCCGAAGCGGCCCTGCCCCGGCTCGGGCCACGGTGTCCAGCCAATGCCTGCCCTTCCACACGTCTAGGAACCCAGCAGAGCGTCGGGCTTTCCCTTGCTCCGCGGGCGCTCCTCGACCATCTTGCCCCAGAGGATCAGCCGGTAGGTGGACGTGAACTCAGGTGTGCAGGTGGTGAGGGTGATGTACCTACCCGGACGAGTGAATCCGGAGCCCACCGGCACGGGCTGGATCACACTGACGTTGGACGGAGGGGTCTGCGGCAGGGCGCTGGTGATGGCGTAGGTGTAGTAGGCCTTGGCGGTCTCCACCACGACCTTGTCGCCCACCGCCAGCTTGTTGATGTAGCGGAACGGCTCACCGTGGGTGTTGCGGTGGGCGGCGAGCGCGAAGTTGCCCGTCTTGTCCCAGGGCATCGCGGTCTCCAGGGCGCCCGAGTAGTGCCCGACCATGCCCTTGTCGAGGACGGAGTGCTTGTCGGTGCCCTCGGCGATGGGGGCCTTCACATCCAGCTTGGGGATCCAGATGATGGCGAAGCCCTGGCCGGGGGCGAAGGCGCCGGGATCGCGGGGGTCGTCGGGGTCCCGGGAACCTCCGCTGTTCCCCTTGTCCCACTGCTGCTCCAGGCGGTTGGCGGTGCCGCTGGCGGCCGCGTGGGCGCGCACGTTGGTCCACCAGAGCTGGTACGAGACGAAGAGCAGCAGCAGGACGCCCAGGGTGACGCAGAGCTCCCCCGCGGCCCGGACGATCTTGACGCTGACCGGCTCCCGGCCGCGGGCCCTGCCCGGCGCCGCCCGGCGGCCGTGGCGTGCGGCTCCGGCGGGCTGCTCGGCTGCGGCACCTCGTCGCCCCCTGCCGCGCGCCTGCTCGCGGTCCGCTCGCCGCCGCTCGGCGCGGCCGCCCAGGGGGACCTCCGCCGGTACGGCGGGCGGCATGACGGGCAGCCGCAGCTGCATGGTGTCCTCGGAGCCCGCCTCGGCCTGTCCGTCGTCCTCGGTCCCGGTCTCCGGGGCCCTGCCGGGAGCAGGTCCCGACGCAGGCTTGGTCTCGGGTATCGACACCGTGCGCAGCTGCATGGTGTCCTCGGGCCCCGCCGGCGGCGGTGATCCCGGTCCGGCCGACAGCGGTGACCCCGGCCCGGCCCCGGGCCCGGCACTGGGTATCGACACCGTGCGCAGCTGCACGGTGTCGTCAGGCCCCGCCGACGGCCCGGCGGCGGGCTTCGCCCCGGGCCCGGTCTCGGGTATCGACACCGTGCGCAGCTGCATGGTGTCCTCGGGCCGCGCTCCGGGGCCGTCCTGGGACGCACCAGGAGATGCGGAGACGGCGCGCAGACGCATGGTGGCGTCGACGCGCGGGCCGCCCGGTGCGGGCGTCTCCTCAGGCTCCTGCTGGGCCTCCCGGCTCTCCGGCCGGACCGCGGTCACCTCGGTCAGCCTCGGCCGATCACCGGAGCCAGCCCGGCGGAGCGGGCGACGGCGTCCGCGTCCCCGCACTGGACCAACCAGTTGGCGAGCATCCGGTGGCCGTGTTCGGTCAGCACCGACTCGGGGTGGAACTGCACGCCCTCCACCGGGGCCTCGCGGTGCCGCAGGCCCATCACCACGCCGCTCTCCGTCCAGGAGGTGGCCTCCAGCACGTCGGGAACGGTGTCCTGCTCGACGGCCAGCGAGTGGTAGCGGGTGGCGGTGAACGGCGAGGGGAGTCCGGTGAAGACGCCGGCGCCCTGGTGCAGCACCTCGGAGGTCTTGCCGTGCAGCAGCTCGGGGGCGCGTCCCACCACGCCCCCGTAGGCGACCGCGATGGACTGCAGGCCCAGGCAGACCCCGAAGAGCGGCAGGTTCTCGGCGGCGCAGTGGCGGACCATGTCGATGCACACCCCGGCCTCCTCGGGGGTGCCGGGCCCGGGCGAGAGCAGCACGCCGTCGAAGCCGGTGTCGCCGCTGCGCGGTACGGCGTGCTCGACGGTCACCTCGTCGTTGCGGACCACCTCGCAGGTGGCACCGAGCTGGTAGAGGTACTGCACCAGGTTGAAGACGAAGCTGTCGTAGTTGTCGACGACGAGGATCCGTGCGGTCATGCCTGAGCTGCTCCGGGGTGAAGGACTCGGTGGGAGTCGGTGCCCACCACGGTGGAGGGAGCGGCCGCGCCGTTGAGTGAGGTCTCGCTGCTGCGGGGCGCCGGGGTGGGGCTGTCGGTGGGGTGTACGGCTGTGGAGCCTCCGTCGTTCACGGTGACGTCACCGAAGGGGAGCAGCGGTTCGGCCCACGGGAAGACGTACTGGAAGAGAAGGTAGACGATCCCGAGCACCAGCAGCAGTGAGACGGCCGACTTCGCCAGCACATTGCCCGGCAGTTGCCGCCAGATCCAGCTGTACATGCCGCTCCTTCCCGTCCCCTGAGGGCCAAGCCTACGGGTCGGGGCGGGGCCTCGTGGGCGGGAGTGGGGTTAAGGGACCGCCTGGGCGTACCGGAGGTCCACGCTGCCGTTGTAGCCGGGCAGGGTCATGGCGCCGCTCTGGTCGACCTTCCAGCCGAGGCCGTAGGCGTTGACGTACTGGAGGTAGTTGCTGATGTAGGGGTCGGCGTCGACCGCCGCCTGCATGGCGGCCTGGCTGCCGACGGCGCGCACCACGTAGGGCGGGGAGTAGACGCGGCCCTGCAGGATGAGGGTGTTGCCGACGCAGCGGACCGCGCTGGTGGCGATCAGCCGCTGGTCCATCACCTGGACGCCCTTGGCGCCGCCCCGCCAGAGGGCGTTGACCACGGCCTGGATGTCCTGCTGGTGGATGACCAGGTCGTTGGGGCCCGGCTCCGGGACGCCGGGGATGCGGGCGGTGGCGCCGGGGGGCGCGTCATTGAGGGTGACGGTGAGGCCGGGGCCCTTCAGCGGTTCGAGGCCGGCGGCCGTGGAGAGGGCGGCCAGCCTCCTGATGTCGGCGGGGTTCTGGCCCTGCTGCTCGGCGAGGGCGTCGACCCGGTGCTGGAGCGCGGAGACCTGGTGTTGGGTCTGCTGGTTCTGCTCGCTCTTCTCCCTTATGACGTCGGTGAGGCGCAGCAGGGAGTCGTCGGTGCGGAGATTGGTGCCCTGGGCGGTGAGCGCGCTGACGCAGAAGAGCAGCCCTGCGAGCGCGAAGACAGCGCAGGTCAGGACACGGCCGACAATTCGGGCGGCCGGACCGCGTTCGGCGGGCGAGCGGCCGGCATTCCCGGAAACTGACACCGTACCCTTATCTCCTTCCGACCCGACGAGCCACTACGCTAACGGACGCCGGTGGCGTGTGAGTGCCGCATCGGACCGCGTCCCGCATCCCCCGGTCGCCGTCAGCATCCTGCGCGGTCATGCAGCGCATCGACAGGAGAGTTCCTCGTGCCGAAGTCTCGTCTCCGCAAGAAGTCCGACTACACCCCGCCGCCCACGGGCGTAGCGGCGGTCAAGCTGGATTCCGGGCGGCGCTGGGTCGCCCCGCTGATGCTGGCGTTGTTCCTGGTGGGACTGGCCTGGATCGTTGTGTACTACGTGACCAGCACCGCCTGGCCGGTGAAGCCCTGGGGCAATTGGAACATCCTGGTGGGCTTCGGTTTCATCGCGGCGGGTTTTGGCGTTTCCACCCAGTGGAAGTGACGGGTTCCGTCACCTGTTCCGCCGACGGCGGCCGCGGTGCGCGGCCGCCGTTCCGCATCTCCACAGTCCTACATTCAGCTTGTCCACACAGTTATCCACACTGGGGAAAAGTTCAGACTGTCTGTGGATAACTTGACAGCCGATACACCCCCCGTACGGGCGATTGACCATGAACATGCAGGTGGACGCGGGTAGATCGGCTTCTGTGGATAACGATGGGGATGACGAACATCACCCATTGATCAGAGCGGTCCCCAACAGCACCAGACCCAGCGTCACCAGCACCATCGCCGCCACCGCCACCCCCTGGACCAGATCCCTCCGGTCCGCGGGCGCCCGCACCATCGCCAGGGCGGTGAGACCGCCCGCGACCAGCCCGCCCACGTGGGCCCGCCAGTCGATCCCGGACATGGAGAAGGTCAGGATCAGGTTGAAGGCGATCAGGGCGATGATCGGGCCCAGCGGATAGCCGTTCGCCCGGTGCAGCACCACCGTGGCGCCCAGCAGCCCGAAGATGGCCCCGGAGGCACCCGCGGAGTACGTCCCCGCCCCGGCGACCGCGAACGACAGGGCGCTGCCCACCAGCCCCGAGACCAGATAGAGCGCCACATAGCGCAGCCGCCCCAGGGCCTGCTCCAGCTGGGGACCGATCCACCACAGCGACAGCATGTTCAGCCCGATGTGCCACCACGACCAGTGCATGAAGACCGAGGTCAGCAACCGGTACCACTGGCCCGGGCCGGTCGCGACGCCCACCAGGTGCCCCTGGTCGTAGCCCTTGCCGACCAGCACCAGCTGGTTCTGCAGCGACGTCCCCACCACCTGGACCAGCAGGAAGAGCGCCAGATTGACGCCTATCAGCACCTTGGTCGCCAGCGCCGGGTCCTCCGCCAGCCGGCCGCCGAACGGGGTGCGGGCCTCCCGCACGCCCTCCTGGCCGCGCTGCACACAGTCCGGGCACTGGAAGCCCACCGAGGCGCTCACCATGCAGAGCGGGCAGATCGCCCGGCCGCAGCGGGCGCAGCTGACACCGGTCTCATGCTGCGGATGGCGGTAGCAGCGGGGCAGTCCCGGCGTCTGCGGAGCAACGGCGGGCTGCGGAGGGGTCGCGGGCTGCGGAGGGACAGCCGGCGGGGGCGGCACGACGGGATGCGGCGGCGGCTGGTGCGGCCGCTGCGGCCCGGTGCCGGAGCGCCATCCTTCGTCGGGGAGCATCGCGGCTACCTCCTCGTTGGTCCCGGGTTCCCGCTGTCCGTGGTTGTCCTCGGCCGGCCTGCGAGGTGAGGGCACAGGCCCCGGTGGCGCCGACGCACCACCGGGGACCGCGTGCCGTGCACCGCGGTCAGCGGCGGGTGATCTCCACCGACTCGATGACCACGTCCTCCAGCGGACGGTCGCCCGGACGGGTCGGAACGGTGGCGATGGTGTCCACGACCTGCTTGCTCGCCTCGTCGGCGACCTCGCCGAAGATGGTGTGCTTGCGGGTCAGCCAGGTGGTGGGGGCCACGGTCACGAAGAACTGCGACCCGTTGGTGCCCGGACCGGCGTTGGCCATGGCCAGCAGGTACGGACGGTCGAACGACAGCTCCGGGTGGAACTCGTCGGCGAAGCTGTAGCCCGGGCCGCCGGTGCCGGTGCCCAGCGGGTCACCGCCCTGGATCATGAAGCCCGAGATGACCCGGTGGAACACCGTGCCGTTGTACAGCGGCTCCGTGGAGGCCTGCCCGGTGCGCGGGTCGGTCCACTTGCGGCTGCCTTCGGCCAGCTCGACGAAGTTCGCCACCGTCTTGGGGGCGTGGTTCGGGAAGAGCTTGATCACGATGTCGCCGCGGTTGGTCTTCAGGGTGGCGAACAGTTCCTCGGCCACGATGTGCCTTCCTACGTACGTCACTGACAGAACGAATCCTCGCACGTTCGGCGAGACCGGGTGCCACAGGCGCTCCCCGCGGTCCCCGTACGCCACCGCAGGCCACGCCGCAGTGGCCGCATACGGCCTATTCCCACATGCCGGTGATCGGACCCACAGGCATGATCTGCGACGAGGGGGAGAGGCGGAATACCGGACACCACCGAGGAGGAGGCTCTCGTGACCCGCTTGGACGCAGCGCGCGAAGCTGCCGGAAAGACCCGGGACACCCTGGCACCGTACGCGACCACCGCCATGGACACCGCTGCGCACTACGCGGAGGGCGCCCGCCGCCGGGTGGCCCCACGGATCGAGGCACTGGCCCCCAGGATCGAGGCGGCGGCCGCGCAGGCCGCCAACCAGGCCCGCTGCACCGCACGCACCACCTATGTGCAGCATCTGGCACCGCGGGTCGAACAGGCCCGCTCCACCGTCCCCCCGCAGGTGGAGGAGGCCGCGGTACGCGCCGCCCACCTGACCCGGGAGACCGCGCTGACGGCCCGCGACGCCGCCGTCTCGGCCGGCCGGCAGGCCAGGAAGACCGCCGGCCCCGCGGTCGGCCAGCTGATGGAGGAGGCCCGTACGACGGTCGTCCCGGTGGCCCTGGAGGCGCAGAGCCGGGGTGCCGCGGCGCTGGCCGCGCTGCGCAACCCGGTGACGGCCGCCGAGATCGAGCGGCTGGGGCGCCGCCATGAGCGGCGCCGCCGGTACGGGCGGGTGCTGCGCGGGCTGCTGGTCGTCGGGGTGCTGGCGGGCGGCTCCGCGGCCGCCTGGCAGTGGTGGCGCCGGCAGAGCAACCCCGAATGGCTGGTGGAGCCGCCGTACGAGGAGCGCAGCGGCGGCAGCGGTGCCCGCGCCTCCGACCAGGTGAGGGCGGTGTCCGCGACGGGGATCGTGGCGGCCGACGCGGCCACCCAGAACACCGTGGACGGCTCACACCCCGTGGATCCCGAGGTCCAGGCCAAGCAGGACAAGGACAAGGACGGTCAGAACGGGCACTGACCGGCGCCCGCCGCGCAAGGGCGGTGACCGGCGGAGCCGCACGGCCCCCCGCACCGCACGACACGGAGGGCGGGCGAGGGCCGGTGACCCGCGCGGGTCACCGGCCCTCGCCCGCCCTCAGGCCTGTGCCCCCGACCGGGTCCGCTGCTCCGCGGCCGCCGCCCCGGTGATGTTGCGGGCCATGCCGCCGAAGACCAGCGCATGGAACGGCGACACCCCCCACCAGTAGGCGTGGCCCGCCAGCCCGCGCGGATGGAAGAGGGCCCGCTGCCGGTAGCGGCAGCCGCCTCCCTCGTCCGGCTCCACGGCGAGTTCCAGCCAGGCCAGCCCCGGAAGCCGCATCTCCGCCCGCAGCCGCAGCAGCCGCCCGGGCTCCACCTCCTCGACCCGCCAGAAGTCCAGTGAGTCGCCGACCCGCAGCCGCTGCGGATCGCGCCGCCCGCGGCGCAGCCCCACGCCGCCGAGCAGCCGGTCCAGCCAGCCCCGAGCCGCCCAGGCGAGCGGGAAGGAGTACCAGCCGTTCTCCCCGCCGATGCCCTCGATGACCTTCCACAGGGCTTCGGGGGCGGCGTCGACCCGCAGCTGCCGCTGGTCCCGGTAGAGACTCCCGCCGGCCCAGTCCGGGTCGGTGGGCAGCGGATCGCTCGGTGCCCCGGGCAGGGAGGCGGAGGACCAGCGGGTGGCCACATCGGCCTCCCGGATGCGCTGCAGCGCCAGCTCCACCGCCTGCTCGAAGCCGATGGGGCCACCGGGGGGATCGGGCACCCAGCGGGTGATGTCGTGCTCGGTGCAGACCACCTCATGGCGCAGCGACTCCACCAGCGGCCGTGCGATGGAGTTCGGCACCGGGGTGACCAGCCCCACCCAGTGACTGGACAGCCCCGGGGTGAGCACCGGGACCGGCAGCACCAGCCGCCGGGGCAGCCCCGCCACGGCCGCGTAGCGCTGCATCATCTCCAGATAGGTGAGCACGTCGGGACCGCCGATGTCGAAGGTGCGGTTGACCTCCGGCGGCAGCGTCGCGGACGCCACCAGCAGCCTCAGCACGTCCCGGACCGCCACCGGCTGGATACGGGTGTGCACCCAGCTGGGGGTGACCATCACCGGAAGCCGCTCGGTGAGATAGCGCAGCATCTCGAAGGAGGCGGAGCCGGACCCCAGGATCACCGCCGCCCGCAGCACCGCGGTGGGCACCCCGGAGGCCAGCAGGATCCGGCCGACCTCCGCCCGGGAGCGCAGATGGGGGGAGAGCCGCTCCGCGGGCACCGCGGCGGGGACCAGCCCGCCCAGGTAGACGATCCGCCGCACCCCCGCCGCCCGGGCCTCGTCGGCGAAGGCCTGTGCGGCTCGGCGGTCGGTCTCCTCGAAGGAGGCCCCGGTGCCCAGGGCGTGCACCAGGTAGTACGCGGCGTCGACGCCCGCCAGCGCGGTGCGCAGCGACCCCGGGTCGGTGACGTCCCCCTGCACCGTCTCCACCTGCTGCGACCAGGGCTGGTCGCGGAGTTTGGCGGGGGTCCGGGCCAGGCATCGCACCCGGTGCCCGGCAGCGAGCAGTTCCGGCACCAGCCGGCCCCCGATGTACCCGGTGGCGCCGGTGACCAGGCAGTGCAGCCGCTGTGGGTCGTCCATACCGGTCTGCTACCCAGCGCCCGGCGTTCACGCCGGGCGGGCCCGGCCGTCGGTGCCGCGCGGCCGGGAACGGCGGAGCCCCGGCCTGCGTGGCGCAGGCCGGGGCTCGGAGGTGCTGTGGAGCCTAGGGGAGTCGAACCCCTGACATCCGCCATGCAAAGACGGCGCTCTACCAACTGAGCTAAGGCCCCTCGGCGGTCCCGGAAGATCCGCCGCGCACAAGGGTACCCGGTCCCGGGCCGAAACTTGAGCAGGTATCCGGTCCGCCGCTCGGAGCGACCTGGCAGAGTGCTGCCCCGAGGGCACGATCGGGTCGGGAGCAAGGTGGGTCGTCTCCATGGGACAGCTGTTCGCCGGACGGTACGAGCTGGTGGACCCCGTCGGCCGCGGCGGCGCCGGGGAGGTCTGGCGTGCCTGGGACCAGCGGCGTGAACGCTATGTCGCCGTCAAACTGCTGCAGCAGCGCGACGCCGGCTCGCTGCTCCGATTCGTCCGGGAGCAGGCACTGCGGATCGACCACCCGCATGTGCTGGCACCCACCACCTGGGCCGCCGACGACGACCAGGTGCTCTTCACCATGGACCTGGTACGGGGCGGGTCGCTCGGGCACCTGCTGGCCGACCACGGCCCCCTGCCGCCGCGCGCCGCCTGCCGGCTGCTCGACCAGCTGCTCTCCGGCCTGAGCGCGGTGCACGCCGAGGGTGTGGTCCACCGCGACATCAAACCGGGGAACCTGCTGCTGGAGGCGACCGGCGGCGGACCGCTGCATCTGCGGCTCTCCGACTTCGGGATCTCGGTGCGGACCGGTGACGCCCGGCTGACCGAGACCCACTTCGTGGTCGGCACCCCCGGCTACTTCGCCCCCGAGCAGCTGCGCGGCGCCGACCCCGAGCCACGGCAGGACCTCTACATGGCCGGCGTGGTGGCCCTCCAGCTCCTCACCGGCTCCAGACAGGACCTCGACGCCCTCCAGGCCGCCTCCGCCGAGGGCCGCCGCCCACCGGCCCCCCAGGGCCTCCCCGAGCCGCTCTGGCAGGTGGTGGGCACCCTGCTGAACCCGGACCCCGAGGCGCGCTTCCGTACCGCCACCGGGGCACGCAGGGCCCTCGCCGAGGCGGTGGAGCTGCTGCCCGGCAGGGCGGAGGACGACCCCGTGGTGGTGGTACCGGACCGGATGGGCCCGCTGCCGAGCGGGTACGGGCCGCTCGGACCCGTCACGCGGCAGAGGGAGGCCACCGACACGGTCGCCCTCGCCGCGGCTCCCCCCGCCCCGGGAGGTCTGCCGACCGGCCATGCCGTGCCCGGTCCGGCCACGGCCACTCCGAGCGCAGCCCGGCCGGGCGCGTTCGGACCGCCGATGGCCGCTCCCGTCTCCCGGCCCGCGGGTGTCTTCGGGCCGCCCACGGCCATGGACGCCCCCGTGGTGCCGGTGGCGACCCGCCGGGGCCGCTTCAGCCGTCCTCCCGGGGTCCGGGTGGTGGTTCCGGTGCTGCTGGCCGCCGCCGTCTGCTATGCGGTCGGCATCTGGGCGCTGGTTACCGGCTGAGTTCAGGGAGCCGCCGGTGCTGCCGCTGTTTCACGTGAAACACCGGCAGCCGGAAGCTCATACCGCCCGGCGCCGTGCCGCTGCCGTCCAGCCCAGCAGGGAGGCCAGCAGGAGGGTCCCCGCGCTCAGGGCCGCCATCGCCAGCACGGTCCGCCCCGCCGTCCCGCCTGCCGCCTTGAGGGGCCGTCCGGTACCGATCTGCGCCGGATCCCCGATACCGAAGCCCGCCTTCACCGCGTCCCCCGCATAACCGGGACCGGCCACCGCGGCGCCCTGCGTCCGCAGTCTGATGGTGATGCCGACGGAACCGTCGGCACCGACCACCTTCGCACCGCCGGGCGCCATGCTCACCACCAGGTAGTACCAGCCCTCCAGAGCCATCGCCGTGGTGTCGTCGCCCGACTCCCAGCGGTTGGCGTAGGCGACCGGCACGGTCAGCAGCGAGGACTCCGCCGGATCGCCCGAGTAGTACGCGGTCTGACTCTCCCCCCGGGTGCGAGCCGGGTTGAGAAGTGTCTGTTCGATCTGCGTGGACGCGTACGAACCGCTGCCCTTGGTGGTGGCGTTGGCGATCTCGATCCGCGAGGAGAGACTCTGCCCCCAGCGCAGCGGCACCCGGTAGTACAGCTGCTCCCCGGGGTGCAGGGAGTCCTTCCAGACACCCGCGCCCAGAGCCGGTGCCCCGGCGAAGCCATGGGCTCCGCCGACCGGCCGCGGCTCACCCGACTGCGGCACCGGGGTCGCGGGGGCCGCAGTCCTGGCCGGTCCAGGGGCGGCGCCCGAGCTGAGCCCCGGCTCCAGCAGGAACTGCAGCTCCACCGGCCAGGGCGCCGGATCGGAACCCGCCTTGGAGGTGCGCTCCAGGGAGACCAGATAGCGGCCGGGCTTGTCGCAGCTACCGCTGCGGTCCTGCCGGGGCACCCGGTAGGCGGTGCCGGTCACCGGCATCGCCCCGTCGTCACCGGACGCGATCTCCAGGGTCCCCCCGCCGCCGCACCGGTCCCCGCCGGTGCTCTCCAGCTTCAGCTCCGCACCGTCCCCGTAGGACGCCTTGCTGCCGCTGCGCGGCGCCAGGGTCGCCGACACATAGGCCGCCGAGACACCGTCCAGGTCGATGGCGTAGTACCTGCGGTCGCCCGGGGCGAGAGCGTCGGTGTACGACCGCCCAGCGGTCATCCGGGGCGCGTCACTGCTGCTCACCGCCCCGGTCAGCCGGTCACCGGACGGCTGGTAGGAGCGGTCGGGCGGACTCCCGGCCGCCGAGGCCGTCCCCGGTGCCACCACCGCCACTCCGGCCAGCAGCAGCACCGCAGCCCGCCGCACCGCGTCGACTCCCCGCCCCACCCCGACTC
>NZ_LIQR01000373.1 GCF_001418575.1 Peterkaempfera griseoplana
GGCGGTGGCGGGCATGGTGGAGCTCCGTCAGCGGGCGTTGGCGAGGAGGCCGCGGCTGCGCAGCACCCAGCGCTCCAGGGGGGAGAAGATCAGCAGGTCGATGGCGATGCCCACGAAGAGGATCAGCAGGATGGCCAGTTCCACCCGGGGCATGTCGAAGGCGACACGGCCGTTCTCCAGCAGCTGGCCGAGGCCGAGGCCCAGGTCGGGGGAGCTGGCGATCAGCTCGGCCGCCATCAGCGAGCGCCAGGAGAAGGCCCAGCCCTGCTTCAGCCCGGCCAGGTAGCCCGGGAGCGCGGCGGGGAGCAGGATGTGGCGGGCGCCGCGCAGCCCGGTGGCGCCGAGGGTCCGTCCGGCGCGCAGGTACAGCGGCGGCACCTGGTCGATGCCGGAGATCAGCCCGTTGGCGATGGACGGCACGGCGCCGAGCAGGATCACCGCGTACATCGCCTGGCTGTTGAGACCCAACCAGATGATCGCGGCGGGCACCCAGGCCACCGAGGGCAGCGACTGCAGGCCGGAGAGGATCGGGCCGAGCGCCGCCCTGATCGGCTTCACCCGGGCCACCACCAGCCCCAGCGGGGTGCCGATGGCCAGCGAGATCAGAAAGCCGAAGAGGCCCCGGGAGACGCTGGTCCACAGCACCGAGAAGACCTCGCCCCGGTACCACAGGTCCATGAAGCTGTCCCGGACCTGCCCCGGGCTGGGGAACTTGTACGCGGGGAAGACCCCGGCGGAGTAGACGCCCTGCCACACCGCCAGCACCAGCACCACGGCGACGACCGGCGGGATCACCTTCTCCCGGAGCACCTGGGAGAGCGGGGTGCGCCGGATCTGGACGGCGTCCAGGGCGTCCAGTCCGGCCTCCACACCGGCGAGGTCGCCGCCGGCCGGCCGGGCGTCGGCGGGCGCGGTCTCAGTGCTGGCCATGGCGGCGGATCTCCTTGCGCAGTTCGTCGGTGATCTCGACGGAGAGCTCCGCGACGCCGCTGGACTCGATCCGGCGGGGCTGCGGCAGGTCGATCCGCCACTCGCGGGCGATCCGGCCCGGACGGGACGTCAGCAGGACCACCCGCTGCGCCAGCCGGACCGCCTCGCGCACATTGTGGGTGACGAAGAGGACCGAGAGTCCGGTCTCCGACCAGATCCGGGTCAGCTCCTCGTGCAGGACGTCCCGGGTGATGGCGTCCAGCGCCGCGAACGGCTCGTCCATCAGCAGCACCGAGGAGTCCTGGGCGAGCGCACGGGCCATCGCCACCCGCTGCCGCATACCGCCGGAGAGCTCGTGCACCCGCTTGCCGTACGCCCCGCCGAGCCGCACCAGCTCCAGCAGGCGCTCGGCCTCGGCGCGGCGCTCGGCGCGC
>NZ_LIQR01000374.1 GCF_001418575.1 Peterkaempfera griseoplana
GCCGCGGTCCCGGCCACCGCCCCCACCCTGCGGTTCGTCGACATCCCCGGCTCCGGCGGAGTGGTGCTCAAGGGGAACGTCTACGCCCCCGCCGACAGCACCGTCCGTCACCCGCTGGTGGTGCTGCCCGCGAGCTGGAGCCTCAACGACCTGGAGTACCTCGCCCAGGCCCGGCAGCTGGCCGCCGCCGGCTATGTCGTCGTCAGCTACACTCCCCGCGGGTTCTGGGGCTCCGGCGGGCAGATCGAGGTCGCCGGGCCGCCGGACGTCGCCGACGTCTCCAAGGTGATCGACTGGTCCCTGGCCGAGACCGCCGCCGACCCGGGCCGCATCGGCATGGCCGGCATCTCCTACGGCGCGGGGCTCAGCCTGCTGGGCGCCGCCTTCGACCCCCGGGTGCGCACCGTCGCCGCGCTCAGCGGCTGGGCGGACCTGGTCGCCTCCCTGTACAGCGACGAGACCCAGCATCTGCAGTCCGCCGCGCTGCTCACCGTCGCCGGCTACCTCACCGGCCGCCCCAGCGACGAACTCCAGCAGATGCTCACCTCCTTCTTCGGGTCCGACCGCCCGACCGAGGACGCCGTCAAGGCCTGGGCGAAGGTCCGCTCCCCCGCCACCTACCTGGACCGGATCAATGCGAACGGCGCCTCGGTGATGCTGGCCAACGCCTGGGGCGACTCCATCTTCCCGCCCAACCAGCTCACCGACTTCTTCGAGCGGCTCACCGGCCCCAAGCGGCTGGAGCTGCGCCCGGGCGACCACGCCACCGCCGAGGCCACCGGGCTGCTGGGACTGCCCAACGACGTCTGGACCGACGCCCGCCGGTGGCTGGACCACTATCTGATGGGCGCCGGCAACGGCATCGACCGTGAGCAGCCCGTGCACATCGAACCCCAGCTGCAGGACTCCTACGAGGACTACCCCAGCTGGCAGGCCGTCAGCGGCAGCACCCTGCGGCTCGGCCTCGGCGCCCGCGACTGGCTGGGCACCGGCAGCCTGGGCCCGGGCGCCGGCACCGGATGGCGGACCTCGGTCACCACCGGGGTGGACTCCGGCGCCGACGGCGGGGTGATCTTCCTCAGCAACCTGGCCGAGCAGTTCCTCAAGGTGCCGCCGCTGGTGTCCGTACCGCTGCTGCCGCGCGCGGTGAGCGCGGTCTGGCAGTCCGGCGCCTACGGGTCGGTGCAGCGGATCCGCGGCAGCGTCCGGGCCCATCTGGGCCTGGTCCCCGGCGACCAGCAGGGCAGCCTGATCGCCTACCTCTACGACGTGGACGCGCTGGGCGTGGGGCGGCTGGTCAGCCAGGCCCCGTACACCTTCCTCGACCGCACCCCGGGCAGCCGCTTCTCGGCCGACATCGCCCTCCAGTCGACCGCCTGGGACGTGCCCGCCGGGCACCGGCTGGCGCTGGTGGTGGACACCGTCGACCCGCTGTACATCACCCACAACACGGCCGGGACCACCCTGGCCTTCGACTCCCCCGCCACCGACCCGTCCTGGATCTCGGTCCCGCTGAGGTGATCCCGACCCCCGGGGCGGGCGGCACCGCGGCCGGAGCGTGGTGCCGCCCGCCCCGGGCCCCGTTCGCCGCGCAGGTGAACGGCTGGTGGACGCCGAGCCGGTCACCCGTGGCACAGGACGGCGGAGGCGTAGGGTCGGGCCCATGCTGACCCGTGCAGATGTCGAAGAAGCGGCGGCCCGAATCGGGGACCGGGTCCGGCGGACGCCGGTCGCGGAGCTGGACCCCGAGGACGCCGGCGCCCCGGTGGGGCCGTCGCTGTTCAAGCTGGAGATGCTGCAGCACTCCGGGTCGTTCAAGACCCGCGGTGCCTTCAACCGGCTGCTGTCCGCCCGGGAGGCCGGCGCGCTGCCCGACACCGGGGTGATCGCGGCCTCCGGCGGCAACCACGGCCTCGCGGTGGGATACGCCGCCGCACGGCTGGGCGTGCCCGCCGAGATCTTCGTGCCCACCACCGCCTCCCCGGTGAAACTGGCCGCCCTCAAGGCCACCGGAGCGGTGGTGGGACTGCACGGCGACGAGTACGCCGAGGCCTTCACCGCCGCCGCGCAGCGCGCCGGCTCCACGGGGGCGCTCTTCTGCCACGCCTACGACCAGCCCGAGGTCTGCGCGGGACAGGGCACCATGGCGCTGGAGCTGCTGGAGCAGGCGGGCCCGGACGGCCTGGACACCGTCCTGGTGGCGGTCGGCGGCGGCGGGATGCTGGCCGGGGTCACCGCCGCGGTGGACGGCCGGGCCCGGGTGGTCGCGGTGGAACCGGAGGCCATCCCCACCCTCAATGACGCCCTGGCCGCGGGAGGACCGGTCGACGTGCCCGTCTCCGGGATCGCCGCCGACTCCCTCGGGGCGCGGCGGCTGGGGGCCATCGCCTATGACATCGCGGTCCGGCACCAGGTGCTCAGTGTGCTGGTGCCCGATGCGGAGATCGCCGCGGCCCGGCGCGCGCTGTGGGAGCGGCGGCGGATGGCGGTGGAGCCGGCGGGCGCGACGGCCCTGGCGGCGCTCCGCTGCGGGGCGTACCGGCCCGAACCCGGCGAGCGGGTCGGCGTGGTGCTGTGCGGTGCCAACACCGACCCCTCCGACCTCGGCGAGGAGTACTGACGGGACGTCAGCGGCCGGACCGGCCCGGCGTCCGACCGCGGGGCGCCGGGCTCAGTAGCCCTCCGCGCCGTCGACCACATGGTGCAGGGGCTCGCCCCGCAGGCGGCGGCGGAGGTTGGCGAAGAAGATCTCGGCGTTGGTGGCGCGGGCGTGCTCCCACTCCCAGGAGACATGGGCGCTGAGGCGTACCGACGGGTGCGACCAGAGCCAGTGGCCGGACGGCAGCGGCTCGGGCTCCACCACGTCCAGCGAGGCTCGGGCCACGGTGCCGTCGTCGAGGGCGCCGCGCAGCGCCTCCTGGTCGACGATGGCTCCCCGGGCGATGTTGACCAGGTGGACGCCCGGCTTCATCAGGCGGAACGCCTTGGCGTCCAGCAGCCCGCGGGTGGCCGGGGTGAGCGGGGCGGTCACCACCACATGGTCCGCACCGTCCAGCACCTGCTCCAGGCTGCCGGCCACCTCCACCCCGGGCACCGGGCTGGGCCCGCCGGTGCGGCGCAGCGCCCGTACCTCCATGCCGAAGGCCAGCGCCCGGACGGCGACGGCCCGGCCGATGCCGCCCAGCCCGATCAGCGCCAGCTGTTTGCCGTGCAGACTCCGCAGTCCGTAGGGACCGCCCCAGCTGCGGCCGTCGCCGGGCTCACCCCAGCTCTCCGGCAGCTGCTTGGCCTCGGCCAGCATCACGGCCAGCACCCACTCGGAGATGGGCACCGCTCCGGCGCCCGCCGAGTTGGTGACCACGCGTCCGCCGCCGGTCAGGGTCGGCAGGTCCGCGCGGTCCAGTCCGG
Organism: Peterkaempfera griseoplana; assembly: GCF_001418575.1. Classification (GTDB taxonomy): domain Bacteria; phylum Actinomycetota; class Actinomycetes; order Streptomycetales; family Streptomycetaceae; genus Peterkaempfera; species Peterkaempfera griseoplana. The sequence goes on from NZ_LIQR01000374.1 coordinate 3,409, forward strand.
TGCCGTAGAGGTGGACCCAGCGCACGCCGCGGGAGAGGGCGTCGTCGAGGTTGGCGGCACTGGTGTTGTAGGTGAAGAGCGCCTCGGCGGTGAGGCCGTCGGGCAGCGGCCCCTCGGTGGGGATCTCCACCAGTTCGACCCGGCCGGCGAGGTCGGCGGGCAGTTCCGTGCTGTCGAGCAGGCCGGGGTGCAGCAGTACGCGCGGTGTCGTCATGGTCGGCCCAACGTATCGCGCCGCCGCGGGCTTCCACCGCCCGGCCGCCGGTCCTCACCCCTCATCCGTCGCCGCGGTCCGGGGCGCCGCCCCGGCGCTCCACCCGCCGCCGCTTGACGGTGCGGAACCGCCGGGCGACCTGACGCGCCAGGTCGGCGGCGCCCACCAGGCCGGCCTCATTGCCGAGTTCGGCCAGCACGATCTGCGCCTCGGGGCGGAAGCCGCGGCCGGTCAGGGTGCGGCGGAAGGCGTCCTGGGCCGGGGCGAGCAGCAGGTCCCCGGCGGCCGAGACCCCGCCGCCGACGACGAACCGGCCCGGGTCCAGCGCCGCGGCGAGGTTGGCGATGCCGACGCCCAGCCAGCGCCCGACGTCGTGCAGCAGCTCCACAGCCACCGCGTCACCGTCCTGCGCGGCCTCGGTGACCAGCGGGCCGGTGATGGCGGAGACATCGCCGGCCACCCGCTCCAGCAGCGGTTCGGCGACCGGGGACTCCGCGGCGGCCAGTTCGCGTGCCTCACGGACCAGGGCGTTGCCCGAGGAGTACTGCTCCCAGCAGCCGCGGTTGCCGCAGGGGCAGCGGTGGCCACCCGGCACCACCTGCATATGGCCGAACTCCCCGGCCATGCCCCAGCGGCCGCGTTCCAGCAGCCCCTCCTTGACGATGGCGCCGCCGATGCCGGTGCCCAGGGTGATCATCACCAGGTGGTCCTCGCCGCGTCCCGCGCCGAAGCGCCACTCGGCCCAGGCGGCGGCGTTGGCGTCGTTCTCCACGATCACCGGGAAGCGCAGCCGCTCGCTGAGGGCCTGCTGCAACGGCTCGCCGCGCCAGTTGAGGTGCGGCGCGAAGAGCACCCTGGAGCGGTCGGCGTCCACCCACCCCGCCGCACCGATGCCCACCGCATGGACGTCGTGCCGGTCGGCCAGGTCCAGGACCAGCTCCACGATGGTGTCCTCGACCACCCTGGGGCTCTTGCTCTTGTCGGGGGTCTCCGTACGCAGCCGCTCCAGCACCCGCCCGTCCGCGTCCACCACACCGGCGGCCACCTTGGTGCCGCCGATGTCGATGCCGATGGTGGGCAGCCGCAGCGAGCTGAGGTGCACCGACCGGCGCCGGCGGCTGGCGCTGCGGTACGCGGTCCTCCCGCCGCGGCCGCCGAGGCCGGACCCGGTTCCCGATCCGGAGCCGAGCATGGAGAACTTGCCGTGCTTCTCCCGCTTGGGGTCGCCGTTGCCGCTCAATTCCGCTCCGTCTCCGCCGTGTCGGGCTCCGGGCCCGGTGCCGGGCAGGGGCCCGGGCGCCCCGCCCGCAGCTTCGGGACCGGGCTCCCCGCCCGCGGCTTCCGGCCCGGTAGCCCGGATGCCGACCGCTCCGCCGTCCTCCGCGTGCCCCCGCCCGGCCGGCGGGGGTACCGGCGGCCGTCCTCACCGTCCGTCCACGGGGAGTTCCGCGCCCCGGCGACTATACGCAACCGGGGCACACCAGCGGTCCCCGCAGGGTGCGGCACGCGCAACGGGCGTGCACGGGCGCGCGGAGGCACATCGCAGGCCGGTAGCGCAGTGTGCGCGACCGGTGACAGAACCGGCTGACTGCACATAGAGTCTGGGGCACCCACCGCCGATCCGGCGGCCGGCCTCCGCCTCGGGAAGGGGGCGCCCGTGGAGACACTGCTGCGCCGCACCGCCGAACCGCACGAGCCGGTGTACGAGGACGGGCTGCTGCGGATCTTCAGAACCGGCCGCCGCGGCCGGCTCGCCCTGAGAGGGGATGTGGACGCCTCCAATGTGAGCCGTCTCGCCGGTGTGCTCTCCGCGGAGAGCGGGCCCTCCGCGGGGTCCTCGGGCGGTCCGGCCAGTCTTCATCTGGAGCTCTCCGGGCTGGAGTTCATGGATGTCGGGGGGTGCAGGCTGCTGGTGCACACCGCCGCCGCGCTCTTCGGGGACGGCGAGCGGCGGCTGGTGCTGCACGGGCTCGCGCCCCATCTGCGCCGGGTGATGCGGGTGGTCGGCTGGGACAGCACACCGGGCCTGGACATCGCCCGCTGATCCTGCTCAGCCGAGCGCCAGCGCGAGGTAGAAGTCCACCCGGTCCTCCAGCCTGGACAGCTGACGCCCGGTCAACTCCTCGATGCGGCCGATCCGGTAGCGCAGCGTGTTGACGTGGACGTGGAGTTCCGCCGCGCAGCGGGTCCAGGAGCCGTCGGCGCGCAGGAAGGCGTCCAGGGTGGGCAGCAGGTCCGCCTGGTGGTCGCGGTCGTAGTCGGCGACGGGGTCCAGCAGCCTGCTGCGGAAGGCACGGCGGACCTCCTCGGGGACGGCGGCCAGCAGCAGGATGTGCGAGGCCAGTTCCTCCGGGCCGGCGACACGGATCCGCCCGCTGCGGGCCCCCGCGATCCGGCGGGCGTGGCGGGCCTCCTCCCAGGCGCCGCGCAGCGCGCCCGGCTCGGCTGCCGGTGCGCTCACCCCCAGGGTGATCCGGTCGTCCGGGCCGAGGCCGGCCTCCAGCGGGGCCAGCAGGTCACGCAGCAGGTCGGCGGGGGCACCGGTCGCCGGGGCGGGCAGCACCACCAGGGCGCCGCTGCCGTCGCCGGTCCCCTTGTCCACCGCGGCCTCCGCCACCAGCGCACGGTCGTCGTCGGCCGCGGTCAGCGCCTCCTCCAGGGCCGCCCGCAGTGCGCCGGGGGGCAGTCCGGCGCTCCCGGCCGCCATCACCACCCAGGCCGCGGGCGGACGCTGCGGCGCCGGGCCCGCCATCGCCTCGGCCGCATGCAGGGCGCGGGCGATCCCGGCCGCCCCGGCCTCCTGCTGCAGCACGGCCGAGACCTCGTCGGCCAGCCGGCGGCGCAGCGCCCTTCCCTCGTCCCGGCGCACCCGTTCCGCGGCGACCAGCCGTGCCAGGTTGTCGGCGAGCTGGCGGCGTTTGGCGGCCCACTCGGTGATGTCGCCGGCGAGGACCAGCAGCCAGTCGGCGAGCGGCGCCTCGGCCGCCGCGTCGGCGGCGGCGGGCAGCAGTGAGTAGGGCCGCCCGTGCAGCCGGGCCCGGTGGGGCGGCGCCGCACGGCGGCGGCGTGCGGCGAGATGGGTGCGGACCAGGCGGTCCCGGTCGGCGGCCGGCAGGCGGCGGGCCGGCCCGGCGACCACCCGGCCGGTGGGGGCCAGTACCCAGCAGTCCAGGTCGAGATCGCCGCCGAGCAGGTCCAGCACCGCGTCCAGGCCGCTGCCGCCCGCCGCGGAGACCAGCAGCCGGTGGCGCTCCACCAGGGCGGCCAGGTCGGCGGCTCGGTCGGCGGAGATCTGCCGGCCGACGTACTCGGCGACGGCGGCGAAGGCGACGTCCTCGGGGACGGCCAGCAGCGGCATCCGGTGGCGGCGGCAGGCCTGGACGAGGTCCGCGGGCACCGGGCCGACCTCGGCCTCGCCCGCGGCCAGGGCGACGGCGCCCGCTTCGGCCAGGACCCGGACGAACCGTTCGGAGTCCTCGGGGCCGGTGCGCCAGAGCATCCCGGTGAGGACCAGTTCACCCCCGTGGAGGTACCGGCCGGGGTCGTGCAGATCGGTGGTCATCACCCCGGTGACCTGCCGGTCCAGCTCCTCCTCGCCGGTCAGCAGCTTGAGCCGGGGCGCGCCGGGGGCCAGCAGGGCGGCAACCCGCATGGTGATGCCTCCTCCCGGGAGTACGCCGCATCGGCGTGCACCCGCCCGGGCGGCGCCGGACCACCGCGCCACCGGCCGGAGGGGCGCCTCCCGCAGGTCGGGGGATGTCCCCCGGACCGGGCGCAGTCGCCCCTTTGGAGAAAGCTACAGCAGCCGGGGCCGGGTGGGGCGTGCGGGTTCATGGCATCGGTGACTGCCCGTGAGCGGCCGGCTGCGTGTGTACTGGGCGGAGGGAGGGGCGTTCCCCACGCAAGGGAGACCGTACGCAAGGGAGATCCGGATGGAGTTCCTGCGGCCCGCCACCTGGGACGAGGCGCTGACGCTGAAGGCCGAGCTGCCGCAGGCGGTGCCGATCGCCGGGGGCACCGATGTGATGGTGGAGCTGAACTTCGACCGCCGCCGGCCGCCCGCGCTGCTGGACCTGGGGGGAGTCGCCGAGCTGGGCGGCTGGGAGTCGGACGGTGCGGTGGTACGGCTCGGCGCCTCGGTGCCGTACACCCGGATCATCGAGGAGCTGTCCGGGCCGCTGCCCGGTCTGGCGCTGGCGGCGCGCACGGTGGGCTCCCCGCAGATCCGCAACCGGGGCAGCGTGGGGGGCAATCTCGGTGCGGCGTCCCCGGCGGGCGACTCCCACCCGCCGCTGCTGGCGGCGGGCCGCGGGGTGCAGGTCGAGGCGGCCTCGGTGCGCGGCACCCGGCTGATCCCGATCGACGCCTTCTACCTGGGGGTGAAGCGGCATGCGCTGGAGCCGGACGAGCTGATCCGGGCGGTACGGATCCCGGTGGCGGACGGCCCCCAGCAGTTCTCCAAGATCGGCACCCGTAACGCCATGGTGATCGCGGTCTGCGCCTTCGCCCTCGCCCTGCATCCGGACGACCGCACGGTGGGCACCGGACTGGGCTCGGCCGCCCCCACACCGCGCCGGGCGGTGGAGGCGGAGGAGTTCCTGGCCGGGGCGCTGGCCGAGGGGGGCCTGTGGGAGAGCGGCGGGGCGCTGGACGGCGCGGTGGCCCGGCGGTTCGGTGAGCTGGTCGCGGCGGCCGCCAGCCCGATCGACGATGTACGGGGGAGTGCGCAGTACCGGCGGCACGCCCTGGCGGTGATGGCGCGCCGCACCCTGGCCTGGTGCTGGGCCGAGTACGGCGAGCGGCTGGAGAGGAGCGCGGCATGAGGATCGGCTTCACGGCCAATGGGCGCCCGGTGGTCGCCGACGACGTGTGGGAGGGGGAGTCGCTGCTGTACGTGCTGCGGGAGCGGCTGGGGCTGCCGGGCTCCAAGAACGCCTGCGAGCAGGGCGAGTGCGGTTCCTGCACGGTCTATCTGGACGGTTCTCCGGTCTGCTCCTGCCTGGTGGCGGCCGGCCAGGTGGCGGGCCGGGAGGTCCGCACCGTGGAGGGGCTGGCCGGCGAGGACGGCCTCGACCCGGTGCAGCAAGCGTTCCTGGACGCGGGTGCGGTGCAGTGCGGTTTCTGCACCCCCGGGCTGCTGGTGCAGACCCATGCGCTGCTGGAGCGTGACCCCCACCCGTCGGACGCCGGCATCAGGGAGGCCCTGTCGGGCAATCTCTGCCGCTGCACGGGGTACGAGAAGATCATGGACGCGGTACGGCTGGCCGCCGCCCGCCGCAGCACGAGGACCGAGGTGGACGGCTGATGGGTGCCCCCGGCCCGCGCGGTGTGCTGCGCGGTGAGAAGAACCTGGAGAAGATCACCACCGACCACCCCCACGGTGTCGGCGCCAGCGCCGCACGCCCGGACGGGATCCTCAAGGTGCGCGGCGAGTTCGCCTACTCCTCCGACCTGTGGGCGGAGGACATGCTCTGGGGGACGGCGCTGCGCGCCCCGCACGCCCGCGCCAGGATCCGCTCGGTGGACGTCTCCGCCGCGCTCGCCCTGCCGGGCGTGCACGCGGTGCTCACCCATGAGGACGTACCCGGGCGCAGGACCTACGGCCTGGAGATCGAGGACCAGCCGGTGCTCGCCGTGGACCAGGTGCGCTACCACGGCGAGCCGGTGGCGGTGGTGGCCGCGGACCATCCGGAGACGGCTCGCCGGGCGGCGGCCGCCATCGCCGTGGACTACGAGGTGCTGGAGCCGATCTGCACGGAGGAGCAGGCCCTTGACCCCGCCCGGTACGGGTATGTCCACGCCCCCGCCGAGTACCGCGGCAAGGCGGCCGGCAATGTGCTGCACCGGCAGCGGGTGGTCAGCGGCGGCGGGGTGACCGACGCGGTACGCGCCCGGGCCGACGTGGTGGTGCGCGGCGAGTACCGGGTCGGGATGCAAGACCAGGCGTTCCTCGGGCCCGAGTCGGGCCTGGCCGTCCCCGCCGAGGACGGCGGGGTGGACCTGTACGTCGCCACCCAGTGGCTCCATGTGGACCGCCGGCAGATGGCCCCCGTGCTGGGCCTGCCGGAGGAGAAGGTGCGGATCTCGCTGGCCGGGGTGGGCGGCGCCTTCGGCGGCCGGGAGGATCTGTCGATGCAGATCCACGCCTGTCTGCTGGCGCAGCGCACCGGCCGGCCGGTGAAGGTGGTGTACGGCCGCGAGGAGTCCTTCTTCGGGCATGTGCACCGCCACCCGGCGACGCTGCGCTACGAGCACGGCGCCACCCGGGACGGCCGGCTGGTCTATGTCGACGCCCGCATCGTGCTGGACGGCGGCGCCTACGCCTCCTCCTCCCCCGCGGTGGTCGGCAACGCGGCGTCGCTGGGCGTCGGGCCGTACGAGGTGCCGCATGTGTCGATGGAGGCGTTGGCGCTCTACACCAACAACCCCCCGTGCGGGGCGATGCGCGGTTTCGGCGCGGTGCAGGCCTGCTTCGCGTACGAGTCCCAGCTGGACCGGCTGGCCGCGGCGCTGGACATGGACCCGGTGGAGCTGCGGCAGCGCAACGCCGTCCGCGAGGGCTCCCTGATGCCCACCGGGCAGCGGATCGACTCCCCCGCTCCGGTGGCCGAGCTGCTGCGGCGGGTCAAGGCGCTGCCGCTGCCGCCCGCGGCCGGGCCCGATGTGCGGGAGCTGCCGGGGGCGCTCTCCAACTCCACCCACGGCGAGGGCGTGGTACGCGGCGTCGGCTATGCCGTGGGGATCAAGAACGTGGGGTTCTCCGAGGGGTTCGACGACTACTCCACCGCCCGGGTGCGGCTGGAGGTGATCGGCGGCGAGCCCGCGGCCATGGTGCACACCGCGGCGGCCGAGGTCGGCCAGGGCGGTGTCACCGTGCACGGGCAGATCGCCCGTACCGAGCTGGGGGTGGAACGGGTGACGATCCACCCGGCGGACACCGGGGTGGGCTCGGCCGGCTCCACCTCGGCGTCGCGGCAGACCTATATGACCGGCGGTGCGGTACGGCTGGCCTGCGAGGCGGTGCGGGAGGCGCTGTTCGCCAGGGGCCGCGCCCGGTACGGGTGGACGCACGACGACCTGTCGCTGGCCGGCGGCAAGGTGGTGTCGGCCGCCGACGGGGTGCTGGCCGGGGTGGCGGAGCTGCTGGGCGGGGAGTACGTGGAGGAGACCCGGGTGTACCGGCACCGGCCGACCCAGCCGCTGCATCCGGAGACCGGGCAGGGGTTCGGCCATGTCCAGTACTCCTTCTGCGCCCATCGCGCGGTGGTGGACGTGGATGTGGAGCTGGGCCTGGTCCGGGTGGTGGAGCTGGCCGCCGCCCAGGACGTCGGCCGGGCGGTCAACCCGTCGGCGGTGGTGGGCCAGATCCACGGCGGCTCGGTGCAGGGGCTGGGTCTTGCGGTGATGGAGGAGATCCAGGTCAGCGAGGGGAAGGTCCGCAATCCGTCCTTCACCGACTATCTGATCCCCACCATCCTGGACACCCCGCCGCAGCCGGTGGACGTGCTGGAGCTGGCCGACCCCCACGCCCCGTACGGGCTGCGCGGTGCGGGTGAGGCGCCCACGCTGTCCTCGACCCCGGCGGTGGTGTCGGCGATCCGGGCGGCGACCGGGCTGACGCTGGACCGGGTGCCGGTGCGGCCCGAGCACCTGACCGTGCAGCGGCCGCCGACGGGCTGACGTCCCCGTGGCCCGGTCCCCGGGCCGCGGGAGTGAGGAGCCTTGGAGATGCAGGAGATCGCCGGGGAACTGCTCGCCTGGCACACGGCCGGGCGCCCCTTCGCGGTGGCCACGGTGGTCTCGGTCGCGGGCAGCGCCCCCCGGGATCCCGGTGCGTCGCTGGCCGTGGACGCGGACGGCGAGGCGGTCGGCAGTGTCTCGGGCGGCTGCGTCGAGGGGGCGGTGTATGAGCTGTGCCAGGAGGTGCTGCACAGCGGGCAGCCGGTGGTGCAGCGGTTCGGCTACAGCGAGGAGGACGCCTTCGCGGTGGGGCTGACCTGCGGGGGTTCGCTGGAGGTGCTGGTGCGGCGGGTGTGCCGGGGGGAGGATCCGGTGCTGGACGCGGGGCTGGCCGCCGTCGCCTCGGGGGTGCCGGTGGCGCTGGTGCAGGTGGTGGGCGGGCCCTGGGAGCCGTTGGGGCGGGCGCTGGCGGTGACCGCCGGGGAGTGCGCCGGTGCGCTGGACTCGGAGCCGCTGGAGCGGGCGGTGGTCGCCGAGGCCCGGGCGATGCTGGACGTGGGGCGCACCGGGCGGCTGGTGCTGGACCGGCGGGGGCGGCCCTGCGGTGCGGAGGATCCGGACGGGGTGGTGCTCTTCGTGCAGGTGTCGGTGCCCGCGCCGCGGATGCTGGTCTTCGGCGCGATCGACTTCGCCGCGGCGGTGGCGGCCATCGGGCAGTTCCTCGGCTACCGGGTGACGGTGTGCGACGCCCGCGGGGTGTTCGCCACCCGGCGGCGTTTCCCGGGAGCCGACGAGGTGGTGGTGGAGTGGCCGCACCGCTATCTGGCGCGGGAGGCGGCCGCGGGGGCGCTGGACGGGCGCACCGTGGTGTGCGTACTCACCCATGATCCCAAGTTCGATGTGCCGCTGCTGGTGGAGGCGCTGCGGTTGCCGATCGCCTATGTCGGCGCGATGGGGTCGCGGCGCACCCACCGCGAGCGGCTGGAGCGGCTGCGTGCGGCCGGGCTGGGCGCGGCCGAGCTGGGGCGGCTGCGGTCCCCGATCGGGCTGGACCTGGGGGCGCGCACCCCGGAGGAGACCGCGGTGGCGGTGGCCGCTGAGATCGTCGCCCATCGGCGTGGTGGCTCCTGCACCCCTCTGACCTGGGGAGACGGACGGATTCACCGGGACGGCTGTCCGCCGTCGGCGCCCCGGGCCGCCTTGACCGGTTGAGCGGGCCGCATCTACAGTCGCGAGCAGATTCGTGCATATGAAGCGCGTTCAAGGATGTGGACAAGCGAGGTCCCTCATGCTCGACGGCGTGTTGTTCTTCCCGGTGACTCCGTTCGCCCCCGACGGATCGGTCGACCTCAAGGCTCTCGCCGAACATGTGCGCGGCGGTCTGGAGGCCGGGCCCGGCGGGATCTTCGTCGCCTGCGGCACCGGCGAGTTCCATGCGCTCCACCCGCGTGAGTACGCCGAGGTCGTGCGCACCGCGGTGGAGGTCGCCGACGGCCGCGTGCCGGTCTTCGCCGGCACCGGCGGGCCGCTGCCGCTCGCCCAGGAGTGCGCCCTCACCGCGGAGCAGGCCGGCGCCGACGGTCTGCTGCTGATGCCGCCGTACCTGGTGCAGGGCCCCCCGGCCGGGCTGGTGGAGTACACCCGTCAGGTGTCGGAGGCGAGCGGACTGCCGGTGATCGTCTACCACCGCGCCACCGCCTGCTTCGACGTCGACTCGGCGGTGGAGGTGGCCCGGCTGCCGCGGGTGGTCGGCTTCAAGGACGGCTACGGCGATCTTGACCTGCTCTCCCGGATCGTCACCGCGGTGCGCCGCGCGGTGGCCGCCGACGGCAAGGAGTTCCAGTTCTTCAACGGCATGCCCACCGCCGAGGGGACGGTCCCGGCCTACCGCGGCATCGGCGTGGACCTCTACTCCTCGGCGGTGTTCTGCTTCGCGCCGGAGATCTCGCTCGCCTTCCACCGGGCCGTGACCGGGGGTGACGACGCGGTGGTCGAGCGGCTGCTCGCCGAGTTCTTCCATCCCCTGATCGCCCTGCGCCACAAGGCGCCCGGCTATGCCGTCTCGCTGGTCAAGGCCGCGGTGCGGCAGCGCGGCCTGGAGGTCGGCGGGGTGCGCGCACCGCTGGTCGACCCGACCCCCGAGCACCTGGCGGAGCTGGCCCGGATCACCGAGGCCGGACTGGCCGTCTGCGCGGAGGTGGCCGCCCGATGAGCGACTCCCTGCGGATCACCGGGGTGGAGATCACCCCGGTCGCCTTCCGGGACCCCGCGCTGCTGAACGCCGTCGGCGTCCATGAGCCGTACGCACTGCGCGCCGTCGTGGAGATCAGCACCGACCAGGGGATCAGCGGCCTCGGCGAGACCTACGCCGACGAGGGCCATCTGCAGCGGCTGCGGACGGCGGCCGCCGCGATCACCGGGCTGGAGGTGCATGCGCTGGGCACCATGTACCAGCGGATCGCCGAGTCGCTGGGCGGCGACACCGGCAGCGACGGCCACGGCCTCACCGGCCTGATCACCTCCTCCTCCACCGTGGACCGGGTCTTCTCACCGTTCGAGGTGGCCTGCCTGGACATCCAGGGCCGGGCCGCCGGGGTGCCGGTGTCCGACCTGCTCGGCGGCGCCGTACGGGAGTCCGTGCCGTTCAGCGCCTATCTCTTCTACAAGTGGGCCGGGCACCCGGGAGCGGAGCCCGACGACTGGGGTGAGGCGCTGGATCCGGCGGGGATCGTCGCCCAGGCCAGGCGCATGGTCGACGAGTACGGCTTCACCGCGATCAAGCTCAAGGGCGGTGTGCTGCCGCCCGAGGAGGAGGTCGAGGCGGTACGGGAGCTGCACCGGGCCTTCCCCGGTGTCCCGCTGCGGCTGGACCCCAACGCGGCCTGGACCGTGGAGACCTCGATCGAGGTGGCCCGCCGGCTGGACGGCGTCCTGGAGTACCTGGAGGACCCCACCCCCGGCCAGGAGGGCATGGCACGGGTGGCCAGGGAGGCCTCCATGCCCCTGGCCACCAACATGTGCGTGGTGGCCTTCGAGGAGCTGCCGTCGGCCGTCGCCCGGGGCTCGGTGCAGGTGGTGCTCTCCGACCACCACTACTGGGGCGGCCTGCACCGCTCCAAGCTGCTGTCGGGCATCTGCGACACCTTCGGCATGGGACTGTCCATGCACTCCAACTCCCATCTGGGGATCAGCCTGGCGGCGATGACCCATCTCGCCGCCGCCACCCCCAACCTCACCTACGCCTGCGACACCCACTGGCCGTGGAAGACCGAGGAGGTCGTCCAGCCGGGCGTGCTGACCTTCACCGACGGCTCCGTACGGGTACCCCGCACCCCGGGTCTGGGTGTGGAGCTGGACCGTGACGCGCTGGCGCGGCTGCATGAGCAGTACCTGGCCTGCGGACTGCGCAACCGGGACGACACCGGCTATATGCAGCGCATCGACCCCGGTTACGTGAAGAAGTCGCCCCGCTGGTGAGCCGCCTGTGCGGGGACCGTTGACCCTCCGCCATGGGGGCAGCTAGCCTGCCGCCTGTTCGTTGCCCACGGATGAGAACACCGTCCATGTATGTGAACGACGGTAGCGGCGACGGGCTTCCACCCACCCCTCCCGCCACCCGCGGACCGCGGGCAGCAGGGACCTCGGAAACGAGGAGTTGTCCCCATGGCATGGCTCGACTGGGCCGCTCTCTGCGGCTACTTCCTGGTGATGCTGCTCATCGGCGTCTGGTCACACAGGCGCATCACCAACGTCAGCGACTACTTCACCGGCGGCGGACGGATGCCCTGGTGGCTCTCCGGCATCTCGCACCACATGTCCGGCTACAGCGCCGCCGTGTTCGTCGCCTACGCGGCGGTCGCCTACAACTACGGCATCACCGTCTACGTCTGGGCGTTCCTGCCGCTCGCCCTGGGTACCGGCGTCGGCGCCTGGCTGTTCGCCCCCCGCTGGAACCGGCTCAGGCAGCGCTACGCCGTCGCCTCGCCGCTGGAGTACCTGGCCAGGCGCTACAACGTCCCCACCCAGCAGGCGCTGGCCTGGAGCGGGGCCCTGCTGAAGGTCTTCGACGTGGCGGCCAAGTGGGCGTCGGTGGCCATTCTGCTGAACGTCTTCACCGGCATGTCGATGAACCTGGGCATCCTGCTCACCGGCATCGTCACCCTGCTTTACTGCACCGTCGGCGGCCTGTGGGCCGACGCGCTCACCGACTTCGGCCAGTTCGTGATCCAGGGCGTCGCCGCGCTGGCGATGATCTGGGTGGTGGTCGACCGGCTCGGCGGCGTCTCCGACCTGGGCAGCCTCTGGGACCGGCTCCCCTCGGGGCACGGCCACCCGCTGGTGGGCCCGTACACCGCCGGCTTCCTGGGGGCGTACGTCGTCGTCAAGCTCTTCGAGTACAACGGCGGCATGTGGAACCTGGCCCAGCGCTACATGGCCACCGACTCCCCCGCGGCCGCCCGCCGCTCCGCCGGACTCTCCGCCGTGCTCTACGTCGTGTGGCCCGCGGTCCTGCTGCTGCCGCCGGTGGCCGCGCCGGTACTGATGCCGGGCCTGGCGGACCCGCAGAAGGTCTACGCCCTGATGGCCCAGTCCTACCTGCCCGCCGGCCTGGTCGGCCTGACCCTCGCCGGAATGTTCTCGCACACCATGGCGATGGCCTCCTCCGACGCCAACGCCATCTCCGCGGTGGTCACCCGGGACATCCTCCCGGTGGTCTCCCGGCGCTTCCGCACCATGACCACCGAGCGCGGCCTGCTGGCCGCCCGAGCGTGCACGGTCCTCTTCATCACCGTCTCCATGCTGGTGGCCATCGAGTCGGCCCACTTCGGCGGGGTGCTCGGCATCATCGTCGGACTGGTCGCCGCCGTGATGGGCCCCATCTCCATCCCGATGCTGCTGGGCCTGCTGCCGCTGTTCCGCCGCTGGGGCGCCCGTGCGGCGCTCTCCTCCTGGGCGCTGGGCCTGGGTGCCTATGTGCTGGTGAAGTGGGGGATCGGCAGCACCGACCAGACCGTGGTCATCGCCACCCCGCTGATCACCTCGCTGGCCGTCTATGTGCTGGCCGGACTGGTCCTGCCCGAGCCCGACGCGGAGGCGGACGCCATCACCGCGGCGGTCTCGCCCGGCCCGGAGAGCGGCTCCGAAGCCCAGACTCCGCTGAGCGCACAACTCTGACCTGCAGCTTTACCTGCTCGAAATCTTTCGTACCCCACAGACCATTGCCCCTCTGGCCCACCCTCGCCAAGATTTGTCATCGCGGAAACCAAATTAGGTAGGAGCCGTATGGACAGCCATGTCAGCCACCGGATGAGCCGCCGGACCGTGCTCGGAATCGGGCTCGGGATCACGGCCCTGGCCACCCCCATCGGCTCCGCCCTCGGGCTGTCCGGCCAGGCCTTCGCGGCCTCGCCGGGACGCGGGGGCGAGCCCACCGACTCCGGGTCGTACATCTCCTTCACGCCCAAGCCCGGGAGCTTCGCCCTGGTCCGCTCGGGCCGGGCCGTCCCCCTCGTGGTCAGCGGCAGCGACTGGCCCGGTGTCGTCCGGGTCGTCGGCGACCTGCAGGACGACATCGAGCGGGTCACCGGAGTCCGCCCGGCCGTGGCGCAGGACAAGGCCCCGCGCCAGAGCGAGATCGCCATCGTCGGCACCATCGGCCGCAGCCCGCTGATCGACGGCCTGGTCGCCGCCGGCAAGCTGGACGTCAGCGGCATCGCCGGCAAGTGGGAGACCTCCCTGCAGACGATCGTGGAGAACCCGCTGCCGGGCGTCGACCGGGCCTTCGTGGTCGCCGGCAGCGACCAGCGCGGCACCATCTTCGGCGTCTACGACGTCTCCCGCGGCATCGGCGTCTCGCCCTGGTACTGGTGGGACGACGTCGCCCCGGTCCGCCGCAGCGCCCTCCACGTGCTCCCCGGGCGCCACACCCAGGGCACCCCCGTGGTGAAGTACCGCGGCTTCTTCATCAACGACGAGAACCCCGCGCTCGGCAACTGGGCCCCCGCCACCTTCGGCCCCGGCAAGGCCCCGGGCTACGAGGGCGGCTTCAACGCGGCCTTCTACGCCAAGGTCTTCGAGGTCATGCTGCGCCTCAAGGCCAACTACCTGTGGCCGGCGGTGTGGGGCCGCGCCTTCGCCGAGGACGACCCGCAGAACCACGCCACCGCCAAGCTGTACGGCGTCGTCATGGGCACCTCCCACGAGGCCCCCATGATGCGCGGCATCGAGGAGTGGAACCGCCACGCCGTGGCCGCCGTCCGCGACAGCGCCGGCAACATCACCACCCCCGGTCACGACCCCTACGGGGGCACCGGCGAGTGGTCCTTCCGCCACAACGCCGAGGCGCTCAAGGCCTACTGGCGCGACGGCATCCAGCGCATGGTGGACCAGGACTTCGAGGGCGTGGTCACCCTCGGCATGCGCGGCAACGGCGACGTCAGCCTGCCCGACGGCGACGGCATCGAGCTGATGAGCGACATCATCGCCACCCAGCGCCAGATCCTCGCCGAGGTCACCGGCAAGGACGTCACCACCATCCCCCAGGTGTGGACCCTCTACAAGGAGGTCCAGCGCTACTGGGACCGCGGCCTGCGGGCGCCCGACGACGTCACCGTGGTGCTCGTCGACGACAACTGGGCCAACATCCGCAAGCTCCCCGACACCCGCAACGACCCGCGCAGCGGCAGCTACGGCCTCTACTACCACTTCGACTACGTGGGTGCCGGCCGCGACTACAAGTGGGTGGACACCACCTCGCTGCCCAACATGTGGGACCAGCTCAACCAGACCGCCACCTACGGCGGCCACGGCCTGTGGGTGACCAACGTCGGCGACCTCAAGGGCAACGAGCTGCCGACCCAGTTCTTCCTGGACTACGCCTGGGCCCCGCACCGCTGGCCGCTGGAGGCGCTCCCCGAGTGGGAGGAGCAGTACGCCCGGCAGAACTTCGGCGAGGAGCAGGCCTCCGCCATCGCCGAGGTGCTCGCCACGTACGCCCAGCTGCAGTCGCGCCGCAAGCCCGAGCTGCTCAACCGCAAGATCACCGTGGACCCGGCCAAGGACCCCGCCAAGGACTCCTCGGCGATCGTCTACGACGACCAGGCGACCCCCTTCAGCATGACCGACTACCGGGAGCTGGAGCGCGTCACCGAGGACTGGGAGGAGCTGGCCGCCGCTGCGGACCGCATCACCCGGCGCATACCCGGGGCCAACCAGGACTCCTGGTACGAGCTGGTCGGCTACGAGGTCCAGGCCACCGCCAACCTCTACCGGCTGCGCAGGGCCGAGTTCACCAACATCCGCTACGCGGCGCAGGGCCGCGCCCTCACCAACGACCTGGCCGCCGCCGCCGAGGCACGGCTCGCCGACGACTTCGCGCTGGCCGACCGCTTCAACACCAAGATCGCGGGCGGCAAGTGGCAGGGGTTCCAGACCCAGCCCCACATCGACTACGGGGACGTCGCCCGCTACGGCCCCAACGCCCCCTGGCAGCAGCCCGAGATCAACAACGCCGCCATACCCGATGTGCTCTTCCCCGCCGTCCAGCGGATCGAGCTGCCGGCGACGGCCGAGATGGGCGTGGCGATCGACGGCTCCGACAAGTGGTGGCCGCAGGAGCAGGGCGACGCGGTGCTGCCCGTCTTCAGCCCGTACCAGAGCCAGCCGGCCCAGTACATCGAGGTGTTCAACCGGGGCACCAAGGCGTTCGACTACAGCGTCCGCACCGGTGTCTCCTGGCTGACCGCCGACCGCACCCGCGGCCGCGTCACCCAGGAGGAGCGGATCACCCTCGCGGTGGACTGGTCCCGGGCGCCCAAGGGCACCACCCGGGTGCCGGTCACCGTCTCCGGGCCGGACGGGCGCACCGTGGTGGTCCAGGCCGTGGTGGACAACCCGGCGGTCTCCCGCTCGAAGCTCTCGGGCTTCGTCGAGGCCAACGGCTATGTCTCCATCGAGGCCGCGAACACCTCACGGGCGGTCGCCGCCGACGGTGTCTCCTGGGTGCGCATCCCGCGCATCGGCCGCACCGGTGACGGCATGGAGCCCTTCCCGGTGACGGCGCCCCGCCGGACCCCGGGCGGCAACGGGCCCCGGCTGGAGTACACGGTCAGCCTGTTCACCACCGGGCCGGTCACGGTCTGGGCGTATCTGTCGCCGCGCAACAACGCCCTGGCGACGGACGGTCTGAAGTACGCCGTCTCCTTCGACGACGACGCACCGCAGACCGTGAACATCACCACGGTGACCGGCGCCGACGACGGCACCCTGAACAACCAGTGGGCGCGCAACACCTCCGACAACGTCAACCGCACCAGCACGGTGCACCAGATCTCCGGTGCCGGTGTGCACACGCTGAAGTTCTGGATGGTCGACCCGACGGTGGTGCTGCAGAAGCTGGTGGTGGACACCGGCGGCCTCAAGCCCAGCTACCTGGGCCCGCCGGAGAGCCTCCGGCTGCACTGAGACCGGCCGACGGCCCCGGGGCGGGCGCCCGCTGCTGCAGCGGGCGCCCGCCCTGCGTTTTCCGCCCGGCTCAGCCGGCCGGGCGGCCCGGCGCACGGCCGAGGCCGACAGGTGGTGCCGGAGTGGCCGCCGGACGCCTCCGGGGTGAGTACGGGTACGCGGATCCGGTGGGACCGCGGATCACACGGCGGTGGCCAGCAGCACCGGGGCGGCCCGCGCCGCGAGCGTCTCGGCTGCCGGGCGCAGCCGGTGCGCCTGGTCCAGCGGCAGCGACACGGCCAGGCAGCCCGCGGCGGATCCGGCCGTGACGGGGACGGCGGCGCAGACCGTGCCGACGGCGTACTCCTGGAGGTCCAGCACCGGAACGGTGGCGGGCTGCCGGTCCAGGAGGTGCAGCAGCCGCTCGGTGCCGGTGGTGGTGCGTGAGGTGAGCCTCACGGCGGGGTGGCGGGCGAGATGGTCGCGCCGGGCCCGGTCGTCCAGTTGGGCGAGCAGGCACTTGCCGAGCGCGGTGGCGTGCCCGGCGGCGCGGAAGTCCACCCACTCCTGCACCGGCGGGGCCGTGGGGCTGGTGGCCGCGGCCTCCAGCACGATCTCACCGTCGCGGTAGGAGGCGAAGTACACCGCTGCCGCGAGCTCGTCGCTCAGCCGCCGCAGGGCGCCGTCGAGTCCGTCCCCCGGTGTCCGGCCCTGGCCGGGGCGGCCGGAGACCGACCATGCCATGGCGCTCCCCAGGACGTAGCCGCCGTCGCCCAGCCCCCGCAGATAGCCCTCCTGCTCCAGCAGGGCCACGGTGCGGTGGACGGCTGCCGGTGGCAGGTCGAGCTCTCTGGCGAGGGTGTCCGGGGTGGCCACCCGGTGGCGGTCCACGGCCTCCAGCAGCCGCAGCGCCCAGCGGATCGGGCTGCGCCGTGCGGGTCTGACGTCGTGAAGGGTCACTCGAGGTCCCCCTGCCAGGTCGTGGCTGCGGCGTCACCGGTACGACCACGAAGGGTGCCGAACCGGATCCGGGCTGTGCCCAGCGTATCCGCCGCGCCGCGGGCGGACAGGGCGGTCGGGACAGATTTCCGGCGGGAAAGCCCAGTTCAGCGACGGCATATGCCAGCGGCACCACGGCAGGCGCGCACCCCGGGCCTGGACCTGAGGGCCGAGGGCACGGCGGGGCGCCGCCCCGGGCGGTACCCGGCGCGGCAACCCCTGCGCGACCGGGTCAGCGGCCGAGGATCGCCCGGAGGACCGCGGCCCGGCTGCCGGCGTCGCCCAGCGGACGGGCGGCGGTGAGCGCCGCGGCGGTGCCGGGCTCCAGGCCGCCCTGGACGAGGGCCGACCGGGCCTCGGCCGCGGGCAGCAGTTCCAGCCACCGCAGGGCGAGCGCAGCGAGTCCCTCCTCGGTGAGACCGCCGGTGAGCCGCAGCCGCGCCACCCCTCCGTCCGGGTGGACCTCCAGGCGGACATGGGTGGCGGTGCGGGTGCCGTCCAGCCTGAAGCGGTGGCGGGTGTCGGGCTGCAGCCGGGTGCGCGGCAGCAGCTCGAACCACTCCCCGCCGCTGCCGGCGTCCCGTCCCAGCAGGGCGGCCCAGCCCGGCGCGTTGTGCAGGAAGTGGGTGGTGTCGATCTCGGCGGCCCTCACCCGTCCGGCGCCGGCCAGGGCCAGCTGCACCCAGTCGCACCCGCGGTCGCGCCGCCGCCGGGTCTCCCAGCCCTCGCCCATGACGGCGGCGCGGCCGGGGGCGTTGAGGTTGTGCGGGGAGGAGTAGTACCGGTCCGAGGCGGCCTGGGCCACTCCCCCGTGCTCCTGGGCGGCGAGGTCGAAGGTGAGGCCCGCCAGGTCCCTGGGGTCGGGGACGACCACGCCGTGCACCCGCAGCCGGGCCACGCCGCCGTCCGGCCGGATGGTCAGCCTGACATGGGTGAAGCGGCGCTCCACCGCGACCGGGAACTCATGGACGGTGTCCCCGCGCAGCGCGCTCTGCGGAACCAGCTCCACCCACTCCACCTCGTCGGCGAGCAGCTCCCCGGGCGAGGGGTGCCCCGGTACCGATGCGCCGTGGACGGCGGCGTACGGCGGGTAGTTGCCGGTGAAGTGCGCGGTGTCCAGGACCACCCCCCGGACGATCCCGGGGGCGCCCAGCCTGACCAGGGCCCAGTCGTGGTCGTCCGGGGCGGGGTGCGGACGGTCGGGCCCGGTACCGCGGCGGCGGCGGGTCTCCCAGCCGTCCATGATCTGGCCCTTGTGGCCGAAGGTGTGCGGCCGGAACTCGGGGGCCGCCGCGACCAGCAGGTTCTCCTTGTCGGCGAAGGACTCGTCGGACGCCGCGACCACTCCCGCGCCCAGCCGGCGGGCGGCCAGGTCGACCAGGTCGGTGAAGGGAGCGTCGGCGAAGGGAGCGTCGGCGATGGGGCCGTCCGGGAGGGGGCCGTCCGGGAGGGGGAGACCTGCCGACGGGAGTCCTGCGGAGGGGATGTCGCTGCCGGGGGTCATGGCGTGGCCTCTCCTGGACGGGTCAGCAGCCGGCCGAAGGGCTCCGTGGACGGCTCCACCACGCGGCCGCGCAGCCAGGTGGTGCGGACGGCCCCGGTCAGGGTGCGGCCGGCGTAGGGCGTCACGGGGTTGCGGTGGTGCAGCGTCGCCGGGTCGACGCGGAAGACGGCGTCGGGGTCGAAGGCCACCAGGTCGGCGTCCCGTCCCGGCGCGATGGCCCCCTTGGCGGGGAGCCCGGCGAGTGCGGCGGGCCCCGCCGACATCCAGCGCACCACCTCGGCCAGGCCGTGGCCGCGGCGGCGGGCCTCGGTCCACACGGCGGCCAGTCCCAGCTGCAGGGAGGCGATACCGCCCCAGGCGGCGGCGAAGTCCCCGCGATCCAGCAGTTTGAGGTCCGCGGTGCAGGGCGAGTGGTCCGAGACCACGGCGGCGAACTCGCCCGCCGCCAGCGCCTCCCACAGCCGCTCGCGGTTGGACTCGTCGCGGATCGGCGGGCAGCACTTGAAGGCGGTGTCCCCGTCGGGCACCTCGGCCGCCGTCAGGCAGAGGTAGTGGGGGCAGGTCTCGGCGGTCACCCGTACGCCGTCGGCGCGGGCGCGGGCCAGCAGGGGCAGCACCGCGGCCGAGGAGACATGCAGGACGTGGACGCGGGCCCCGGTCCGGCGGGCGGTGTCCAGCAGCCGGGCGACGGCGGCGGTCTCGGCGCCGCCGGGCCGGGAGGCGAGGAAGTCGCGATAGCGGCGCCCGGGCCGCAGGGGCGCCCGGTCCAGCACCGCGGGGTCCTCGGCGTGCACCAGGGCGAGGGCGTCCAGCCGCGCGGTCTCGGCCAGGGCCCGCTCCAGGTCGGCCGGCTCCAGGTGCGGGAACTCCTCCACCCCGGAGGGCGACAGGAACCCCTTGAAGCCGAAGACCCCGGCGCGGTGCAGCGGCTCCAGCTCGGCGGTGTTCCCGGGCACGGCCCCGCCCCAGAAGCCCACGTCCACCCGGACCCTGCCGTCCGCGGCACGGCGTTTGGCGGTCAGCCCCTCGGGGGTGGTGGTCGGCGGCACCGAGTTGAGGGGCATGTCCACGATGGTGGTCACCCCGCCGGCCGCGGCCGCCCGGGTCGCGGAGTCGAACCCCTCCCACTCGGTGCGGCCGGGCTCGTTCACATGGACGTGGCTGTCCACCAGGCCCGGCAGCAGGACCAGGGAGCCGAGGTCGGTCACCGTGTCCGCGTGCAGCGACCCATGGGGCGCCACCGCCTCGATCCGGCCCCCGCGCACCAGGACGTCGGCCGCACGCTCCCCTTCGGGCAGCACGGCGCGGCGGGAGCGGAACACCGACCCGGGGACGGGCGGAGGACTGGGCAACGGCACCTCCGGACTGTGCGGGGGCTGGCGTGCTCGGAGCTCGGAGCGTAGGCCGGGCTTCAACAAGACGTCAACGCCCCCTCGGGCGCAACGCGGCGACGCGTCGCCGCGCCGCCGGAGGCCCCGGCGTCGCCCTCGTGCCGCAGATCGCCCCAGGTCGGCCAGGGGTCGCCACCGGGGTCCCTCGATAGAGTGAGAAGGTGCGACTGATGGTGGAGTTCACAACCGAGCCGTTCGAGCTGGACACCTTTCCCGAGCACGCCCGGGCGGGCCGCCGGGCGGTGGAGGAGGCCGGGCTGAGCGTGGAGGTGGGACCGTTCGGGACCAGCGCGCAGGGCGGCTCCGAGGAGACCCTGGCCGCAGTCGCCCGGATGCTGCGGGACACCCTGGCCGCCGGTGCCACCCGGATCTCCCTGCAGGTCAGCGTGGTCGAGGACGGTCTGCGGTGAGCACCGTCCCGGGCCATCCGCTGGCCGCCGCCATCCAGCCGCTGCTGGACGCCGTGGGCGCCGCCGCGGTGGCGCCGGACCAGGCCCGCCCGGAGGATCTGGTGCTGGAGTGGGAGGGCTCCCCGGCGGTGGCCGTGCGGCTGCCGCATCTGGGCGCCGCGCTGGACCGGCTGCTGGCCGACATGGTGCGCCGCTTCGGCGGCGGCCCCCTCGCCGAACTCTCCCGGGCCGACAAGCAGCGGGTGGTGGTCCTGCTGGAGGAACGGGGGGCCTTCACCGTGCGCCACGGGGTGGAGACGGTGGCCTCGGCGCTCGGCGTCAGCCGCTTCACCGTCTACAACTACCTCAACCGGCAGCAGGAAACGCAGCCGTAACCAGGACCCTTCAACATTCTGTTGACGCGCCCCGGCGCCGGTTCTAGCTTGTCTCGGGTGGCACCACTCCCCCGGAGGTCCGCCCGTGCCGTACCGCCCGCCGACCGCACTCGACCGGCTGAACTCCGCCCCCGCAGCCGAGCTCGACGCACTGCTGCGCGAGGTCTGCGCCAGCGGCGGCTGGGCCTCGGCGGTCGCCGCGACCCGGCCCTGGCCGGACGCCGCGGCACTGCTCGCCGCCGCTGACGCGGCGGTGGCACGGCTCGACGAGGCCGGGCTCCGCGAGGCGCTGGCCGGGCACGCCCGGATCGGTACGCCCCGGGAGGGCGACGCCGTCTCACAGCGTGAGCAGTCCGGGGTCCGGGGGGCCGGCGCCGAGGTGCTGGACCAATTGCGCGAGGCCAATGCGGCGTACGAGGCACGGTTCGGCCATCTCTTTCTGATCTGCGCCACCGGGCGCACCGCGGAGTCCATGCTGGCGGCGCTGCACGAGCGCTGCGGCCACGACCCGGCGGCGGAGCGCGAAACGGTGCGCGGCGAGCTGGCGAAGATCAACGCCATCCGGCTGCGCCGGCTGCTGGAGGAGGCGCCATGACCGGGATCTCCACCCATGTCCTCGACACCGCGCTGGGCCGCCCCGCGCCCGGGGTGCGGGTGGAGCTGTCCCGGCGGGCTGCGGACGGCGGCTGGCAGGTGCTGGCCGTCTCCGCAACCGACGCCGACGGCCGCTGCCGCGAGCTGCCGGCCGTGCCCGAGGAGCCCGGTGGAGCGGTGCTGCGGCTGCGTTTCGACACCGGGGGCTATCTGCCGCAGCCGGCCTTCCTGCCCGAGGTGTCGGTGGTCTTCGCCGTCGAGCCCGGGCAGCCGCACTACCACGTGCCACTGCTGCTCAGCCCGTACGGGTACTCCGTCTACCGAGGGAGCTGACGTTCCATGGCCCATGTGCTCGGCCAGAACCAGTACGGCAAGGCGGAGACCCGGGTGGTGCGGATCACCCGGGGCGGCGCACGGCACGAGGTCAAGGACCTCAGTGTCTCCGTCGCCCTCTCCGGCGACCTCGACGATGTGCACCTGACGGGGGACAACGCCAACTGCCTCCCCACCGACACCGCCAAGAACACCTGCTACGCCTTCGCCAAGCAGTACGGGATCGCCTCCGCCGAGGAGTACGGGACCAGGCTGGCGCGGCACTTCGTGGACGACGTGGAGCCGATCCACCGGGCCCGGATCAGGATCGAGGAGTACTTCTGGGACCGGATCCGCACCCCCCGCGCCCAGGGCCGGTTCATCGGCTCGGAGGAGGTCGGCCACTCCTTCGTACGGCGCGGCAGCGAGGTGCGCACCGCCGAGGTGGTCTGGGACGGCAGCGCCCTCCAGGTGGTCTCCGGGCTGCACGGGCTGGTGGTGATGAACTCCACCGACTCGGAGTTCTGGGGCTACATCAAGGACCGCTACACCACCCTGAAGGAGGCCTACGACCGGGTGCTGGCCACCGAGGTGACGGCCCGTTGGCGGCACTCCTTCACCGGTGCGCCGGGGCAGGAGGAGCCGGACTGGGACGGCTGCTGGGCGGAGGTCCGCCGCCATCTGCTGGAGGCCTTCGCCGAGACCTACAGCTACTCGCTGCAGCAGACCCTGCACGCGATGGGCATCCGGGTGCTGGACCATGTGCCCGGGGTGGACGAGATCCGGCTCCAGCTGCCCAACAAGCACCACTTCGCCGTCGACATGGAGCCGTACGGCCTGCGGAACGAGAACGAGGTCTTCTTCGCGGCCGACCGGCCGTACGGCCTCATCGAGGGCACCGTGCACCGTGAGGGCACGGTGCCGGTCATCCCCGTGGACTAGGAGGCCGCCCATGGCGCGCATCGTGATCGAGAACTGCGCCGTCGCCACCGTGGACGCCGGCTCCACCGAGTACGCCTCGGGGCACGCGGTGGTGGCGGGCAACCTGATCGAGTCGGTGGGCCCCGGACGCGCTCCGGCGGACCTCACCGACGTGGTCCGCAGGGTGGACGGGACCGGTCATCTGCTGACACCGGGGCTGGTCAACACCCATCACCACTTCTACCAGTGGCTGACCAGGGGCCTGGCCCAGGACGCCATCCTCTTCGACTGGCTGGTGGCGCTGTACCCGGTCTGGTCGCGGATCGACGACCGGCTGGTGCACGCCGCGGCGCTGGGTTCGACCGCGGCGCTGCTGAAGTCCGGCTGCACCACGGCGATGGACCACCACTATGTCTTCCCGCGCGGCGGCGGCGACATCCTGGGGGCCGAGATCGAGGCGGTGGCCGAGCTGGGCATGCGGTTCACCGCCACCAGGGGGTCGATGTCGCGCGGTGCCAGCGAGGGCGGGCTGCCGCCGGACTCCGCGGTGGAGCGCACCGAGGACATCCTGACGGCCAGTGAGGAGGCGGTGGACCGCTGGCACGACCCGTCGTTCGGGTCGATGCTGCACATCGCCGTCGCCCCCTGCTCACCGTTCTCCGTGACCAGCGAGCTGATGCGGGAAGCGGCGGAGCTGGCCCGCCGCAAGGGGGTGCGGCTGCACACCCACGGGTCGGAGACCGCCGAGGAGGAGCAGTTCTGCCGGGAGCTGTTCGGGATGGGCCCCACCGACTACTTCGAGAGCGTGGGCTGGCTGGGCGAGGACGTCTGGATGGCGCACTGCGTCCACATGGGCGACTCCGACATCGCCAAGTTCGCCGCCACCGGTACCGGGGTGGCGCACTGCCCGTCCTCCAACGCCCGGCTGGCCGCCGGGATCGCCCGGGTGCCGGACATGCTGGCGGCGGGTGTGCCGGTGGGCCTGGGGGTGGACGGCACCGCCTCCAACGAGTCGGGCGAGCTGGGCACCGAGCTGCGCAACGCCCTGCTGATCAACCGGCTGCACGGCAGGCCCGACGCCCTGACGGCCCGTCAGGCTCTGCGGCTGGGAACCATGGGCGGGGCCACGGTGCTGGGCCGGCAGTCGGAGATCGGCTCCATCGAGCCCGGCAAGCTCGCCGACCTGGCCCTGTGGCGGATCGACGGCGTACTGCACTCCTCCATCGCGGACCCGGTGGCCGCCCTCACCATGGGCGCGCTGCCGCCGCTCGCCCTGCTGCTGGTCGACGGCAGGCCGGTGGTGGAGCAGGGCCACCTGGTAAGGGCCGACGAGGAGTCCATCGCCAGGACCTGCGCGGCGGCGGCGCGCAACCTGGCGGCCCGAGGCTGACCCCGACCCCCGTACGGGGCCGGCCGCGGCCCGCCGGACGGCGGCGACTCCGCCGCCGGCCGAGTGGGTCCGCAGCCCGTCCGGGTGGGCCTGCCCGGGGTGGGGCGGTGCCGGACGGGCTCCGGGAGGGCTCAGCCCCGGCAGAGGATCTCGCCGTGCAGCACCACGAACCAGCCGTCCTCCTGGGCTCCCCACTCCCGCCAGCCCTCGGCGATGGACCGCAGGTCCTCCTCGGTGGCGCGGCCCTGCTCCACGGCCTGGCGGGCG
>NZ_LIQR01000375.1 GCF_001418575.1 Peterkaempfera griseoplana
AGCCGGCGCTGTGGGGACGCCCTCGACGGCGTCCCCACAGCGCCGGCTCCGCCTCCGCGGCCGGTCCGGCCGTCGGCGCCGGGCCGGGACCGCGGAGAGGATCCGGCTAGCGGCCTGCGCTCTCCACCACGCCCGCCCACTCGTCCAGCAGGGCCTGGGTGGAGGCCTCGTCCGGCCCCTCGGCCCACAGGTGGGTGACCGCCTCGGCCGGGTCCGGCAGCACCATGGTCCAGCGCCCGTCCGGCTCCACCACCCGCACACCGTCGGTGGTGTCCACCTGGCGGTCTCCGGCGGCCTCGACCACGGTGCGCATCACCATGCCCTTGGCGGACCACGGAGTGGCCAGATCCCGACGGTGCACATGGGCCTTGGGGATCCGGGCATCGATCTGACTGAGCGTCAGCTGGGTGCGGGCCACCAGGCCCATCAGCCGTACGAAGGCCGCCCCGCCGTCGAAGACCCCGCTGAACTCCGGCACCACGAAGCCGCCCCGGCCGTCCCCTCCGAAGACGGTGCCCTCGGCCGACGACGCCCGGGTCAGATCGTCGGGCGAGGTGGTGGTCCACAGCACCTGGGTGCCGTGGTATGCCGCCACCTGCTCCGCGATCCTGGTGGTGGTCACCGGCAGCGCCACCCGCCCGCTGCGCCGCTCGGCGGCGACCAGGTCGAGCAGCACCAGCAGGGCCCGGTCGTCCTCGATGATCCGGCCGCGTTCGTCGACGAAGGAGATGCGCTCACCCACCGGGTCGAAGCGCACCCCGAAGGCCGCCCTGGAGGAGGCCACCAGCTCACCGAGCCGCACCAGCCCGGCCCGCCGGTCCTCGGCGGTCTCGGTCGGGTGCGTCTCGTCCAGCCCGCCGTTCACGATGAGCGCCTCGACCCCGAGGCGGCCCAGCAGGCTGGGCAGCAGCAGGGAGGCGCTGCCGTGGGCGGCGTCCACGACCACCTTGAGTCCGGATTCGGCCACCCCGCTGATGTCGACGGCCCGCAGGAGCGTTCCTGCGTAGGAGTCGAAGACCCGGGAGGAGGACGTCAGGTCGCCGATCTCACCAGGGAAGGCCCGACGGTACTCCTGGCGGGCGTACACCCGGTCCAGCTTCCGCTGTCCGGCCTGGGAGAGGTCGGCGCCGCGTTCGTCGAAGAAGAGGATGTCCACCGAGTCGGGGACCCCCGGCGTGGTGCGGAGCATGATCCCGCCGGCGCTGCCGCGTGCGGTCTGCTGGCGCGCCACGGGCATGGGCACGTTCTCCAGGTCCCGCACATCGATGGCGCTGGTCTGCAGCGCGGAGATCATCGCCCGCTTCAGGGCACGCGCACCACGGGAGTGGTCACGGGCGATGGTGACGGTGGCACCCTTCTTGAGGGTCGTCGCATAGGCGCCGGCCAGGCGTACGGCCAGCTCCGGGGTGATCTCCACATTGAGGATCCCGGACACCCCGCGGGCCCCGAAGAGGTGCTCCTGGCCGCGCGACTCCCAGATGACCGAAGTGTTGACGAAGGCGCCCGCCTCGATCGTCTTGAACGGGTACACCCGGACGTTGCCCGCGACGATCGACTCCTCCTCGATGAGGCACTCGTCGCCGATCACCGCGCCGTCGTCGATCCGGGCGGCCCGCATCACATCGGTGTTCTTGCCGATCACACAGCCCCGCAGATTGCTCTGCGGCCCGATGTAGACGTTGTCGTGCACCACGGCCTTGTGCAGGAAGGCACCGCGCTTGACCACTACGTTGCTGCCGAGCACGGTGTGCTCGCGCAGCTCCACCCCGGCCTCCACCTTGGCGTAGTCGCCGATGTAGAGGGGACCGCGCAGCACCGCCTCGGGGTCGACCTCGGCTCCCTCGGCGACCCACACGCCGGGCGAGATCTCGAAGCCGTCGATGTCGACGTCCACCTTGCCCTCGAGGACGTCGGCCTGGGCCTTCACATAGCTGTCGTGGGTGCCCACGTCCTCCCAGTAGCCCTCGGCGATGTAGCCGTAGATGGGCTTGCCCTCCTTGAGCAGCTGCGGGAAGACATCGCTCGACCAGTCGACGGACTCGTCCGCGGCGACATAGTCGAACACCTCCGGCTCCATCACATAGATGCCGGTGTTGACGGTGTCCGAGAACACCTGTCCCCAGGTGGGCTTCTCCAGGAAGCGGTCGACCTTCCCCTCCTCGTCCACGATCGTGATGCCGAACTCCAGGGGGTTGGGCACCCTGGTCAGGCAGACGGTGACGAGTGCGCCCTTCTCCCGGTGGAAGCGGACGAGGTCGGTGAGGTCGAAGTCGGTGAGAGCGTCGCCCGAGATGACCAGGAAGGAGTCGTCCTTGAGGGCGTCCTCCGCGTTCTTCACGCTGCCCGCGGTGCCCAGCGGCACCTCTTCGTTGGCGTAGGTCAGGCTCATGCCCAGTTCCTCGCCGTCACCGAAGTAGTTCTTGACCAGAGAGGCGAGGAACTGCACGGTCACCACGGTCTCATTGAGACCGTGCCGCTTGAGCAGCCTCAGAACGTGCTCCATGATCGGCCGGTTCACCACCGGCAGGAGCGGCTTGGGCATGCTCGAGGTCATCGGGCGCAGGCGAGTGCCCTCGCCTCCGGCCATCACGACGGCCTTCATGTCGGGTGCGTCCTCCTTCAGGGCTGTGGACATCAGTCCGTCCGGCTGTCCGAGCTCCCCCTGCCCAGGTGCCACATCCGCCCCGAACGACGCAACGGATCAGCCGGCCGCGGTGTCCGCCTTCAGGATCCGGCGGACCTGCACCGCGTACAGAATCCCTGCCCACCAATAGAGGGTTGTACCCCACCAGGCGAACGCCCATCCGAAGATTGACGCCGCATTGCCGAGCCAGTCATGACGGTCGCTGAGAAGGAGTAGCGGGAATGCATACATCAGGTTGAACGTGGCGGCCTTGCCGAGGAAGTTCACCTGGAACGGACCGTAACCGCTCCGGCGCAGGATGAGAAGCATCACGGCCATGAACAACTCGCGCAGCAGCAGAATCGCCGTCAGCCACCACGGGATGATCTCGCGCCAGGTGAGGCCCACCAGGGTGGTGAGCACGTACAGGCGGTCCGCCGCTGGGTCCAGGATCTGGCCCAGCCGGCTGATCTGTCCCCACTTCCGTGCGAGCTTCCCGTCCAGGTAGTCGCTCACCCCGCTCAGCAGCAGGATCAGCAGCGCCCACCAGTCGCAGTTGGGGCCGCCGAACTCCGGCCAGAGGATCAGCCACAGGAACAGGGGCACACCGACGAGGCGAGCCATGCTCAGCAGATTGGGGATGGTGAGGACGCGGTCGGTCTGGACGCGCGTCTCCTGGACCTCCACCCGGGGGCCTCCTGTCCGGGGTAGCGATGGTGCACGCCGACTTTACCCGGCCTTGGCACCGGCTCCGACGGCGCCCCCGTCTCGGGGCATGCGTGAGGGCCCCGCGGCCTTTGGGCCGCGGGGCCCTCACATCAATGATTGTTCGGCGGCGTCCTACT
>NZ_LIQR01000376.1 GCF_001418575.1 Peterkaempfera griseoplana
CTCGTCTACCCGGGGGTGGCGGCCTCCGGGGTCGCCCGGTACGCGAGCGGGACCGCCGCCGTACCGGGCTATGTCCTCCTGGCCGCCTTCTGCGCCGCCTACGTCCTGGCCGCGGTCTCGTTCGCGCAGCGCCGCATCGGGCGGCTGCGGGTGCTGATCGCCGTCATGGCCGTGCTGTTCGCCGCCGAGCTCCCGATCGCCCGCGACTTCGCCTTCTACCTGGGCGCGGTGGTGGTCTCCTTCGCGGCGATGGTGCACCGGCGGCGGATGGTGCCGATCGTGGCCGGAGGTGCGGTCGCGGCTCTGGTGGTGCCGTGGGCGGTCCGGCCCTGGCAGCTCGGCCCGGGCTGGACGGAGGCCGTCATGACCGTCTTCACCGCACTGACCGTCTTCGGCTTCTCCGAGATCGTGACGGCCAACCAGGCACTGCTGGACGCCCGTGCGGAGGTGGCCCGGCTGGCGTCCGAAGCCGAACGCAACCGCATCGCAAGGGATCTGCACGACCTGCTGGGCCACTCGCTCACCGTGATCGCTGTCAAGAGCGGCCTCGCCCGCAGACTCGCCGAGAACGGGTCGCCGCGGGCCGTCGAGGAGATCACCGCCGTCGAGAGGCTCTCCCGGGAGGCGCTCGCCGATGTAAGGGCGGCCGTCTCCGGCTACCGCGAGGTCACGCTGACCGGCGAACTCGCCCACGCACGGGAACTGCTGAGCGCAGCCGGGGTGGCGGCCGACCTGCCGGCCGCCACCGAGGAGGTCGGCCCCGACCGGCAGGAACTGTTCGGCTGGATCCTGCGCGAGGGCGTCACCAACGTGGTGCGGCACTCCCGGGCGACACGCTGCACGGTGCGCCTGACGGCCTCGTCCGTCGAGGTCGTCGACGACGGCACCGGCGCCGCGGCACCCCGCGGCAACGGCCTGTCCGGGCTGGCCGAGCGGGTGGCCGGGGCGGGCGGCACCGTGGAGGCGGGCCCGGCCCTCCCGCGCGGTTGGCGGCTGCGGGTCACGTTCGGCGGGGACGGGTCCCGCGGTCCGCTCACCACACCGGAGGACGCAAGGGCATGACGATCCGTCTGCTGCTCGCCGACGACCAGGAACTCATCCGCGGCGCCCTGTCCGCGCTGCTGGACCTGGAGGAGGACTTCGAGGTCGTCGCCGCGGTCGGCCGGGGCGACGAGGTGGTCGCGGCAGCCCTCGCCCACCGCCCGGACGTGGCGCTGCTGGACATCGAGATGCCGGGTCTGGACGGACTGGCGGCCGCGGCGGCGCTGGCGCAGCAGGCACCCGAGTGCCGCGTGATCGTGCTCACCACCTTCGGGCGCGCGGGCTATCTGCGCCGGGCCATGACGGCGGGCGCGGTGGGGTTCGTGGTCAAGGACACCTCGCCGGAGGCGCTGGCCGACGCCGTCCGGCGGGTGGTGCGGGGCGAGCGCGTGGTCGACCCCGCCCTGGCGGCGGCGACGCTGGCAGCGGGGGACTCCCCGCTGACCGGGCGGGAGCGCGATGTGCTGAACGCCGCCCGCTCCGGCGCCTCGGTGGCGCAGATCGCCGCCCAGTTGCACCTGTCCGAGGGGACGGTGCGCAACTATCTGTCGGCTGCGATCACCAAGACGGCGGCGCGCAACCGCATGGAGGCCGTACGGGTCGCCGACGACCGCGGCTGGCTGTGAGCTGTGAGCTGTGATGCGGGCAAGCGGACGGTGGGGCGGCGGCAGCGGCGGACGCGTCCGGACGAGGACGGCGGATAGGCTGACGCAGTCCTACCGTGCCGATCTTGGTGTCATGGCGAAGGAGTGGAAGCGGATGACCGGACATGTCGCCGTCACCGGCGGAAGCGGAAAACTGGGGCGGGCCGTGGTCCGCGATCTGGTCGAGCACGGCTGGACCGTGGTCAATCTGGACACCACGCCCCCCGCCGAGCCGCTCGGCCCGTTCGTCCGGGTCGACCTCACCGACTACGGCCAGACCGTCGAGGCGCTGACCGCGGTGGACGACCGCCACCGCGGGCTGGACGCCGTGGTCCACCTCGCGGCGGTCCCGGCGCCCGGACTCACCACCAACGCCGCCACGTTCCGCAACAACGTCCCCGCCACCTACAACGTCTTCGCCGCCGCGCGTCAGGCGGGCATCCGCAACGTCGTCTGGGCCTCCAGCGAGACCGTTCTGGGACTGCCCTTCGAGACCCCGCCCCCCTATCTGCCCGCCGACGAGGAGTACCCGCCGAGGCCGGAGAGCACCTACTCGCTGGGCAAGGTCCTGGAGGAGCAGATGGCCGCCCAGTTCTGCCGCTGGGACCCCGAGCTGAAGATGGTCGGCCTGCGCTTCTCCAACGTGATGGAGGTGGGGGACTACGCCGCCTTCCCCTCCTTCGACGCCGACCCCGAACTGCGGCGCTGGAACCTGTGGTCGTACATCGACGCCCGCGACGGCGCCCAGGCCGTGCGCAAGGCGCTGGAGTACCGGGCGGCGGGCGTCGAGATCTTTCTCATCGCCAGCCCGGACACGGTCATGGGCCGCCCCAGCCGGGAACTGGTCGACACCGTCTACCCGTCCCTGCCGCTGCGGCGTGAGATCACCGGCCACGAGAGCCTGTTCTCCATCGACAAGGCGCGCCGGCTGCTCGGCTACGCACCCGTTCACTCGTGGCGCGACGAGGTCCCGGCCGCCGGGTGACCGGGCGGCCGGCCCGCAGGTGACCCGTACGGCCCAGTGAGGTCCTGCCCGGCCGGGGGCCGCTGGGCGGGTGCCGACCGCGGCCCGGGCGGCCCCGGCCCGGGCTCCCGCCCGTACCGGCTCCGCCGGCAACCGACGTCGTGGCGGACCGGCGGGGCCGCCCCGGGCCGCCCGGGCCGGGTTGCGGGAGCACAGGCGGGTCCATAGCGTCGGAGCCGTCATAGGCGGGCAGCGAGGAGGTCAGGTCGCCACCGCCTCCGGTGCGGATTCGGACCGTGCGAGCTGCGCGCGCCGGCGAGTCCGGCATTGACTCCGGCCGCCGCCGGTGAGAAGTCCGGGCGTGTGCAACGGTTTTGACTCGGGCGGGCACCGCTCCCACGCATCTCTCCCGGCGGGCCGTGGCGAGCGCGAGGAGATCCGTCATGTCCCACACCTCCCCCCGGCACTCGCGGCGTACCTTTCTCTCCCGTTCGGCCGCCGTACTGGCCGTGGGAGCGTCAGGGGCCGCCGGTGCGCTCCCCGAAGCGGCGTCCGCGAAGGACCGGTCCGGGGAGGTCCGTCCCTTCCGGGTGGACTTCCCCGAACGGGACCTCGCCGAGCTCCGTCAGCGCATCCGCGCGACCCGGTGGCCCGACCGCGAGACCGTGCCCGACCAGTCCCAGGGCGTGCAGCTGGCCACGATGCAGGAACTCGCGGCGTACTGGGCGTCCGGCTACGACTGGCGGAGGATCGAGGCGAGACTGAACGCCCTGCCCCAGTTCCTGACCCGGATCGACGGACTCGACATCCACTTCATCCACGTCCGTTCCCGGCACCCGGACGCACTCCCGATGATCCTGACCCACGGCTGGCCGGGATCCGTCCTGGAGTTCCTCAAGGTGATCGGTCCGCTCACCGATCCCACAGCGCACGGGGGACGTCCCGAGGACGCCTTCCACCTCGTCATCCCCTCCATACCGGGCTACGGCTTCTCGGAGCGGCCGCGGACGACCGGGTGGGGACCCGACCGGATCGCCCGCGCCTGGGCCGTCCTGATGGAGCGTCTGGGATACCGGCACTATGTCTCCCAGGGAGGCGACTGGGGCGCGGTGATCTCCGACCGGATGGCGGTGCAGCGACCTGCGGGGCTGCTCGGCATCCATGTCAACTTCCCGGCCACGGTGCCCCCGGACGTCGCGAGGTCGCTCGCCTGCGGCGATCCCGCGCCGGCGGGCCTGTCACCCGACGAGAGGGCGGCGTACGACAGCCTCGCCACCTTCTACCGAACGGGTTCCGGTTACTCGGCGATGATGGTCACCCGTCCGCAGACCGTCGGATACGGACTGTCGGACTCGCCGGTCGGGCTCGCTGCCTGGATGTACGACAAGTTCGCCGCCTGGACGTACAGCGGCGGGCATCCGGAGCGCGTCCTCACCAGGGACGCGATGCTCGACGACATCACGCTCTACTGGCTCACCGGCACCGCGGTGTCGTCCGCCCGCCTCTACTGGGAGAACAACGCCAACAACTTCAACGCGGTCTCGGTGTCCATCCC
This sequence comes from Peterkaempfera griseoplana, assembly GCF_001418575.1. Lineage (GTDB taxonomy): Bacteria > Actinomycetota > Actinomycetes > Streptomycetales > Streptomycetaceae > Peterkaempfera > Peterkaempfera griseoplana. The sequence goes on from NZ_LIQR01000376.1 coordinate 4,205, forward strand.
GGCCGCGGTCTCGGTGTTTCCCGGCGAGATCTACCAGGCGCCGCTGAGCTGGACCAGGCGCGCCTACCACGACCTCATCTACTTCCACCGGGCCGCGAGCGGCGGCCACTTCGCGGCCTGGGAGGTGCCGGACATCTTCAGCGACGAACTGCGGGCGGCTTTCCGGTCGCTGCGCCAGTCGCCTCGGTGAGGCCGCGCCCGAGCCGCAGTCACGGAGCCTCCTTGCCGAGCGCCGACACGCCCGGCCGTCCGCGGTGGGCCTCGGGGGCCGAGCGTCTCCGGCGGGGCCCGGACGGCGCGGGCCGGAGGCGCTGGACGTCGACGACGGCCCCGGGGAAGGCCCGCAACCAGCGGGGTGGCGTCCCGGTCCGGTGAAGGACGGTCAGGGGCGTACAGGCATCACCGGTCGGGGGACTCGGAAGGCGAGGGCCATAGCTGACCGGTCTAGTAATGATAGCCGGTCGGTCGTATACTCCAGGCATGGGACGGACCAGTGATGCCAGGGAGAAGATCCTCGAGGCCGCGCGCTCACTCATGGAGATGCGCGGCTACTCGGCGCTGGGCGTGGCCGAGATCTGCCGGACGGCCGGAGTGCCCAAGGGCAGCTTCTACTACTTCTTCGAGTCCAAGGAAGCGCTGGCGCTCGCCGTGATCGACGAGCAGTGGACCGTGCAGCGCCGCCATTGGACCCGGGTCCTGCAGGACGGCGCGGAGCCGCTGGCCCGGCTGCGGCAGCTCTTCGCGGACACCGAGGCCCAGCTGCGGGCCGACCAGCAGAGCTGCGGAACCGTCTCCGGCTGCATGTTCGGAAACCTCACCCTGGAGCTCAGCAACCAGACCGAGGCCGTCCGCCGACGCCTCCAGGAGATCTTCGAAGCCCAGGTCGAGATGGTCGACTCGGTCATCATCGAGGCAGCCGGACGCGGCGAGGTCACCGTCCCCGACACCCGAGAGGCAGCACGGTCGGTGGTCGCACAGCTGGAGGGCCAGGTGCTCTTCGCCAAGCTCCACAACGACACCTCCCGGCTGAGCGCGCTCTGGCCCAACGCGCTGGCCCTGCTGGGCGCCCGTACCACCGCGCGGACACCGGCAGCCGGCTGACCCGGCAGGCCGCCGGCCCCGGACCGAAGCCTGCGCCCCGGCGCAGGCCGGACCCCAGGACGGCAGCACCACCCCCACCGGAGGAAGCACCCACCATGGTCTCGCCACTGGCCGCCCTCGGGGCGACCACTCCCGTCCTGGCCGCCCCCATGGCCGGCGGACCCACCACTCCCGCGCTGGTCACCGCCGCGGCCCGGGCCGGCAGCCTCGGTTTCCTCGCCGGTGGCTACCGGACCGCCGACGCTCTCGCCGAGCAGATCGCCGAGGTCCGCGCCACGGGCGTCGGCTGCTTCGGGGTCAACCTGTTCGCCCCCAACCCCGTCCCGGTCGACCCGGTGGCCTTCCACCACTACGCCCGCACCATCGCCCCCGAGGCCCGCACCCACCGCCTCGACACGCTGGACAGCGGGATCGTCGAGGACGACGATCACTGGCGGGACAAGGTCGACCTGCTGCTCTCCGACCCGGTCCCGGTGGTCGGCTTCACCTTCGGCATCCCGGAGGCGGACGTGCTCGCCGCGCTCCGCAGGGCCGGCACCCTGACCGTCCAGACGGTGACCTCGGCCGAGGAGGCCCGGCGGGCCGCCGCGGCCGGCGTGGACCTGCTGGCGGTACAGGCCTCGGCCGCCGGAGGGCACTCCGGCACCCTCACCCCCCAGCGCACCGCGGCCCCCGTGCCGCTGGCCGAACTGCTGCACCAGGTCCGGCAGGCGGTCGGCCTGCCGCTGGTCGCGGCCGGTGGGGTGGCCACCCCGGCCGCCGTGGCCGAGGCGCTGAGCGCAGGGGCGGCGGCGGTCATGGTGGGGACCGTACTGCTGCGCGCCGACGAGGCCGGCACCTCGCAGACCCACCGGGCCGCCCTGACCGACCCGTCCAGGGACGGGACCGTGGTGACCCGGGCCTTCACCGGGCGGCCCGCCCGCGCACTGCGCAATGCGTTCACCGACCGCTACAGCGACCTCGCCCCCGCCGGATATCCCGCCCTGCACCATCTGACCGGCCCGATGCGCAGGGCCGCGGCCGCCGCGGGGGATCCCGAGCGTGTGCACCTCTGGGCGGGCACCGGGTACCGGCATGCCCGCGCCGAGCCCGTGGCGCGGATCCTGCAACGGCTGGCAGCAGGTGCCTGACGTACCGTCAGAAAGCGGGCACAGCGACGGGACCAGTACGGCGCGGGCCGCCGCACCCCCTCGCGTCACCCCGAAGAAGGAGCGGCGGCCCGCGTCCGAGCCGGCGGGGGAGCTGTCAGACCCCGTCGTCCAGCAGCCGGGCGGCTGCCTCGGCCTGTGCCGTCACCTCGGCCGCCGCGCGGGCCGCCCTGCCGGTGACCCGCCACGCCAGCATGCGCAGACCGACGGCGGGGGTGGGCGGAAAGACCCCGAGCTGGCCGAGCATGGTGATGTCGTCGCGCAGCGCCTCGTGGCCGACCACCTTGCCGTCGCGAAGCCGCAGCAGATGCACCTGCTCGAAGTCGATCTCACGTCCCGTCGGTGGGACGGCCTGGTCGAGGACGCCGTCCCGGAACCGCACGAACGGGCCGGTGTGCCGCCCCTGCATGCGAAGCCGCACCGAGACCCGGTCCCCGTCGTGGAGCAGGTCCAGGAAGGGGAAACGCAGGTCGCCGAAGGCCGAGCGCAGCCAGGCGCCGGAGGCCAGGGTTCCCGCCGGTCCCGGGATCGCGCAGGCCCGCGGGGAGACCGCCGCCTCACGGTTGTGGTTCTCCCGGTGCACGACCTCGGCGGCCAGCGCCGGATCCCCGGTCTCGAGCACGCGGAAGAGTCCGCGCGCCAGTTCTTCGGCGTTGGACGCCATGTCTGCTCCAGGTGGTCGGGTGGGACGCCCCCGTGGCGGCCGCACCGGATGATCGGATGTGTCGGTGTGCCGCTCGGTGGCGGCCGGGAGGCCGGATCCGCCGGCGGGCGGGCCGTGGCCGGGTGGGCGGCAGGGCCTCGGTGCGGGCGGCTCAGTGCCGGACCTCCGTGCGGGTGCGCCACGCCTCCTCCAGCGCACGGGTGAAGGTCTCGACCGGCTGCAGACCGGTCACCCCGTACCGCCGATCGAGCACCACGAACGGCACGCCGCCCGCACCGAGTTCGGCCGCCGCCCGCTCGTCGGCCCGGACGTCCTCGGCGTGCGCTGCGGGATCGGCGAGGACCCCGCGGACCGCCGTCTCGTCCAGTCCGGCCTCGACCGCCAGTTCCACCAGCGTCTCCCGGTCGTGGACCGAGCGCTCGTCCGCGAAGTTCACCTGGAAGACGAGATCCATCAGCTCGACCTGGCGGCCGTGCGCCCTGGCGAAGTGCAGGAGGCGGTGGATGTCGAAGGTGTTGCCGTGGACGCGGCCGCCGATGCGGAAGTCCAGGCCCTCGGAGCGGGCCTGGGCGGCGGCGTGCTCCTCCCGCGCCGTCTGCTGCTCCAGGGTCCGCCCGTACTGGGCGGCCACGGCCTCGATGATCGGGGTGGTGCCGTTCTCGGCCGTGGGGTTGAGCTCGTACGACCGGTGGACGAGCTCGATGTCGGCGCGGTGCTCGAAGGCCGCGAGCGCCCGGTCGAAGCGGGCCTTGGCGACGTAGCACCAGGGGCAGGCGATGTCGGTCCAGATCTCGACGCGCATAAGACGGTGTCTCCCTGTCCGCGGAGGGTGGCTCTGTGGGGCGGGCGACCAGGGGAGGTCGGCCTCCGGCGATAGTAGGCGACCGACCGTCTATGTCCAAACGCGCGCCCAAACGGCCGGGCGCCCGGCGACCCTGTCGCCGGGCGCCCCGGACCGGCCTGCATCCGGCGGCCCGGGGGTGAGCCCTCCGGGCCGCCGGCGTGGTGCCTGTCTCAGCTGGCGCGGAGCGGGGCCAGTGCGTTGCTCCAGGCGACGACCTGGTCGAGGGTGGTGACCAGGGTGTCGTGCTGGATGGGGGCGGGCTTGAAGACGCTGAAGTTCTCGAAGTCCGTGAAGAGCGACAGGGCGACCTGGGAGCGGACGTCCGCCATCTGCAGCTCGCCGGCGATCCCGCGCAGGTGCTCCACGGCACGGGCGCCGCCGGTGCCGCCGTAGCTGATGAAGCCGACGGCCTTGTTGTTCCACTCGGAGTACAGGAAGTCGATGGCGTTCTTCAGGGCGCCGGGCACCGAGCGGTTGTACTCGCCGGTGACGATGAGGAAGCCGTCCAGCGAGGCGATCTTCTCGGCCCACGCGAGGGTGTGCGGCTGGCTGTAGTTGCCCATCGACGGCGGGTAGGCCTCGTCGAGGAGGGGGAGCTTGTAGTCCAGCAGGTCGACCAGCTCGAACTCCGCATCGGTGCGCTGGGCGGCGACATCGTGGACCCAGCGGGCGACGGCTTCGGCGTTGCGGCCGGGGCGGGTGCTGCCGATGATGATGCCGATCTTGGGCATGATGAAAAACCTCTTCAGGGCGAAGTAGGGGTCAGCAGGGCGATAAGCTTGCTGCGTCAAGCAAATGCTTGACCGCTGAAGTAGACAATGGATTCCTTGACGCGTCAAGCAGAGCCCCGCTACGGGGGCTCGGGGTGGAGG
>NZ_LIQR01000377.1 GCF_001418575.1 Peterkaempfera griseoplana
GCGGCGGCCCGGCGCAGACCCCGGGGTTCAGGAGTTCAGGGGTTCAGGGTCGGAGTGACGAGGTCTGCGGCAGCGCCAGCTCAAACCAGACGATCTTGCCCTTGGGGGTACGCCGGCTCCCCCAGCGCTCGGCGAGCAGACTGACCAGCTGCAGACCCCGGCCGCCCTCGTCGGTCTCCTGGGCACGGCGCTGCCGCGGCTGGGCGTAGCCGTTGTCCCAGACCTCGCAGACCACGGTGGTGTCGCGCAGCAGCCGCAGTCTGATGTCGCCGCTGCCGTGCCGCAGCGCATTGGTGGCCAGTTCGCTGACCAGCAGCTCGGTGGTGTCGACCAGGTCGTCCAGGCCCCGGGCGAGCAGCCAGCCGATGGCCAGTTCGCGGGCGCGGGCGACCGAGGTGGGCTCCGGGGGAAGCCGCCAGTCGCCGACCGCCTCGTCGGGCAGGGCGTGGATACGGGCCATCAGCAGGGCGATGTCGTCCTCGCCGTGGTGCGGGTCCAGCTCGCCGAGGACACGGTCGCAGAGGTCCTCCAGGCCGCGGCTCGGCCCGGACAGCGCCTGGCGGAAGGCCTCCAGACCCTCCTCCAGCTGGTGCTTGCGGGACTCCACCAGGCCGTCGGTGTAGAGGCCGAGCAGTGCGCCGTCGGGCAGCTCGACCTCCACCTCCTCGAAGATCTCACCGCCGACCCCCAGCGGCAGGCCCGGCGGCACGTCCAGCATCAGGGCGTCCTCGCCGGGGGCCAGCAGCACCGGGGGGAGATGGCCGGCGTTGGCGATGGTGCAGCGCCGGGTCACCGCGTCGTAGACCGCGTAGACACAGGTGGCCAGGTAGACCTCGGAACCGCCGTCCGGCTCGGGTACGCCCGGCTCCGCGGGGACGCCCTGCCGGCGGCCCATCAGCAGCGGCTGGTGCTGCCCGAAGAGTGAGGGACCGCTGCCCAGCGAGAGCTGGGAGGTGCCGGAGCCGTCGCCCAGGCCGCGGGCGATCTCGTCCAGTGCGGTGAGCACCTCGGCAGGATCCAGGTCGAGCATGGCCAGGGTGCGTACGGCGGTGCGCAGTTGGCCCATGGCGACGGCGGCGCGCAGGCCGCGGCCCATGACGTCGCCGACCACCAGGGCGGTGCGGTTGCCGGGCAGCGGGATGACGTCGAACCAGTCGCCGCCGACCTCGGTGCCGCTGCTGCCGGGCAGATAGCGGCAGGCGATCTCCAGCCCGCTGGCCGCCGGGTTGCCGGGGGGCAGCAGGCTGCGCTGCAGGATCAGGGCCCGCTCGTGCTCCCGGCGGTAGAGGCGGGCGTTGTCCACGCAGACCGCGGCGCGGGCCACCAGCTCCTGGGCGATCACCACATCGCGCTGGTCGAAGGGCTCGCTGCCCTTGGCCCGGGAGAGCTGGACCAGGCCCAGCACCACATTGCGGGCGACCAACGGCACCACCAGGGTGGAGCGCACCAGCGGGTCGGGGTGGGTGTCGGGGATGACGCTGCGGCCGGTGCGCAGCGCCTTGGCGTGCGGGGAGCGGGGCGGGTAGCAGAAGGTGCCGCCGACCCGGGCGGCCTCCGCGGCGCGCGGGACACCGGCGACGGCGGAGGCGCCGCCGACCGCGCTGGAGACCGCGACCCGGCGCAGCTCGCCGGCTCCGTCGGCGGGACCGGCGGGGCCTCCGGTGCCGATGGGGGCGGTGTCGCCGGTCAGCAGCGCCGAGTAGAGGTCCACGGAGGCGACGTCGCAGAACCTCGGGACGACCACGTCGAGCAGTTCCTTGGCGGTGGTCTCCAGGTCGAGGGTGGAACCGATGTGGGCGCTGGCCTCGTTGAGCAGGGCGAGGTTGCGGCGGACGCTGGCGGCCTCCCGCTCGTCACGCTGGCGGCGGGTCACATCGGTGATCTGGCCCGCCACGCCCATGGGCCGGTCGTTGGCGCCGACCAGCCGGTAGAGCGACACCGACCACTTGCGGGCGCCGTCGCGCATCGGCGCGGGGCCGGTGAAGCGCATGTCGACGACGGCCTCGCCGCTCTCCAGCACCTGCCTGAGGGCGGCCGTCAGCCGCTCCGCCTCGGTCCTGGGGAAGATGTCGTACGGCCGGAGGCCGTGCAGGTCCTCGGGGTTGAGGCCGATGCCCGCCGCAAAGGCGTCATTGACCCGCTGCAGCCGCAGCTGCCGGTCGAAGAGGAAGAACCCGGTCGGAGTCTGGCCGAAAACGGCCTCCGAGGCGGCAAGGTCGGTCTCGATGCGCCGAAGCTTGCGCAGATCCACCGCCAGGCAGACCGCCCCGCCGGCGTCGTCCTCGGTACGGGACGGCATCACATAGACCTCGGCGACGCCCTCGCCGCCCGACGCCTCCCGGTAGGGGGCGGTACCGACCCACTCCTCACCCGCCAGGATGCGCTCCAGCCGCGCCCGGCCCTCACGCCACAGCCCGCGCGGCATCAGCGCGGTCACCGGATCGGCGCCCACCGCCTCCTCCGCCGCCACACCGAAGAACTCGGCGGCCCGGTCGCTCCACTGGCTGATCCGGCCGTCGGCGCCGATCGCGAAGGCGGCCACCCGGATGTAGTCGTAGATGGAGCCCGGCTCGCCCTGGCCCTGCTCGGCGTACGCCCACGCAGGCTCGTCCGCCGCCGACGCCGGCCGGGGCACGCGCACCCCGGTCTGGGACCGCTCACCGCCGCGCACCGGCGTCCTCCTGCCCTTGTGCCCGCCCAGGCCGTGCTCCGCCCGGCCGCTCCGGCCCGGCAGCGCACCGCTGCCCGTCAACGCATCCCGCGCCGGCATGTCGCTCAACGAACCGACTCCCCTTCACCGGGCCGGACTCCGCCGTCTCCCGATCGGCCAGGGCAGCCGCCCGGGGCCGGCACCACGAGTATTCATCATCGCGGCCACGTCGCCCATGCCCTCGATGTCACAACATCAAATCGGGCGAAGGTTTTTGCCCACGCCCCTCGATCACCGCTGCCACCTGCCAACACTCCCCCGTCCTGGCCGTCCTCACGGCCCGGAGTACGCATTCCGCGACCGTTCGGCTCAGCGGGCCCGCAACGGCCCCCTACCACTCTTCCGTGCGGCTCACACCCTGCGGGCCGGAAGGGGCAGTTCCAGCCACACGACCTTGCCGGCCCCCTCGGAACGGGTGCCCCAGCGCAGCGTCAGCCGCCGTACCAGTTCGAGTCCGCGCCCGCCCTCGTCCGTACCCGCGGCCCGCCGCTCCACGGGCGGCTGCGGCAGCGGGTCGGAGACCTCCAGCAGCAGAGTCCGCTCACGAACCGTCAGCCGCAGCCCGATCGGCGCGCTGGCGTACCGGACCGCATTGGTGACCAGCTCGCTGGTGACCAGCTCCGCGGTGTCGGCCAGTTCCTCCAGGTCCCAGTCGAGCAGGGTGGTCCGGGTCAGCCGGCGGGCCCGCGCGACCGCGCTCGGCTCCCCGGGCAGCGTCCAGCCCGCGGTGAGCTGCGACGGACTGCGGCCCAGCCGGGCGAGCAGCAGCGCCACATCGTCCGGCTCACGGCCCTGGTCCACGATGCCCAGGACCGCCTCGCAGGCCTCCTGGATGGAGGCGTGCGGCTTCTCCAGCACATCCTGCAACCGGGCCAGCCCGTCGTCCAGGTCCCGGTCCCGCGACTCCACCAGGCCGTCGGTGCACAGCGCCAGCAGACTGCCCTCGGGGATCTCCAGCTCCACGGACTCGAAGGGCACCCCGCCGACCCCCAGCGGCGCCCCGGAGGGCAGCTCCAGCACCCGGGCGCTGCCGCCCTGCAGCGGACCCGCCCCGGGTCCGGTCACCGCCGCCCCCTCGGCCGGCACCACCAGCAGCGGCGGGATGTGGCCCGCCTTGGCCAGCACACAGCGCCGGGTCGCCGGGTCGTAGACGGCGTAGACGCAGGTGGCGATGAGCGCCTCGTCGGGCCCCTGCACCAGGTCGTCGGCGAGCTGGTGGACATGGTCGAGCAGCACGGCGGGCGGCAGGTCGAGACCGGCCAGGGTCCGTACGGCGGTGCGCAGCCGACCCATGGTGGCGGCGGCCCGCAGGCCGTGGCCCATCACATCGCCGACCACCAGGGCGGTACGGGCGCCGGGCAGCGGGATCACATCGAACCAGTCGCCGCCGACCTCGGCACCGCTGCTGCCGGGAACGTAGCGATACGCGACCTCCACACCGGGCGGCTGGGGCACCTGCTGCGGCAGCAGGGTGCGCTGCAGCGTGAGGGCGGCGGCCCGCTCGCGGGCGTACAGCCGGGCGTTGTCCAGCGAGCTGCCGGCCCGGTCCGCCAGCTCCACCGCGAAGGCCAGGTCGTCGCGTTCGAAGGCCTCCCGGCGGCCGGCGCGGCTGACCACCAGCAGGCCGATGACGATGCCGCGGGCCCGCAGCGGCACCACCAGCATGGAGTGGATGCCCAGGCCCAGGGCGACCTGGATCCGCGGGTCGCCGGGATAGGTGGTGTTCTCCAGCTCCGCCGGACTGCTCAGCATCCGTGGCAGCCCGCTGCGCAGCACCTGCCCGAACACCGACTCGTCGGTGAACTCCACCGGCGATCCGCGCCGCAGCATCGCCCGCACCTGCGGGCCCTCCTCCACCGAGGCGACGCCCATCTGCACCAGCGCCGTACTTCGGCTGTGCGGATGACGGGGCAGGTCGTCGCCGGAGGCCACCGCCCGGAGCAGGATCACCCCCGAGTAGTCGGCCAGCCGCGGCACCACCGCCGCCGCCAGTTCCTGGGCGATCCGGGAGGCGTCCAGGAGGTCGCCGACCCGGGAGCCGAACTCGTTGAGCAGCGCCAGCCGCCGCCGGGCGTGCTCGACCTTGGCCACCGCGCGATAGCGGTCGGTGACGTCCATGACCATGCCGGCGACCCCCAGCACCTTCCCCGAGCGGTCGGTGAGGCGGCTGTAGGAGATCGAGCGGTAGCCGGGCCGCCGGGCACTGGGCGCGGCAACCGTGACATCGACGATGGGCTCGCCGGTGGCCAGCACCTCGCGCTGGATCGCGGACACCTCGTCGGCGGCGCGCTCGGGCAGTACCTCACCGGTGGTCCGTCCGATGTGCTCCTCGGGCGGCAGCCCGTTCATCCGGGCCATCATGGCGTTGACGCCGACGTAGCGCAGATCGGTGTCCAGCACCGCGATGCCCAGCGCCGCCTGCTCGAAGAGGGCGTCGCGGGTGGCCAGATCCCGCTCCACGGCCTCCAGGGCGGCCGCCTCGGAGAACGCCAGCTGCAGAAAGGGCACTCCGTCGCCGTCCACCAGCAGCGAGATCCGCAGGTCCACCACGATCTCGCGGCCGTCCCGGCTGACGGCGGTGGCCCGGCCGCGCCAGCCGCCGGTGCGGACGGCGTGGTCGTAGGCCCGGCGGGCCCGGTGCGCCCGGTCCGGGGCGACCAGCACCTCCTCCAGCCGGCGGCCCACCAGGTGGTCGCTGGACCAGCCCAGCAGCCGCTCGGCCGCCGGGCTCCACAGCACCACCCGGCCGCTGGTGTCCAGCAGCGCGACGGCGATCTGCACCACGTCGAGAAGGCCGCCGGACGACTCGTCGCCCTCGGCCCCGGACGGCGCGGCCGCGCCGGGGAAGCGCGCCGGGGGGCGGCTGCGCACGCCCGGCGGCGGCGGGGGCTCCCGCCGGACGCCCGCGGCCGGTCCGGGCGGGGGG
>NZ_LIQR01000378.1 GCF_001418575.1 Peterkaempfera griseoplana
GCCCCGGGAGGGCCCGTTCGGGGCGCTGCGGTGCGAGGGGCGGTGCCGGGAGGAGCGGCGGGGGTGGGCCGCGGTGCTGCCGCCGTGCGGTGCGGATTCCCGCTCTGGTGCCGAGTACATGGCAGCCCAACCTGGTCATCCCAGATGATCGCCACAGGTTGGGAAAGTCACGGAAAAATAACGAGTCGCCTCCCGGCCGCCCCCGTCCACGACGGAGCGCCCGGCCCACCGCAGTCTCTGTGATCCTTCTGTAACAGCTCCCCGGCAGGGCACCTTCCAGGCCGGACGCCCGGCGACGTCTGCCTACACTGGCGACGTGCCGCGAGTCCTGATTGTCGAAGACGACCCAGATGTCCGTAAGGCCGTCCAGCTGGCGCTGCGGCACCAGGGACATGACGTCTTCGCCGCCGGATCGGGCGAGGAGGGACTGGCGCAGCTCCGCCCGCTCCGCCCGGACGTCGTCGTCCTCGACCTGATGCTGCCCGGCATGTCGGGCCTCGACGTGTGCCGGCGGATCAGGGACCGCGACCAGGTGCCCATCATCATGGTCACCGCCAAGGGCGACGACGTCGACGTGGTGGTGGGCCTGGAGTCGGGCGCGGACGACTACGTGGTCAAGCCCGTGCAGGCCCGGGTGCTGGACGCCCGGATAAGGGCCGTGCTGCGCAGGCAGGACCCCGTCGCCTCCGACACCGCCCGGCCCAGGACGGAGTCGCACGGCGAGCTCGTCATCGACCGGGCCGGGCTGGTGGTGACACACCGCGGCGAAGCCGTCGCGCTCGCCCCCTCCGAACTCCGGCTGCTGCTGACCCTGTCGGCCTCCCCCGGCCAGGTGTTCAGCCGCCAGCAACTGCTGGAAGCGGTCTGGGAGCACAGCTACCACGGCGACATACGACTGGTGGACGCCTGTGTGAAGCGGCTGCGCGGCAAGCTCGGCGAACTCGGCGGGGACCCGCGCTACATCCTGACCGTACGCGGCTTCGGCTACCGCTTCCGCTCCCCGTGAAAGCCCGGCGATCCGTACGCGCCCGCAGGGCCGTACACAGGCATGAGACCGTCGCGGCCGGGCAGGGACCCGCGCCGGTACGGTCCCTCAGGGCGGTCCTGGCCAAGGCCCCGCTGCCCGTCCGTGGTCTGCGCGCCCGCCTGGTGGCGGCCTTCGCCCTGGTGGCGGTGGGCGGCGCCCTGAGCACCGGGGCCCTCGCCTTCCGGGAGGCCCGCAACGGGGTGCTGCAGCAGAGCCAGGACTCCGTCATCCGGCAGTTCCGGGCCGCCGTCGACGCCGTCGCCGTCTCCACCCCCGCGGCGCCCGACCAGCTGGAGCTCCAGGCGTCGGTGAACCAGGTGCTCCACGCCAACCCGTCGCAGGGGTGGCGGGTGCTGGCCACCTACGGCGCGCTGCGCGCCTACGCGCCCAGCGACGCCTTCGACAGGCTCACCCCGGAACTGCTGCGGTCCGTCGCGACCGACCGCGCGGCGGTGTTCCAGCGGGTCAGCACCGCCGGGCGTCCCTGGCTCGTGGTCGGCATGCCGGTCACCTACGACAACGGCGAGGACAAGGAGCCCAGGCTCTCCGGACTGGTGATGTACCTGGTGGTGCCGCAGGACACCGAGAAGGCCTATGTCACGGCGATGGTCACCGCCATCGAGCACGCCACCCTGGTGGCGCTGTGCATCGCCGTCGTCCTGGCGCTGCTGGCCGCGAGCGGGGTGCTCCGTCCTGTACGGGCCCTGCGCGGGGCCACCCGCCGGATGGCCGAGGGGCACCTCGACGTCCGGCTGGCCGTCCACGGTTCCGACGAACTGGCCGACCTGTCGCGGTCCTTCAACGACACGGCGGCCGCGCTGGAGCAGTCCGTCGAGGAGCTGCGCCGACTGGAGGCCCAGGCGCGCCGCTTCGCCGCCGACGTCTCCCACGAGCTGCGCACGCCGCTGGCGGTGATGTCGGCGGTCACCGACGTCCTGGACGACAAGGCGCTGCGCCTGGACCGGGAGACGGGAGACGCACTGCGGCTCATCAGCGAGGGAACCAGCCGGCTCAGCGCGCTGGTGGAGGACCTGATGGAGATCTCCCGCTTCGACGCGGGCGCCGCCGAACTCCACCTGGACGAGATCGACCTGGCCGAGTCGGTCCGGCGCACCCTCGCCTCCCGGGGATGGCAGGGGCAGGTGCAGACCCGGCTGCCACCGTCCGGTGCGCTCAGGACCCGGGTGGATCCGCGCCGCCTCGACGTGGTCATCGCCAACCTGGTCGGCAACGCACTGCGGCACGGGGCGCCGCCGGTACGGCTGGCACTGGGCGTACGGGAGGAGCCGACCGGCGCGGCCTGGGCGGTCATCGAGGTGACCGACGGCGGGGCGGGGATCGCCGAGGAGGCCATGCCGCACATCTTCGAGCGCTTCTACAAGGCGAGCACCACCCGGACCAGGAGTGAGAGCAGCGGGCTGGGCCTGGCCATCACTGCGGAGAACGTACGTCTGCACGGGGGGCGCATCGGCGCCGCCAACCTGCCCCGGGGAGGCGCGGCCTTCACGGTCGAACTCCCCCTGCACCGCGACTCCGCGGGCGTCGACGCCGGGGCGGGTGCCCGGTGAGGGGCAGCCGCGCAGCGGCGCTGCTGGTCGGGCTGGCGGCCGCGCTCACCTCGGCGGCGTGCGGCGTCCCCCCGTCCGACGTCATCCAGGCCGGCGCTCCGGCGAGCGGTCTGTCCTCGCCCCGCCCGGAGCGGGCGGCGCCGTCCGTCGTGGCCCTCTACTTCCTGCACGACGGCGCCCTGCGGCCCTACCTCCGCAAGGCCCGCGACCCCGCGGACCTCAAGGGCCTGGTGCACTCCCTCTTCGCCGGACCGTCCGCCGGCGAGGCGGCGACGGCCACCACCGACCTGCCCCGCCTGAAGAGCGGCCCCGAGGTGTGGCTGAACGGCGACGGCACCCTGTCCGTCCAGCTCCCCGGGGACGTCCCGCTCCTCAGCCGCCGGGCCATGCTGCAACTGGCGTGCACGGTGGCCGAAGTGGCCGCGCCGTCCGTCACGCCGCCGGCGGACATCGGCGGCGGGGCAGCGGCCCCCCTCCTCCCCGCACGGCGCTCGGCGGCGAGCGCGGGCGTCCATGTGGTCGGCAACGGATGGACGATGACGCAGTCGGCCGCGCCGTGTCCCGGTGTTCCGCAGCGCCGGCCGTAGCCGGCGCCGGACACCGCGCGGGGGCCTTCGGAGCACCGTGCGGGCGGCGCCCGCGGGGGCTCCCCGTCAGTGAGCCCGGTCGCTCTTCGGCCCGGCTCCCCTGATGCTGTCCGGAGTTCCGTCCGGGGCGAACGAGTGGTGGAAGGTGAAGGCGTCCGGCGTGGTCCCGTGCTCCTGGAGGTGCTCCAGCCTGGAGACCCCGTCCCGCCAGGTGGGTGTCACACCGTCGGGGACCCACCAGAACACGTGGTTCGGCTGCCCTGTCCGCTCGAACCAGTCGTAACGCCTGCTCAGCGCCTCACGGTGCAGACCGGTGTGGACGGCGTCGAAGGCATGGCGCAGGTCGGTCCAGAGGGAGAGGGTCGCGGCCAGCGCGGCGGTCTCCGGCGTACGGCCCTTGCCGTACCAGGTCGGTACGGCGAACTCTCCCCATGCGCCCCAGTCCGCCTCGAAGAGCCCGCCCCGGCCGGCGTCCGCCGCTTCGGCGTGCCCGAGATACCCGGACTGCTGACTGATCCTCCGGTAGACGGCCTCACCGATGTCGTAGAACTCGCGCGTGAGAGGTGCGGGATCGGCGAGGGGCGACTTCAGGACGCCGAATGTGTACAGAGCAAGGTGCGGCATGCGTCTCTCCCTGGATGGGGCTGCCTGGCGTGGACCCGGTTCGACGACCTGCGCACGGCGGTTCGTGGGCGTGACCGGCTCATCCCCTCGCGGCCGGTCCGGCCTTCAGGACCCCCCGTGCGACGGTGACGACCACCGAGGACGGGACGAAGGTAGCTGCTGCCGCGAGCCCAGTCGAAGTTGCGTTTTCCCGCTCCAAGTGGCCCTGTGCGCAGGCCCTTTCGGGCGGCACCGCGGCGGTGGCACCGCCGGCCGTCGTGGACCTCCGCGTCGGCCCGGCGACCGCCGGGGTGCAGCGCCGGTACGGCACACCGAAACCCGGTCACGCCGACGCCGTCGCCCGCGACCACGACACCGGCGCCGGCGCCGGCAAGGTCCTCGTCCTCACCCTCGACCGTCGCGACTTCCGCGCCGTACGTCCCCTGAGCCGGCACAAGTCCTTCCGCATCCTGCCCGACGACCTGCCGCTCTGAGCCCACCGGCGGCACACAGGCCGGGCGTCCACAGCTCCGCCCCCCGGCCCGTACGACGCGGCCGGGCCGCCGCGGCGACGGTCACTCCCCGCGACGGCGACGGACGGAGACGACCCGGCGGAGCGACATCCACAGCAGGACCGCGACGGCCGCAGGGGGCAGCCACCAGGCGTTGCTGCCGCTGTGCGCCAGTCCGGCGGTGGCGGCGAGCGCGAGTACCACGCCCAGCGCGACCCGCCAGTCGTCGCCGACCACGAAGTCGTACCAGAACGCGGCGAAGGCGCGGATCCACCTCATCGCGGACCGCCTCCCACCGGGGTGCGCGGCGCGGGCGCCGCGCTGCGGCGCAGCACCGCCGCGAAACCGATCGCCAGCAGCGCCACCGCGGGCACCAGGACCGGCAGGGCGGCCTCGGAGCCGGGCCAGCGGGCCCCGGTGCCCTCGGTGGACCAGAACAGCCCGAAGGCGGTGAGCATGGTCCCCACCACGAACTTCATGGTGTTCTCGGGGACCCTCGCCAGGGGCGCCCGGACGGCCAGTCCGAGGGCCGCCACGGCCACGGCCGCGGCGAGCGCGCCCAGCGCGGCGAGGGGGACGTCGTGGCCGTTGCTGCCGAAGGTGACCACGATGAAGGCGACTTCGAGCCCCTCCAGGAGGACCCCCTTGAAGGAGAGGGTGAAGGCGTACCAGTCGCGCACCGGTCCGCGGCCGCCGGTGCCCGCGGATCCGGCGGCGGCGACCTGCCTGGCGTAGACGGCCTCCTCGTCGTGCAGCGCCCGGTGGCCCGAGGCGCGCAGCACGGCCTTGCGCAGCCACTGCAGCCCGAAGACCAGCAGCAGCGCCCCCACCACCAGGCGCAGCGCGTTCAGCGGGATCAGGTTGATCGCCGGGCCCAGCACGGCGACCACCGCCGCGAGCACGACCAGCGCGGCACCCGTGCCCTGCAGGGCCGACCCCCAGTGCCGGCTGGTGCCGGCGGCCAGGACGATGGTGAGTGCCTCCACCGCCTCCACCGCGCAGGCCAGGAAGACCGTGGACAGCAGCACCCAGGCGCTCATCGGCGGTCCCCCGGGTCGGGGGCGGGGTGGTCGCCTGGCGTCATCGCTCCTCCGGGCACGGACGGCGGATCGGGCAGCCCCTGGTTCCCCCGGCGTCTGCGGGGGGCGGCGTCCGCCGGTGTGCGCTGTCCAGCATGGTCCCCCGGCGGCGGCCCGCTGTTCAAGGCCGTTCGGCACAGGGCCCGCTGTTCGGCACCGGGCCGGGCCTCCCGGCCCTGCGCCGGGCGGGGCACGGCGGCGGCGATAGGGTGGTGATCACGTTCCGGCCCGGGCCGCGCAGTGCCCACCACCCCAGGAGGACCGATGGCGGTGGTCCAGCGGATCACATCGCGCAACGCCCGCTTCCAGCAGTGGCAGGCCCTGCTGTCCAACCGGAACAAGCGGCAGCGGGCCGGCGAGTTCCTGGTGCAGGGGGTGCGGCCGATCACGGTGGCGGTGGAGCGCGGCTGGCCGGTGCGGGCGCTGATCCACGACGCCGAGCGGCCGCTGTCCCGGTGGGCCCAGGAGCTGCTGCGGACCACACCGGCCGACCGCTTCGCGATGTCCCCGGAGCTGCTGGCGGAGCTGGGCGAGAAGGAGCAGGCCGCGCCCGAGCTGGTCGCGGTGCTGGAGATGCCCGCGGACGACCTGGGCCGGATCACCGTCGGCGACGACTTCCTGGGGGTGCTCTTCGACCGGCCGACGAGCCCCGGGAACATCGGCTCGGTGATCCGCTCGGCGGACGCCTTCGGGGCCGGCGGGGTGGTCGTGACCGGGCATGCGGCCGACGTCTACGACCCCCGGTCGGTGCGGGCCAGTACGGGGTCGCTGTTCGCGCTGCCCGCCGTACGGGTCCCCTCGCACCGCGAGGTGACCGACTGGCTGGACGCGGAGCGGGCGGCGGGCCGCCCGGTCGCCGTGGTGGGCACCGACGAGCACGGCACCGCCGACGTCTTCGACGTCGACCTCACCGGGCCGGTGCTGCTGCTGGTGGGCAATGAGACCGCGGGGCTCAGCGCGGCCTGGCGGGAGCTGTGCGACCGGCTGGTCCGCATTCCCATGTCGGGGTCGGCAAGCTCGCTGAACGCCGCCAATGCGGCGACGGCGGTGCTGTACGAGGCCTCCCGGCAGCGGATCGCCGCCGGGAGGCGCGCTCGCTGAGGGTCAGGGGGTGGCGGGGGTGACCGGGGTGACCTTCTCGCGGAAGGCCGCCAAACAGGGTTCGCAGTACTGCTCCGCGGCGGGTTCGCTCTCCTGGACGGGTTGGACGGCTGCGTCGCGGTGGAGTTCGCGGCCGCACAGCGCGACATCCGCGCCGCTGGCCACGACGTGCCAGAAGTCGACCGGCCGGTCGCCGTCGAGCTCGGCCGGGCCGTGTTCCGCTCTCATCTCGTGCATTGCCTGCCTCCAGGGCATCGTGGCCGGGCCGGGAGTCGCGCCGCCAACCATGCCTACACCGGAACGCTAAGCCGGATGGGTCGTCCCGGCACGCCGAGCCGTCCGGACGGATGACCGAATCGGCCCGGCCCCGGGCTGCGCCCGTCCGGGGGCGCGGATCGCTGCGGTCACGCTGCTGCGGACGGCCGGAGCCTCCGAGTCCGGCGGGCGGCCGAAGCCCGGCGGCCACCGGCGCCGGCATCCTCCGGCGCGGCCGAACACGCTGCGCTGCAAGCGATCTGACGGTACGTCGATTCGGGCCTTACGGCCGGGCGCGGCCATACCGGGACACCCCGGGGGGCGCGCAATCAAACATGCACGCCCCCTTCAGGCTCTGCACACCCGCGAGCCCCGGGGGGCTCGGACCGGGCTTGTCAAGTCCCCCCTCGCGGGTGGCAACCGGACGGCTATGCTCCTGATTGCTCAGCGCACCGAGCCGATCACTCCAGGTCAGGACGGTCGGCATGCCCCGGCGTGCACTCATGTCCCGCGCGCCGGCCGCCCCGCCGTTTCACCCGATCGGCCGTATCCCCGACCGCACCCGGTCGTTGTCCCGATAGTCGTTCCAATTCACTCAACTGCTTTGAGGACGCCGATGGTTCGTACTGGAACGCCATCCGCAGGGCATCAGCCCGCCTCCCCGCTCGTCTGGATACTCCCGCCCGTGGTGACGGCCGCCTGCACGGTGGCCGCGGTGGTCGCGGTGGTCCAGACGGCCCGGGTGCCGGTCGCATGGTGCGGTGCCGTGGCGACGGCGGCGGTGCTGCTGATCGCCGGAGAGACCGCCCGCAGAGGGCGGGCGATCACCGCTCTGCGCCGCCGGCATGCCGACCAGGAGGCCGGACTCCGCCGGCTGATGGCCGAGCAGGAGGCCGAGACGGCCAGACTCGCCGAGGTGCTGCTGCCCGAGGCGGTGGCACGGCTGCAGCGCGGCGAGTCCGCCGCCGAGGTGCTGAAGAGCGCCGCCTACGAGGCCGAGCTGGACCCCGGCTTCTCCGCCGCCCACCAGGCCGTGCTGCGCACCGTGGTGGATGCCGTGGTCGCCGAGGAGGACCTGCGCGACTCCGCACAGCGCGCCTTCGTCAACATCGCCCGCCGGGTCCAGGCGATCGTCCACCAGCAGGCGCAGGACCTCCGCGAGATGGAGCACCGCCACGGCGAGGACCCGGAGGTCTTCGGCGATCTGCTGCACATCGACCACGGCACCGCGCTGATCGGCCGGCTGGCCGACTCCATCGCCGTCCTCGGCGGCGCACGGCCCGGCCGCCAGTGGAGCCAGCCGGTCTCCATGTTCAGCGTGCTGCGCGGCGCCATGTCGCGGATCCTGGACTACCAGCGGGTCGATCTGCACTCGGTCGCCGAGGTGGCCGTGGTCGGCCCCGCGGCGGAGCCGCTGATCCACGCCCTGGCCGAGCTGCTGGACAACGCCACCCGCTACTCCCCGCCCCAGACGCGGGTGCACCTCAGCGCCACCGAGGTCCAGTCCGGCGTGGCGGTGGAGATCGAGGACGGCGGCCTCGGCATGGGCGAGGAGGCCCGCGAGCGGGCCGAGCAGGTGCTGACCCGTTCCTCGGCCGGCATCGACCTCACCGACCTCGGCGAGACGCCCCGGCTGGGCCTGGCCGTGGTCGGCCGGCTCGCCCAGGCCTACGGCTTCCAGGTGTCGCTGCGGCCGTCCGCGTACGCGGGCGTCCGGGCGGTCATGGTGATCCCCGGCAATGTGCTCACCTCGGTCCCGCCGCCCCGCGCGGTCCCCCGGCCGGGCACCATGCCGCCGCCCCGGCCGATGCCGACCCGCCCGGCCCAGCCCCGGCCCGGGGCGCAGGCACCGGCCACCGTGCCCGCGGTCGCGGAGCGGCAGGAGCAGCCCGCCGCCGTGGAGCACAACGCCTACGGCCTGCCGCAGCGCCGCCGCCGGGGACCCGCTGCGGTACCCCGGCCCGGCGGGGTGGCGGCCCCGGCGTCCTCCCCGCCGGCGCCCGCCCGGTCGGCCCAGGCCCCGTCGGCGGACCCCGGCCGGCCCGTGCAGCCGGGCATCTGGCTGGCCGCCTTCCAGGCCGGGATCAACGGCGAGACCCCGGCCCCCGCAGGGCCCGCACGGCGTCCGTCTGACGACTCATCGGAGGAGGGGAAGTAGCGGTGTTGCAGCAGCAGCGACCCAACATGGACTGGATGCTCCAGGACCTGGTGACCAGTGTCCCGTGTACCCGGCAGGTGGTGGTGCTGTCCTCGGACGGCCTGCGGATGGCGCAGTACGGCACCGACGCCGACACCGCCGACCGCCTCGCCGCGGCCTGTGCGGGCCTGCAGAGCCTGTCCGCGGCGGTCGCCGCGGAGTTCCCGCACGGCGAGGGCCGGATGCGGCTGGTCGTGATCGAGATCGACGGCGGCTTCTTCTACCTGATGGCGGCGGGCGCCGGAGCGTATCTGGCGGTCCTCGCCGACGAGGGGGTGGACGCCGGACTGATGGGCCAGCGGATGCGCGACCTGGTGCTGCGGATCGGCGAGCACCTCACCAGCCCGCCGCGGGTCGACGGGGCCGTCACATGAGCGGAGCCGGCGAGGAGACGACCGACGACGGCCCGGAGCGCATGTATGTGATCACCGGAGGCCGCAGCAAGGCGGGCGGGCAGGACCGCCTGGACCTGGTCACCCTGGTGGTGGCCCGGTCCCAGCCGGAGCCCGGTATGCCGCCCGAGCACACCGCCATCGTGCGGATGTGCCACTACCCGCTCTCGGTGGCGGAGATCTCCGCCTATCTGGAACTGCCGGTGAGCGCGGTCAAGGTGCTGCTCGCGGATCTGCTGGCCGGCGGCCGGGTGGAGGCCAGGGCACCGGTTCCGGCCGCCTCACTCCCCGACATCGAACTCCTCGAGGCGGTGATGCATGGACTTCAGAAGCTCTGAGAGGCTGCTGCCGGGCCCACGGCAGGAGGACACCCTGCCCGCATCGGCCACCGCCGCCGTCAAGGTGGTGATCGTCGGCGGCTTCGGGGTCGGCAAGACCACCCTGGTCGGCTCGGTGAGCGAGATCCGTCCGCTGACCACCGAGGAGACCATGACCCGGGCCGGGGTCGGGGTGGACGACACCGCCGGGGTGGAGCGCAAGACCTCCACCACCGTGGCGATGGACTTCGGCCGGATCAGCCTCAACGAACACCTGGTGCTGTACCTCTTCGGCACCCCGGGCCAGGAGCGGTTCTGGTTCCTGTGG
>NZ_LIQR01000379.1 GCF_001418575.1 Peterkaempfera griseoplana
GGCGCCCGCCGCCGGTGCCGCCGAGGGCCGCCGGGACGTCGTGGTGCTGTGGGCGTCGCAGACGGGGAACGCGGAGGAGTTCGCCGCCGCCACGGCCGAACGCCTGAGCCGGTCGGGTCATCGCGCCACCCTCGTCGGCATGCACGAGGCCGACCCCGGGGCGCTGCCCACCACCGCCGACCTGCTGCTGATCACCAGCACCTTCGGCGACGGCGACGCGCCCGACAACGGTTCCGGCTTCTGGGAGGCCCTGACCTCCCCGGGCACGGCCCGGCTGGACGGTGTGCGCTATGCCGTACTGGCGCTGGGCGACTCCTCCTACGACGACTTCTGCGCCCACGGGCGGCGGCTCGACCAGCGGCTGGACGAGCTGGGTGCGGTGCGGCTGGCCCCGCGTACGGACTGCGAACCCGACTACGAGCCGTCGGCCCTCGCCTGGCTGGACCAGGTGCTGGCGGCACTCACCGACGCGGACCCCGCCCCGGCCGCCCCTGCGCCCGCGCTCGCACCGGCGGTGGGCACCGGACGTTCCGCCCGGCCCGCGCCGGTCACCGCCCGTCTCACCGGCAACCGGCTGCTGAGCCTGCCCGGAGCGGCCAAGGAGGTCCGCCGGTTCACCTTCGACACCCGGGAGGGCGAAACCCCGCTGGAGTACGAGGCCGGTGACTCCCTGGGAGTACATCCAGTCAACTCCCCGGACCTGGTGGCGGAGTGGCTGGCCGTCACCGGTCTGGACGCCGCCACCGAGGTGGAGCTGGCGGGCCTCGGTCCGGTCCCGTTCGGCGAGGCACTGCACCGGCACCTGGACATCACCAGGATCACCCCGGACCTGCTGCGGTTCACCGCCGAGCGGACCCGCGACCGCGAGCTGCAGAAGCTGCTGCGCCCCGGCAACAAGGGCGAGCTCGCCGCCTGGTCGTGGGGCCGCCAGGCCGTGGACGTGGTCGCCGGGCACTCCGTCCGCGCCACCGCCGAGGAGTGGGCCGGGGTCCTCAAGCGCCTCCAGCCGCGGCTGTACTCCATATCGTCCAGCCCCCTCGTCGATCCCGGCCTTGTGTCGCTGACGGTCTCCGTCGTCCGCTACGAGAACCGGCACGGCCGGCCACGGGCGGGGGTCTGCTCCACCCACCTCGCCGACGCCGAGCCCGGCAGCCCGATGCCGGTCTTCGTCCAGCGGGCCCCGCACTTCAGGCCGCCGGCCGACTCCGCAACCCCGATGGTGATGGTGGGCGCGGGCACCGGGGTGGCGCCCTTCCTCGGCTTCCTCGCCGAGCGCCGGGCCCGGGGGCATCGCGGACCCAACTGGCTCTTCTTCGGCGAGCAGCGCCGCGCCACCGACTTCTACTACCGCGAGGAGCTCTCCGCCCTCCGGTCCGAGGGCACCCTGACCCGTCTGGACACCGCCTTCTCCCGCGACCAGCGGGCCAAGGTCTACGTCCAGGACCGGATGCGCGAGCACGGCCCCGCGCTCTGGTCCTGGCTGCAGACCGGCGCCCGCCTCTATGTCTGCGGTGACGCCTCCCGGATGGCCAGGGACGTCGATCAGGCCCTGCGCGACGTCGCCTCGGTGCACGGTGGTCTGGACGAGGAGGCGGCGGCCGCGTACGTCAAGCAGCTCGCCTCCGAGCGGCGCTATGTCCGCGACGTGTACTGACCGTCGACCCTGATGGTGGTGATGCCGCTGACGTGCCGCGCCCCGCAGCGGTCCTGCGGCAGCACCAGCTGCGGGCCCAGGCGGTCGAGCGGGGCGTCGTCGGCGCGCGCCGCCGGCAGGACCTGAGCCCTGCCGAAGTCCGGGTCGATCTCGCCCCAGGAGAGCAGGGCCCGGTGGCCGTCGGCGCCGGTGACCGCGATCAGGAAGCGTAGCCGGTCCCTGTGGCGGGCCGGGTCGAAGCCGGGTCCGGCGGCCGCCAGTACGTCGTGCAGCAGCGGACCCTGGAGTGGTGGTGCTGGACACCGCTGGTCGCGCATGCGAAGGAGACCCGGATGCGGTGCTGGGGCCAGGCCTGGAGGTCGGGCACGGTGAGACGGACGGGGCAGGCCAGGTCCCCGGTCAGCTCCACCCCGGCCAGGGGTCCGGCGGCTGCGGCGGTCCCGTTCATCGGCTCGCACCTCCGGTACGACGGTACCTGTGGGCAGGTCGGTAAGCGCATCTGCAAGTGGATTCCGCGCAATCATTAGGTTTGTGCAATGGGCAGGACCGGTCACGGCTAGCATCTGCGGCACTATGATCGAAGGGTGGGTCCGGCCGTCCAGGGACCGCAGCGGCAGAGCCTGAGGGAGAGAGCTGTGATGATCCGTTCCCCGCGTCGACGGGCCCTTCGGGGCGTCGCGGCAGGTGCTCTGGCGCTGCTGGCGCTCAGTGCCTGCTCCTCCGGCGGCTCCTCCTCGCCCGGGGCGTCCGCGGACCGGATGACGGGGGAGATCACCGTCTACGCCGCGGCCTCCCTCAAGGAGGGCTTCACGGCCCTGGGCAAGGAGTTCGAGAAGGCCCACCCGGGCAGCCATGTGGAGTTCTCCTTCGGCGGCAGCGACACCCTGGCCGCAAGCATCACCGCGGGGGCGCCCGCCGACGTCTTCGCCGCGGCCAGCCCCAAGACGATGAAGACCGTCACCGATGCGGGCGATGCCACGGGCACCCCGGTCGTCTTCGTCCGCAACCAGCTGGAGATCGCGGTGCCGCCCGGCAACCCCCGGAGGATCTCCACCCTCAGGGACCTCACCACGACGTCCGGGCTCAAGGTCGCGCTCTGCGCCAAGGAGGTCCCCTGCGGCGCCGCGGCGCAGAAGGCCCTGGACGCCGCCGGGCTGAAGCTCACCCCGGTCTCCTACGAGCAGGACGTCAAGGGCGCCCTGACCAAGGTGGAGCTGAAGGAGGTGGACGCCGCGGTGGTCTACCAGACCGATGTGAGGGCGGCGGCGGGCAAGGTCGACGGCGTCCGGTTCCCCGAGTCGGCCGGGGCCGTCAACGACTATCCGATCGTGCTGCTGAAGCACTCCTCCGAGCCCGAGGAGGCCAGGGCCTTCATCGCCCTGGTGCGGTCCGCCGAGGGCAGGAAGGTGCTGAGCCGGGCGGGCTTCCTCAACCCATGACGTACGGTCCGCCGCCACCGGGTCCCGTGGCGCCGGGCCCCGCGGGCCCCGGGCCTGCGACCCTCGCTCCTGTGGACTTCCGAC
>NZ_LIQR01000038.1 GCF_001418575.1 Peterkaempfera griseoplana
CGATGCTGGCCTCCCCGGGCATGCCGAGGCTGCCCGGGGAGGCCAGCATCGTCGGGGCGTGGTCGAGCGGCTCACCGGGCCCGCCCGGGCCTGCGTCAAAGGGGTTCGGCGGCGGCGGGGGCGCCGGATACCCGTACCCGCCCCCGGCGCCCACCGGCGGCGGAGGCGGCGGGGACGCCGGACCGCCCGCCTGCGGCGGAGGCGGCAGCGGAGCACCATGCACCCCCAGCGGAGGCGGCGGAGGAGCCGGATAGCCATACCCGCCCTCGGCACCCACCGGCGGCGGAGGCGGCGGGGACGCCGGACCGCCCGCCTGCGGCGGAGGCGGCAGCGGAGCACCGTGCACCCCCAGCGGAGGCGGCGGCGGAGCCGGATAGCCATACCCACCCCCGGCGCCCACCGGAGGCGGAGCCGGATACCCGTACCCGCCCCCGGCACCCACCGGCGGCGGAGGCGGCGGAGACGCCGGACCGCCCGCGCCGAAGGGGTCGCCGCCCAGCGGCGGCGTGGGGCCGGCGGCCGGAGCCGACGGCGGCCTCGCGGCGACGGAGGGCCCGGGTGCCGGAGTCCGGTCAGGCGGGGAGAGCATGGTCGGCACATCGCCGGGCGGCCCGTCCCCCACCGGCGGGGCGACCATCATCGAGGGCGTCTCCGCGGCCGGAGCGGCCGGGGTCGCCGCGCCCCGCTGCCCGGCCAGCTCGGCCGCCTCGGCGGCCATCGCCGCCGCGCCCGCCTCATGGAGCCACTGCGGCGGGCTGAGCAGGAACGAGGTGGCCTCGGCGAAGTCCCGCGCGGGCGGTGCCGGGGTCGATGTGGGGGTGGCCCCGGCGGGGCGGCCGTAGGCCTCCTCGTACCGCCGGACCACCTCGTTGACCGGCAGCGGCGGCCAGAGCGTGGTCGCCCCGCTGTCGCGGGCGATGACCAGCCGGACCTCCCCGCCGTCCGAGGAGGGACCGTCGGCCCGGTCCACGGCCCAGCAGACGAAGCCCAGGTCGAACTCCCGCACCCGCACCTCGCGGCGCTGGAAGTGCGCCACCCCGCCGTTGATCCAGTCCTCGGCGGTCTCCTGCGCCTGCGCGTACGTCACCACGGCCGGATCACCCCTGCCCCTTCACCGGGACGGCACGGGCGAACCCGCCGTCCACCATCAGCTCGGCCACCGTCTGCAGCTCCGGCGGGCTGCCCGCCAGCCGCAGCAGAAACGCGTCGAAGTCGTCGCCGCAGGGCAGCAGCAGACGCTCGCAGCGCTGCTCCGGCGGCTCGTCACCGCCCCGGTCGCGGGCGTCGTCGTACGGGCAGAACCACACCGAGCCGATGCCCGCGCCGCGCACCTTGAGCGCCAGCAGGCCGCCCTGGGTGTAGGCGACGGCCAGGTAGTCCTTGGTCAGGTGGTCGCGTACGCACTTGTTGACGTAGACCAGGTCGTCGAGTTCATAGCCGTCACGAACCCCGAAGAAGGGCTGGTCGACCAGCAGTCCCAACTCGGTGTCCAGGGCCACGCCCACGGGGGCGCGGCCGCCGGCGACCTTGAGGAAGCCCCGGTAGGCGCCGGGCAGCCGATAGCCCAGCCGCTCCTCGACCCGCTGTATCTGGCTCTCCGTCACCGCGACCGGGTCGCTGCCGTCCTTGGTGAGGGAGAAGTGGGCGGGCCGGTGCTCCTGCAGCGGGCGGGTACCGCGCCGGGTGTGGTCGGCGGTGGAGAGCGCCAGTCCGCCGTGGTGGCGCAGCAGCGCCTTCACCTCGACGGGCACCAGCTCCAGACGCCGGCGGCCGGCCGGTGCGCCGCCCACGGCGTGGTGCCAGGTCCAGCCGTGCGGGGTGGCCACCGCGCAGTCGAGGTCGGCCCAGAGTTCATGGCCCTGGCTGTAGAGGGCCGCGTTGGCGGAGACGAAGTCGGTGAGCCGCAGTTCGTCGACGCCGAAGCCGTCGGGCGGGTCGGCCACCTCGGCGGCGGCCACCGCGAACTCGCCGAAGTCCGGGTACCCCTGCTCATCGACCCGCACGCCCGCCGGGTACCGCTCCGCCCGTACGGGATCGGGGAACTTCACCGCCTGGCCCGCGTAGGCGGCGCCAGGCGCCTGCGCCCTGCCCGCTCCGGCGGGCGCCCCGGGCCGACCTGTCGTCATCGAGATGCCCCCAGTGGCTCAGCTCCGACTTCTCGGCCCCAAGCCTAGGGGGTGGACGCCGATGCGGTTCTTCCCGGTCACAAGCCCGCCGCCCGCGCACCCCGCCCCCCTGGCGCGGCGCGGCGCCGCCCAGCAGGATGGGACCCGGCCGCCCGCGCCCCGGCGCGGTACGGCATCGAGGGAGGGGGACGCCGCTGTGGCCGGACCTGAGGTTTCTGACGCGGGGGGACACGCCATCCAGGGCCTGCTGATAGCACTCGCCGAGGAGGGACCGCGCGGCGGCTCCTGGGTCATCGACGGCGGGACGCTGACCATGACATCCGCGCCGGGAACCGACCTCTTCGCCGATCCGATGGGCCGCGAGGGGGAGCAACTGCCCGACGCGGCCCGGCTGGTGGGCGTACCGCCCGAGGGGGACTTCACCCTCGCCGCCAGGGTCACCGTGGGGTTCCGCTCCACCTATGACGCCGGGGTGCTGCTGATCCACGCCGGGGAACGGCTCTGGGCCAAGCTCTGCTTCGAGTACTCGCCCCAGGGCAGACCGACCGCCGTCACGGTGGTGACCAGGGGCACCTCCGACGACGCCAACGCCCATGAGGTGATGGGCGATCAGCTGTGGCTGCGGATCACCCGCACCGGGGCGGCCTTCGCCCTGCACTCCTCGGCGGACGGCGACCGGTGGCGGCTGCTGCGCTACTTCACCCTCGGCCCGGAGGCCGCGGACCGGGTGAAGGTGGGCTTCATGGCCCAGTCCCCGCTCGGCGAGGGCTGCACCGCGGTCTTCGACCGCATCTCCTTCCAGCGCCAGGCCCCCAAGGACCTGCGCGACGGAAGCTGATGCCACGTCACTCCACAGGAAAGGGATATCCCGTCATGCGCGTCTTCCTCGCCGGGGCGACCGGCGCCGTCGGCCGTGTGCTGCTGCCGCTGCTGCTCGACGCGGGGCACCAGGTGGTCGCGGCCTCGCGGACCCCCGCCGGAGTGGAGCGGCTGCGCGGTCAGGGCGCCACCGGGGTACAACTCGACGTTCTGGACCCCGCTGCGGTGGTCCGGGCGCTGACGGCCGCAGAGCCGGATGCGGTGCTGCACCAGCTGACCGCGCTCTCCGACTACGACCTGGCCGCCAACACCCGCATCCGCACGGAGGGCACCCGCAATCTGGTGGACGCCGCGCTCAAGGCGGGGGCGAGACGCATCGTCGCCCAGTCGATCGCCTTCGCCTACGAACCGGGCGGCTCCCCCGCCGACGAGTCCACCCCGCTGGACCTGACGGCGCCGGAGTCCAGGGCCACCACCGTCGCCGGGGTCCGGGCGCTGGAGGACGCGGTGGCGGAGCTTCCGCACCATGTGGTGCTGCGTTACGGGGCCCTCTACGGGCCCGGCACC
Source organism: Peterkaempfera griseoplana (assembly GCF_001418575.1). Lineage (GTDB taxonomy): Bacteria > Actinomycetota > Actinomycetes > Streptomycetales > Streptomycetaceae > Peterkaempfera > Peterkaempfera griseoplana. The sequence goes on from NZ_LIQR01000038.1 coordinate 3,513, forward strand.
TGGTACGCGCCGGGCGGGCTGATGGCGGACCGGCTGCAGGAGGGCCGGCTGCGGGCCGACGACGGCGTCAGCTCCTTCGTCCATGTCGGGGACGCGGCGCGGGCCGCGGTGGACGCCCTGGGGTGGCCGAGCGGGGTGGTCAATGTGGTGGACGACGAGCCGGCGGCCGCACGCGAGTGGGTCCCGGTGCTGGCCGCGGCGCTGGGTGTGCCCGCGCCGGAGCCGGTCGGCGGCCGTACGGGCTGGGAGCGCGGTGCCCGCAACGCCGCCGCCCGCGCCCTCGGCTGGCAGCCTCGCCATCCGACCTGGCGTACCGGTTTCGCGGCGCAGGACTGACCGCCCGCCGGCGGGTCGACCGGTCGTACGGTGGGCCGCCGGCCGCCGGCCGCCTCAGGTGGTCGCTCCGGCCATCGCCTTGGCCAGCGCCTCGGCGACCCGGGTCTGCTGGTCCACGGTGATCTGGGGGAAGAGCGGCAGGGTGAGCAGTTCCCGGGCTGCCTGCTCGGCCACCGGGAAGGAACCCTCGCCCCGGCCCAGGGAGCGGAAGGCGGGCTGGAGATGGACCGGTACGGGGTAGTGGATGCCCGCGCCGATGCCCGCCTCCTGCAGCGCGGCGAGGACGGCGTCGCGGGAGCGGCCCGCGCCGATCCGCACGGCGTACAGATGCCAGACGTGCTCGTTGCCCGGCAGGGTGCGGGGCAGGGTGACGCCGTCGATGCCGGACAGCAGCGCGTGGTAGCGGTCGGCGGCGGCGCGGCGGGCGGTGTTCCAGGCGGGCAGCCGCCGTAGCTTCGCCCGCAGCACCACGGCCTGGACGGTGTCCATCCGGGAGTTGAAGCCGAAGCGGTCATGGACGTACTTGCGTCCCGACCCGTGGTCGCCGATCAGCCGGACGGCGTCGGCGAGGGCGTCGTGAGAGGTGGTGACGGCTCCGGCGTCGCCGTAGGCGCCGAGGTTCTTGCCCGGGTAGAAGCTGGTGGCGGCGATCCGGCCCCAGGAGCCGGACGGCCGCCCGTGCTGGGTGGCGCCCTGCGACTGCGCGGCGTCCTCCACCACGGGCAGGCCGTAGCGGGCGGCGAGGTCCAGCAGCGGATCCATGGGGGCGAGCTGGCCGTTCAGATGGACCGGCAGCAGGGCGGTGATCCGGCCGGGCCGTCCGTCGCCGCCGGCCGCGGCGACGGCTCCGCCGTCGGCGGCCAGGACCTCGGCGACCCGGTCCGGGTCGATCAGCAGATGGGCGGGGTCGACGTCCACCAGAACGGGCTGCAGGCCCGCCCGCACCACGGCCTCGGCGGTGGCGACGAAGGTGTTGGCCGGCAGCACCACCGCGCCTCCGGGCGGCAGTTCCAGGGCGCGCAGGGCCAGCTCCACCGCGTCGGTGCCGTTGGCGGTGCCGACGCAGTGGCGGGTACCGGCGAACTCGGCGTACTCCCGCTCGAACGCGGCGACGTCGGGGCCCTTGATGTAGGCACCGGAGGCGAGGACCCCGTCGATCCCCTCCCTCACCTCCTCGGCGACCTCCGCATGGGCGGCCCGCAGGTCGACCAGCGGGATCGGTGCGTCTGCGGGCGGGCTGGCGGTCATGGCGTGCGGTCCCCCGGAGGTGGTGTGGGTGGCGGCGGTACTCAGCCTGCGGCGCCGAGCAGCGCCGCGGCGACCTGGTCCTGCTGCTGCTCCGTCAGGGAGTGGTAGAGCGGCAGGATCAGCGAGTTGCGGGTGAGGTGCTCGGTGACGGGCAGCGGGACGCGTGCGCTGCCCGCGTACGGGGCCTCCAGATGGGCGGCCATGATGCCCCGCCGTGCGGAGATCCCGGCGGCGGCGAGCTTGCCCAGCAGGTCGCCGCGGGAGACCGGGAAACCGTCGGGCAGCAGCAGCCAGCAGGACTGCTGGTTGGTGGTGCCGTGGGGCGGGTCGGCGACCAGCCGGGCCCCCGCGGCGGTGAGCGGGGCGAGCAGGGCCCGGTAGCGCTCGGCGAGGGCGCGCCGCCGCTCCACCAGGGCGGGCAGTTTGCGCAGCTGCACCAGGCCGATGGCGGCCTGGATGTCCGTCATCCGGTGGTTGAAGCCGATCTCGTCATAGGTCTCCAGCACGGCGGCGCCCCCTGCGGAGGCGTGCCGTTCGGCCGCGGAGACGCTCATCCCGTGCTCGCGCAGTCTGCGCAGCCGGGCGGCGACGGCGGCGTCCTGGCAGGTGACCATGCCGCCCTCGCCGGTGGTGAGCAGCTTGCGCGGGTGGAAGGAGTAGGCGGCCAGCGCGGCGCCGCGGCCGGCGGGGGCGCCCCGGTAGGTGGACCCGGCGGCGCAGGCGGCGTCCTCGACGACGGTGATGCCGCGCGGGTCGGCCAGGGCCCGCAGCGCGGCGAGGTCCACGGGGACGCCGCCCTGGTCGACGGCGATCACGGCCCGGGTGCGGTCGGTGAGCAGCGGCTCGACGGTCGCGGGGGTGAGATTGCCGTCGGCCGGGTCGACATCGGCGAAGACGGGCACGGCCCCGACGTAGGTGACGGCGTTGGCGGTGGCGATGAAGGAGAACGAGGGGACGACCACCTCGTCGCCGGGGCCGACCCCGGCGCCGATCAGGGCGAGGTGGAGGGCGGTGGTGCAGGAGGAGACGGCTACGGCGTGCGGGACGCCGAGGTGCTCGGCGAAGGCCTGCTCGAAGGCGGCGACCCGCGGGCCCTGGGCGATCCAGCCGGAGCGGACCGCCTCGGCGGCCGCCTCGGCCTCCTCCTCGCCGAGCCAGGGGATCATCACGGGGATGGTCATGCGTCGCCCTCCGGGTTCGCGGCGGAGGTCTCCGCGGTGGTGCGCCGCCACCAGGCGACCAGGCGGCGCAGGCCCTCGTCGAGGTCCAGCTCGGGCTTCCACTCCAGGTCGCGCTCGGCGGCGCCGATGTCGGCCAGGCGCCGGGTGACACCGCCGGCGGTGTC
>NZ_LIQR01000380.1 GCF_001418575.1 Peterkaempfera griseoplana
GGGTATGGCAGTGCATGGCAGAGACGTCCTTCTCGCCGTGGCCGGCCCTGACTCGGCCGACACCTGTTGCAGGGGACGCCTGCCCGTACCGCAGGCAGCGATTCCTCCGGTGACCCTCCTGGCCCTCCCGTCCCTCCTGCCCCTACCGGCCGTAGCCTGCTCTGGCGATCATCCGGAGGGTGCCCCCGGTGGTACATTCACCGAAATCGCGGGAGGGACGGGCGGGCGCGTGGACATCGACCGACGGCATGCGACTGTCGTGGCACTCCGCGAGCTCGGGCGAAGCCACGTCCACCGTGACCGCGCGGATGCCGGTCGTGGCCTGGCAGTCTTCGCCGAGATGCAGGAGGCCCTCGGGCCACTGCTGGAGCTCATGCTCGACCCGCACGACACCTTCGTCACCCGGGTCACCGCGGAAGCCGTGCTTCGGCGAAAGGACAGAATCGGGCTGACGATCGTCGCCTCCGCCCTGGCAGTCGCCGACACGAATCACAGCGATTGGATCCACACCGCAGTCCTCGACGTGTTCAGCATCTTTGCCGCCGACCGGGACAGCGCGACGGAGCACTGCGAGGAGCTGCTGCGGGACACTGACCACGGCATTGCCCAGGGGGCTCGTCAGCTGTACGAAGCCCTTGCCGGGATCGACCCCGTTCTTCGCCCCGTGGCACGGGGCGAACGCTGTGGTGACGGAGCAGGTGCTCGGCCGCAGAAGGCGTGACGAGCCGGCTCTGCTCGTGATCGCCAGGTCAGTCCCCGGCGATGCAGAGGGCCCAACGGGCACCGGGCGACCCCCGGCGAGGCAATCGAAGGTCCGGGCTCGGGGGAGAGGGGGTGCCGTCACGCTGCGCGTGCGCCTGGGACGTGCGGGAGAGGGCAGCGAGGCGGGCCCGGTCGGCCCAGGGACCCCGCGCCGCCGAAGGCGGACCGTGACGCCTGATCACGGACGGCGAGGTGCACCGAAAGCGCGGCGCCGCTCCGTCTGCGGGCGCTCGGCCGCCCTGATCGGCACCCCCCGGAACGTCTGCACCAGCACCGTCAGCACTCCGGCGGTCACACACTGGTCGGCCAGGTTGAAGATGCCCGAGTGGCCTATCTGGATGAAGTCCAGGACGGCGCCGCGCCCGAAACCCGGGGTGCGGAAGAGCCGGTCGGCGAGGTTGCCGCCCGCACCGGCGAAGATCAGCCCCAGGCCGGTCCCCCAGCCGACGGAACGGAGGGAGGGCGCCGTCCGGGCGATGAAGGCGAGCACGCCGACGGCGAGCACGGTGAAGACGAGGGTTGCGTGCGGCGCGAAGGAACCCGCTGCTCCCGGGTTGCGGAAAGTGGTGAGGGTCACCGCCCCCATGTGCACCGGCTCCCCGCCCTCGATGGTCACAGCCGCGACGGCCTTCGTCACCTGGTCGACGGCGAGCCCCACGACGGCTGTAACCCACAGCGCGCGCTGCGCCGCTCCAAGGCCCGGCATCAGCGGCCTCCTGTCCTTCGACGACGACGGAACGACTGGACTTCTCGGGTCCCCGGAGGAGCCTACGCCCGGCCGCGGGGCATCCCTCCCGGTGGATCACGGTGCCCCTCCGGAGCCGGGGAGGCCGACGCGGTACGACGGGTCCGCGGCCCAAGTCAGGAGAGCGGCAGTACGCGGCGCCGGTCGCGGCCATGACCACCGAGCTGGTGCCACGGATGCTGTGGTGCGCCAGCTCCGTCCGGCCGGAGGTGGCCTCCTGCGAAGCTGCGCGACGCTGCCTTCGCCGCCGGCGCCACGGTGGTACGGCGCGATGTCCACGCCGGCCGCGTCTGGTCAGCACCACCATCCACGGGCCCTGGACAACACCACGAGACCCGTCAATCTCACGGCCTTGGGGACAGCGGCTGGCCGCCCGGTATTGCCGATGCGCTGTGCACTGAGTCCCTGACCTGGGTTGTCGCCCAGGTCAGGGGCTCACGCGCGTCATCCGGAACTGTTCAGGTGAATCCCTCCACGGCGGTGTCCGGGTCAGGCCGAGGGGCCCTGCATGGCGTCGATGAGCCGGTGGCGGGACAGGGCGTAGGAGAAGTCCGGGACGGTGTGGGTGCCCTCACGCAGGTCGCGGGCCAGGTGCGTGTAGAGCGCGGCCACGTTCCGGGAGGGACCCGCGAGGTCCTCGGGGATGTCGGCGCGGTATTCGGCGGGTATCTCGATCGGGGAGACGGCGGTGTCCTCGCCGAAGCCCCCCTCCAGGGTGAGGTCGGCGATCTGCATGTTCCCCCAGCCGGCGGTCAGGACCAGGTCGCCGTCGGTGCCGTTGATCTCCCAGCGGAAGTTGTCACCGCGCGAGGTGCCGCCGCGGTAGAAGACCGACGCGGCCGCCCCGCTCTCCAGCGTGCCGATCAGGGAGATCTGGTCGGCCGCGGTCACCGGCAGGACGCTGCCGTCCTCCGCCACGGTGACCTCCTGGCGCCCCACGACGAGGTTGGACGAGTGGTGGGTGAATTCCCCGAGCGTCGCGTTGAGCGCGTCAATGGCGTGCAGGGCGGCGGCGGTCAGCGGAGTGGCGCCCTGGGTCCGGTCGTACCAGTACGCGTGCGCCCGGCTGGTCTGCGGTCCCCAGACCATGCCCGAGCCGACCATGGTGGTACCGATGACCCGGCCGATCCGGCCGTCGGCGATCAGCCGGCGGGTGTAGCGCAGCTCGGGGTGGTAGCGGCCCTGGAGGCCGATGACGGTGCGCACGCCGGCGGTCTCGGCGCGGCGGACCAAGTCGGCGGCCTCGGTCCCGTCCAGGGCGAGCGGCCACTCGCTGTAGACGGTCTTGCCCGCGTCGATGGCGGCCGAGACCAGCTCCCGGTGGTGGGGCACCTTGACCGCCACGACCACGACGTCCACGCCCGGGTGGGCGAGCAGGTCCGCGTGGTTGTCGAAGGCCGCCTCCACGCCGAAGGCGGCAGCGGCCGCGTCGGCGGACTCCTGGCGGGAGGTGCTGATCGCGCGCAGTTCGAAGTCCGGCAGCGCCTTGAGCGCCGGGACGTGGCTGATCGACGCCCAGCCGTGCCGGCTCGCGCCGATGATGCCGATACCGATGGTGCTCATGTGTCTGCTCCTGCGTGTGCCCGAATGACCGGGTGTGCGTGCGTCCGGAGTGTGCGTGTCCGGGCGGGCGAGTGCCCTGAGTGAGGGGGCGGCCGGAGACGGGACTGCTGCCGTCTCCCTGGCCGCGTCCTCAGTGAACATTATCTGGAACGAGGAGTCAACAAAGCCGATCTTGGCGCCGAGCAGGCAGTGAATCATCGGCCGTGCAGGTGGTGCTCGCGGCTCACGGTGTTAGTTGACTGATCATTCCCGATTCGGATACCCTCATCAGCATGGCCAGGATCAGAGAGTTCGACACCGAAGCGGCGGTTGAGGCAGCAATGGAGGCCTTCCGCGCCAAGGGTTACGAGGGCACGTCCGTGCAGGATCTGGTGGCGGCCACCGGAGTGGGGCGGGGGTCGCTCTATGCCGCCTTCGGCAGCAAGGAGGGGCTGTATCTCGCTGCCATGGACCGCTATCGGGAGAAGCACGCCCTGCCCCTGATCGGCATCCTGCGTGCCGGGGCCCCCGCGCGGGAGCTGATCCGTGAGGTGCTGCTGGGCACTGTTGACGTGATCGCGCAGGACGGCAGCCGCAGGGCTTGCCTGATCGTGGGCGCGGCGATGGAGCGCATCTCCCACGACCCCACGGTCGCCGCCCATGTGCGTGCCACGACCACCTCGCTGGAGGACGCCCTGTACGAGGTCATCGTGGAGGCCCGGTCGAAGGGCGAACTGCCCGCCGGTCGCAGCCCCCGCGACCTCGCGCGGTATCTCATCGCGACGCTCCACGGGCTGCGGGTGCTGGGTGCCATCAACCCCGACCGCGCCTCGCTTACCGCGGTCGCGGAGGTCGCCCTCGACGCTCTGGGCTGACATCGCCCGTACCGGACACGCAAGCGAAGCACCCCGCGGCTCAGCCGCGGGGTGCTTCGCTTGTCCAGTGTCCCAGGCCGGGGCCGTGCTCGCGATCGAGACAGTCCGCAAGAGCGGGCTGGACCAGGCGATGTCGGGGCGCTCGCGCCGTGGCGACGCCCGAGGGCGGTGCACGATCCGGGCGAGATCCTGCTGGATGGAGGGGCACCCCCCGGCGGAGCCGTGGAACCCAGCCCCCACGCGGCGCGTCAGTCGGGCTACCGGCCTGCCCACCAGCAGCCACCGGACGCGTGATGGGTCTGCCGCCTCCGTCGGCAGACCCATCACGAAAGATCGAGGTCAGTGGGTGGGGCGCAGGTCGAGCGCGGCGAGGTCGTCGTGGGCCGCCACCGCTTTCTGCGTGGAGGGTCTGCCCACGTCGACCGCGAAGAAGGCGATGAACGCGGCTGCGGAGAGGAAGCCCGCCGCCCACCAGTAGGCCACCGCGTAACCGTGCACCAGTGCCGACTTGTCCACGGGGCTGGTGCTGTGCCGGGAGGCCAGGTAGTCGGCCGTCGCGCGGGCGGCGATGGTGTTGAGCAGCGCGGTGCCGATGGAGCCGCCGATCTGCTCTTCTTGTGGCCCCACAGGTCCGCCAGTCGTCCGCCGAGGACGAGCAGGCCGCCGAAGGCGAGGCCGTAGGCGGTGATGACCCACTGCCGGCCGCCGTCGGAGAAGCCCAGGTCGTGCGGTGCGGACGGCAGGGCGATGTTCATGATCGCCCCGTCCAGGAAGACCATCAGCTGGGCGATGCCGATGAAGATCAGCGCTTTCCAGCGCCGGGGGTCCGGTTGAAGGGCGGTCGTGGACATGTGCGTGCTCCTGAGGGAAGGGCGAGAGGACAGGGGGGCGACCCAGGCAGGTCAGGACCTTTCGGCCTGCGGCCGGTCGCTCGTTGCCCGAAGAGGCGGGAACGTCGAGATTATGGAATGAGCGTAACAGAACTAGAAAGAGGGGAGATTCGGCGCCTCAGGTTCACGTCCGTGTCGGGATCATGCGCTTCACCTGCAGTATTTATGCCTCTGCTGTGGCGTGTGGCGGTCGATCGGAGATCGCCATGCCAATAATTTGACCGTGCGTTCCACTATCTGTAGGGTCTGTCCTGCCCGGCACGGTTGTGGTCACGCACCTGCCGACGCGGCCCCCTGCCCCCAGGAGGCGGGGTCAGCCGCGAACGCCGGGACCCATACCTCGCCCTGGCTTCGGGCATCGCCGAACGGGCGCTCCCCGAATGCCGGCACCCGAACGCCGGCATCCGCATGCCGCACCAGAAAGGGACAGCAATGAACTCCGACCGCAGCAAGACCCCCTCCGACCGCCGGTTCGCCAAGAAGGCGGGCATGGTGACGGCTGCCGCACTCCTCCTGGCCGGAGGAGTGGCGACCGGTACCGCGACCGCCAGTTCCCACCACTCGCACGACGACAGGGCCGGCAGCGCTTCCATCGCCGCGACCGTCCGCAACCTCGCGGACATCCAGGACATCGAGAAGCTGAAGGCCCGCTACTTCCAGGACATCGACACCAAGCAGTGGGCCGATCTCCAGGCGCTCTTCACGCCCGGCGCGCACATCAACACCGGCCAGGAATTCAACAGCCCCGCGGAACTGGTCAATGCCACCAAGACCCTGATCGCCGATGCCCCCACCGCGCACCAGGGACTCCTTCCGAACATCACGGTCAAGGGGGACACGGCAACCGGCACCTGGGTCATGGAGGACTACGTCAACCTGAAGGCAGGCGGCGGTTTCCACGGCTACGGGCAGTACCACGACACCTACAAGCGCATCGACGGGCGTTGGTACATCACCGGATCGGCGCTGGAGCGGTACCGCATGGACACCCTCCCCGACACGGGCCCCTACCAGGCCCCGCAGAAGACCAACTGACCCGCTGCAGACCCCTGGGGGGCGCTGCCGCGCCCCCCAGGAAGGAGAACGATGAAAGCCGTCGGAGTGGCCCGCTTCGGAGGACCGGAAGCCCTGGAGATCTTCGAGATTCCCGAGCCGCACGCCGGTCCCGGCCAGGTCCGCATCCGGGTCCATGCCGCGACCGTCAACCCGGGGGACCGCTACCTGCGCAACGGAGCGATCGCCCACCTGGCGCCGGGGCCGCCTTACATCCCCGGCATGGAGGCGGCCGGCGTACTGGACGAGATCGGCCCCGAGTCGGTGACCGGCCTGCGCGTCGGTGACCGGGTGACGGCCATGACCATGCCGCTCATGGAACACGCCGGCGGCTACGCCGAATACGTGGTCCTCCCCGCCAGTTGGGTCGTCCGCGCACCGGCCGGCGCCACGTACGCCCAGGCCGCGACCCTTCCCATGAACGGCCTCACCGCCAGGCAGGCCCTCGACCTGCTCGCCCTGACCCCGGGACAGACCCTGGCCGTCACCGGCGCGGCCGGCGTCGTCGGCGGATACGCCGTCCAACTCGCCAAGGCCGACGGCCTGACCGTCATCGCCGACGCCTCACCCGCCGACCGGGAGCTCGTGCACGCGCTCGGCGCCGACACCGTGGTATCCCGCGGGACCGCCGTCACCGACCACATCCTGCGAGCGGCCCCCGGCGGCGTGCACGGCCTCCTGGACGCAGCCGTCCTCGGCTCGGCCACCCTCGCCCCCGCGGTCCGGCCTGGCGGAGGGATCGCCGTACTGCTCGGCGAAGGCGCCAAAGCCATGCCGCCCGGCGAGCTCGGCCGCCGCTCCGTCCGCCTGCATTCGGTCAACGTCCCCGACTCTCTCGGCGACCACGCCCGACTCGACCGCCTGCGTGCCCAGGCGGAGGACGGCGTCCTCACCCTGCGGGTCGCCGGGGCCTTTCCTCCGGAACAGGCTGTCGACGCCCACCGCCTCCTCGAAGCCGGGGGTGTCCGCGGCCGCCTCGTCCTGCGGTTCCGGGACGAGGACGCGGACGTGTGATCGCGCCGGAGGCCCGGGCCGTCCGCGAGGGCGGCGTCGCCCTTGGACGCTCCCTGGCAGAGCACGGCCTGCTGCATTTCACCGAGTACCAGCCCGCGGACCGCTACGCCCACCATGCTGTTCATCGAGACTGCCCTCTACCGGCAGGACAGGCTCCAGGCTGTGGCCGGGGTCGCGGCGCCCTGTGCTCCGACGGGGCACGCGGAGGGTGCGCCGCAGCAGGCCGCCGACAGACGGGCGCGGGAAAGGGACGGTTATGGGGGAACTGGCGGAGCTCGAGGCATGGATCGCGGTCGTCGACGCGTGCATCAGACCCATCGCGGAGAGACCGGTGGACCTCACCGACCCCGACTGGGTGCGCAGGATGCGGGAGGGCCCGCAGCCGCTGGACGAGGCGGGGGTCCGGCCGGAGGCCGAGGCGGCGCTGCGGCACGTGCTCTCCCTCTACACGGTGGGCGACGAGGACCTCCGGGCCGACCTGCGCGCGCTCCTGGACCGCCACCGCTCGTTCCGCTGGGCGACGACGCTGCCCTTCGAACCCACACCCCAGGGCTTCCGGCAGTGCTTGCTGAGGATGTCGGTCGACGACCAGGGCGCCGACACACGGGACATGATGGTCACGCTGAACGGGCTCTGCGAACAGGCGCGGGACGCCGGTGTCGACATCCGGCCGCTCCTGCTGGACGTGGCCGCACTCTCCAGCGATGTCGACAAGTACGGGATGGGCTCCACACGGGACATCCTGCTCCGGGCGGCCGCAAGGGAGCCCAGCGGGCTCTGGTGAGCGCGCCGGGGTCCACGGCGGGGGACGGACCCGCCGCCGTGGACCGGCGCCGCCGAGGGAGACGGCCGACAGGGCGGAGGACGGGCGGCACCTCCCGGGACGAGGGGCGAGTGGCCGTACCCGGACGGGTCGGGGCCGCCCGCCGGTCCACCCGGCCGCGCCCGGGTGGACCGTACGCCGCAGCGCTGCGCCTCGGGGATCGTCCGGTGAGTTCCGCGTGGTCGCGGTCACGATGAGGACGACCGCGGCCGGGACTGATCAGCTGGCCTCGCCGGTGGGCATGATCGTGACCTGCTGAAGGTTGACGCGCGCCGGCTGGGAGGCGAGGAAGCCGACGGTGTGGGCGATGTCCTCCGGCGTCAGCCACTCCATGATCTCCTTGGAGCCCGCCAGCCACTGCCGCACGCCGTCGTCGGTGACGTGGCTCTGCAGCTCCGTCCCGACGATGCCCGGCTCGATCGCCGACACCCGCACCTTCTTCTGGCCCAGCTCCATGCGCAGGTGCCGGGACAGGTGCGTGACATAGGCCTTGGTGGCCGAGTACACGGCGAAGTTGGGGAAGAGATTCTGCGCGGTGATCGACGAGGTGTTGACCAGGTCGCCGACGCCGCGCTCCGCGGCCGCCTCCACCAGCTGCGGGACGAACGCGCCGATGACGTTCATCAGGCCGGTGATGTTGAGGTCGATCTGGTGCTGCCACTGGTCGGTGGCCAGCTCCTCGATCGGGGCCGGGAGCATCACGCCTGCGTTGTTGAACAGCAGGTCCGCGCCACCGAGGTCGACCTTGACCCGGTCGGCCGCGGCTCGTACGGCCTGCACGTCGGTCACGTCCGCGGTGATCGCCAGCGCGGTGCCGCCGTTCTTCCCGATACGCGAGACCAGCTCCGTGAGCCGGTCCGCACGCCGGGCCAGCACGGCGACCTTCGCGCCCAGCGATGCCAGGTGCTCGGCGGTTGCTTCGCCGATACCGCTGGAGGCGCCGGTGACGACGGCGACACGGCCGGCAAGCGGGGCGACGGGGTTCTGCGAGGTCATTGAAAGGTGCCTTCCGTGGAACTTTCGGGGCGGTCCGTCCAACCGGGCCGCTCATTCAGCACACCACCGCCGGACCCGCCGCTGAGGGGGCCTGCCGGACCCTGCCGAGGCTGGTACTCACAGGGCCACCCACACTCGCAATGCCGCACGGCCGACGCGCCACACTGGGTGAATGGACAGCCGAAGTGAGCTCGCCGACTTCCTGCGCACCCGGCGCAGCCGCCTGACCCCAGACCGGGCAGGGTTGCCGGAGGACGGCCGCACACGCAGGGTTCCGGGGCTGCGTCGCGACGAGGTCGCCCGGCTCGCCGGGGTGAGCACCGAGTACTACACACGGCTCGAACAGGGCCGGGCCGGCAACCCCTCACCGGAGGTCCTCGAGGCTCTGAGCCGGGCCCTGCGGCTGGACGCGTCCGAAAGGGAACACCTGCACAATCTGCTGACCCGGCCGAACGCCACCACCCGCCGTACCGTGATCGCCCCGCAGCGCGTCCGCCCCGGCCTGCACCTGATGCTGGAGACCCTGCAGCACGTGCCGGCGTACGTCCTCGGCCGGCGGACGGACGTCCTGGCCTCCAACCGGCTGGCCCGGTCCGTCCTCACCGATTTCGACGCACTTCCGGCGCCGGCCCGCAACCTGGCCCGGTACTACCTGCTGGACCCCTCAGCCCGGCAGACCGTCGGCGACTGGGAACGCATCGCCGCCGAAACAGTCGGCATCCTGCGCCTGGAGGCCGGACGCCGGCCCCACGACCGGCAACTCGCCGACCTGGTGGGCGAACTCACGCTGCGCTCACCGGAGTTCACCACCTGGTGGAACGACCACCGGGTGCTGCGATGCACCCACGGCGCAAAGCTCCACCACCACCCCGTCGTGGGTGACCTGCACTTCGAGTTCGAGTCCTTCCCGGTCCCCGGAGACGCGGAGCAGACCCTCTACGTCTACAACGTGGAGCCGGGCTCACCGACCGAGCAGGCACTTCGTCTGCTCGACTCCTGGAACACGCCCGCCCCTGACCGCAGAACGCCGCGTCCCGCATCGCCCCCGGTCTGACGCCGCGCGGACGGCGCCCCCACCGACCGAGGACGACGACCCCGCCACCGCCACGGGACCTGCGTCCCTGGCGGCTGCGCGCACTCGGTGATCTGGTGGGCGGCCGTCGTTGGCGCGCACGCTGACGATCGCGTGCCCCGCCAGGCCCGGCTCGGCATTCCCAGCGGAGACAGCCAGGTCCAGGCCGACTGCGGAGCGTGCTGACACTCGGGTTCCTCCTTTGCCCCGTTCCCCGTGCCGGACGCGGTGCGCGCCACCGCCGGACCGCACGGCGCTTGGTGGACCGCCCGAAGCGGAGCGTCCAGCTGCCCGAGCCGCCGCTGCCGCAGCCGCCTCGGGCGTCCACGATGCTGATCAGGCATTGGGCCGCAGACGCCGGGTAGGCACCCGGCCCGGACGAACAACCCGCCCCGACCCGTGCGGGTGGACCTGCAAAGTACCGGAGTTGCTCATGACTGATGACAGCATGGCGGACGACGTCTACCAGCCGACCGGCGGCAACGAGGAGCAGGAGGACGCCGCACCGCTGGACCTGGAGGACGCGGTGGACGAGCGCGACTACGACGACATCCTGGACGAGGGCTACTCCCCGCCGGAGAGGCCGCTCGGAGTCGACAAGATCGGTACGACGGCGGCGGAGCAGCGCGAGGGCGAGTCACTGGACCAGCGGTTGGCCCAGGAGGTTCCCGATGTGGAACCCGAGCCGGGGGACGGCACCGGTGACCTGCCGGGTGGCGAGGGGGAACCGACCGACGCCGAGGTCGGCGACGTGCGGGCGGGGCGCCTGGTGGCCCCCGACGAGGGGGCGCACCCGGACACCGACAAGGAGCTGCTCGCCTCCGACGTCGGAGTGGACGGAGGCGCCGCGGGTGCGGAGGAGGCGGCGGTTCACGTCGTTCCGGACGCACCCGAGGACGACCCGGACATCGCGGCGACACGCCCGGACACGGGCGAGCAGGGCAGGTGAACCGCGGTGGTCGGAGGCGGGGCTCCGGATGTCCGGGCCTCACGCGGCCGAAACGCAGAGTCCGGCACAACCCCCGCCCGATCCACCACC
>NZ_LIQR01000381.1 GCF_001418575.1 Peterkaempfera griseoplana
GGTCGGGGGCGTGGTGGTGGGCGGGGTGGTGGAGCCGGCCGGGGGCAGCACCAGCTCGGTGACGGAGTAGCCGGGCAGCGTCAGGGTGGCGCTGCCGTCGGTGAGCTGCTGGTCCGCCAGGTGCTGAATGGCGGTGAGGTCGTCCTGGCCGTACCGGTAGACCTTGGCGGCGTCGATGCCCGTCCGCCCGGCGACGGTGAGCGGCGAGGTCACGGCGTCGGGGGACTTGTTGACCGCCATCACGGTGAGGTCGCCGTCGCTGCTGCGCCCGGCGGCGTACACCGCCACCTGGTCCTGGTCGGTGCTGGCGGCCCGGACCGCGGTGTCACCGAAGGAGGAGCCCGCGCCGTCGTAGTTCAGGTACATCCGGAAGGCGAAGGCGCCCGGGTCGGTGGGGGCGGGCGGCGCCCACAGGGTGGCCAGGTCCAGGCCCTCACGGCCGAAGATGCCGAGAATGTCGGCCTCGGCGATCCCGCCGTCGATCTTGTCCAGGGCGCCCCAGTTGTACTCGGTGACGGCGGTCTTCGTCCCCGGGTAGTTGGCGTCCACCAGCGACTTCATCCGCGGGATCGCCATCACGGGCTGGTTGATCCAGCTCTCGTCGGTGTACGTCGGGTCCCACAGCCCCCGGGTGGAGCGCAGCCGCACGGCCTGGGTTGCGGCGTCGTCGGCCGAGCCGGAGACACCGCCGGCCTGCGGGTACCAGTGGTTGTCGTAGTAGTCGAGGATCCGGGTGCCGTGGGCCTTCTCGTACGCGGCCATCTGCTGGAGGTACCAGGCGCCGAAGTCGGTGCCGCCGTGGGCCGCCCAGTCCGGCGGGTTGGACCAGCAGCTGCCGCCCTCGGCGTTGCAGGTCTGCTGGTCGGAGCCGGAGAGGGTGATGGAGCTCCAGCCCCAGCCGGTGGGGCCGAGGGTCCTGGCGCCCGGGTCGGCGGCCTTGACGGCGGAGGCCACCGCGTAGGTGGAGTCCCTCATCTCGTCGTAGGTCGCGCCCTTGGGGTGGACGTCCCGGTGGGTGGAGTGCCAGATGTCCGGCTCGTTGTCGAGGTTGTAGAACTTCACCCCGCCGTGCGCCGCGTCGCCGTACTTCCCCTTCAGGTACTTCACCCAGCCGGAGACGTAGTCGGCGCCCGCGGGCATGCTGGTGTCGGTGGGGTCGTTGCCGGTGATCGGGGTGCCGTCGGGCTTGAGGCCGTTGCCGCAGTCCGGGGCCCACTGGTCGGTGGACTGCTGCGGGCCGTACTTGGCGACGCTGAAGCCGCAGAGCTTGTCGCGCGTCGCCTTGGGCACCCAGCCGATCAGCGGCACGGTGACGTCGGTGGCGGTGCCGGCCGCGCGGTCCTTCTCGATGAAGGTGTCGACGGAGGAACCGTCCGGCAGTGCGCCCGGGTCGGCGACGTCCTCGGGGATGTTCTCGAAGTACCAGTCACTGGCCCGGTTGCTGGTGTCGGTCAGGTAGTTGTAGCGCGTGGTGGCGTTGCCGCCCCAGCGGTCCACCGGCAGTTTCAGCTCGGCTGCGAGGCCTGCGTCGGCGAAGTTCATGCCGTAGACGTCGCGGCTGATGGCGTGCCGGCCGGCGGAGGGGTCGACGGTGAGTGACGGTGCCGCCGCGGCGGCTGCGGACGGGGCCGCGGCAAGGGCCGGGCCGGTGGCCAGTGCGGTCCCGGCGAGTGCCGAGACCAGCAGGGTGGAGAGGAGGAGCGTGGTGCGCTGCATGGACAGGCTCTCCTTCGAGCGGATGCGACGCGAGGTGGACGTCGAAGGGCTCGGGGAGCGCCATCAGCGCCGCACCCGGCAGGGCTCCGTATGGGCACGACCGCGGACACACACGGGGGGCATGGAGTGGGAGCGCTCCCAAGAGACTGAATGAGCTGTCAGCACACTGTCAAGACAATGAGCGCGCCGACGGCCTCCCCGCCCTCCTCGTGGCCGCTATCGGCCGACTTCGGCCAGCGCCCGGCCCGCCGCAGGCCCTTGGCCACGCATCCGCCGCGCCCGGACGCCGCCCGCCCGGCCCGGGAACCGGCCCGCTACCAGGGCCCGCTCCCAGGCCGGGTGCGGGGTCAGGGAGGCGGCAATGCCGACGTGTCCCTGCTCAGACGCCCAGCCCCCGCAGCACCAGGTCGAGGAGGGCGAAGCAGAAGAGGGCGATGCCGACGAAGCCGTTGACGGTGAAGAAGGCCCGGTTGAGCCGGGACAGGTCGCCGGGCTTCACGATCGAGTGCTCGTAGAGGAAGGCGCAGGCGACCACGGCCAGGCCCAGCCAGAAGGCCGGTCCGGCATCGGTGAGCACGGCGTACCAGACGAGGAGGGCCGTGGTGACGACATGCGAGGCGCGGGCGCCGTGCAGGGCGGCGGCGATGCCGAAGCGGGCGGGCACCGACTTCACCCCGTGGGCGCGGTCGGCGGCCACGTCCTGGCAGCCGAAGATCAGGTCGAAGCCGCCGATCCAGACGCCGACGGCCAGGCCCAGCACCACCGCGTCCCAGGACCACCGCCCGGTGACGGCGATCCAGGCGCCGATCGGCCCCATGGCCTGGGCGAGGCCCAGGATGGCGTGCGGGAAGTCGGTGAACCGCTTCCCGTACGGATAGACCACCATCGGCACCACCGCGACCGGTGCCAGCGCCAGGCAGAGCGGGTTCAGCAGGGCCGCGGCGCCGAGGAAGAACACCAGGGCGATCAGCGCGCCGGTCCAGGCGGAGCGGACGGAGACGGCCCCGGTGACCAGCTCGCGGCCCGCGGTGCGGGGGTTTCGGGCGTCGATCTCGCGGTCGATGATCCGGTTGGCGGCCATCGCGAAGGTACGCAGTCCGACCATGGCCACGGTGACCAGCAGCAGGTCGAGCCACTTCACCGTGCCGCCGTCGAGGTACATCGCGGTCAGGGCGGCGATGTAGGCGAAGGGCAGCGCGAAGACCGAGTGCTCGATCATCACCAGGCGCAGGAACGCCTTGGTGCGGCCGGGAGCGGCGACGGGGGCCGGCGGGGTCTGGTCGCCGAGAGCGGCGTCGCTCACAGTCCGTATTCCTTCCAGCGTCGGGTGACCAGGGCTGCGGTGTCCGGGTCGGAGGTGATCATCTCCGGCCAGCCGCCGTCCCGGGTGTAGCCCTCCTCGGGCAGCTTGCGGGTGGCGTCGATGCCGGCCTTGCCGCCCCAGAACTGCTGGTAGGAGGCGTGGTCCAGATGGTCGACCGGCCCCTCCACCACCACCAGGTCGCGGCTGTAGTCGGTGTTGCCCAGCGCCCGCCAGGCGACCTCGTGGTAGTCGTGGACGTCGCAGTCCTTGTCCACCACGATGATCAGCTTGGTCAGGGACATCATGTGGGCGCCCCAGATGGCGTGCATCACCTTCTGGGCGTGCTTGGGGTACTTCTTGTCGATGGCGACGATCACACAGTTGTGGAAGCCGCCCGCCTCCGGCAGGTCGTAGTCGACGATGTCCGGGATGATGATCTTCAGCAGCGGCAGGAAGAACCGCTCGGTGAACTTCCCCAGCGGTCCGTCCTCGGTGGGCGGCCGGCCCACCACCACGGACTGCAGGATCGGCCGGCGCCGCATGGTCACACAGTCGATGGTCAGCGCGGGGAAGGGCTCCTGCGGGGTGTAGAAGCCGGTGTGGTCGCCGAACGGACCCTCCGGCAGCGTCACCCCCGGCTCCAGCCAGCCCTCCAGCACCACCTCGGCGTCGGCGGGCACCTGGAGCGGCACCGTACGGCAGTCCACCATCCGCACCCGCTCACCCTGGACGAACCCGGCGAAGAGGTACTCGTCGATGTCGCCGGGCAGCGGCGCGGTCGCCGCGTAGGTGACCGCGGGCGGGCAGCCGAAGGCGATGGCGACCGGCAGCCGCTCACCGCGCCTGGCCGCCGCCTGGTAGTGGTTGCGGCTGTCCTTGTGGATCTGCCAGTGCATCCCGATGGTGCGCCTGTCGTGGCGCTGCAACCGGTAGAGACCGAGGTTGCGCACCCCGGTGTCGGGGTCCTTGGTGTGGGTCAGGCCCAGGTTGAAGAACGATCCGCCGTCCAGCGGCCAGGTGAAGAGGGCCGGCAGCTGCTCCAGGTCGACCTCGTCGCCGGTGAGCACCACCTCCTGCACCGGCGCCTCACCCGGCTTCACCTTCCGCGGCGGGACGTGGGCCATCGAGGCCAGCTTGCCGAAGGCGTCGCGGAACCCGGTGAAGCCCTGGGGCAGTTCCGGCTTCAGCAGCCCGGCGATCTTCTGCGAGATGTCGTCCGGCGACTTGAGGCCCAGCGCCTTGGCCAGCCGGCGCTCGGTGCCGAAGACGTTCATCGCCAGCGGCATCGACGAGCCCTTGACGTCCTCGAAGAGCAGCGCCGGCCCCTTGGCCTTCTGCACCCGGTCGACGATCTCGCCGATCTCCAGATGCGGGTCCACCTGGGCCTTGATGCGCCTGAGGTCTCCCTCGCGCTCCAGCGCCCGCAGGAAGGACCGAAGATCGTCGTATGCCATGACAGCCAGTATCCGCCACGCACTACCCTGGTCCGGTCATGAGGTCCCTCCTCGGCGGAGGGAGCCGCCGTACCGGGGGAGTTGCACCACCGTGCTGAGGTATCTGCCTTTCCTGCTCGTCCTCGCCCTGTGGATCTGGGCCTTCATCGACTGCCTGCTCACTCCCGAGGAGGAGGTCAGGCACCTTCCCAAGGTGGTCTGGATCCTGCTGATCCTCTTCTTCGGGGAGGTGCTGGTGGGGCCGATCGCCTGGCTGGTCGCGGGGCGCGGCCGCGTCGGGGCGGGCCGCCGCCGGGTGCCGTGGCCGTCCGGCACGGCCGGGTACCCGGAGTACGAGCGGCCGCAGCGGCGCATGGTGGCCCCCGATGACGACCCGGAGTTCCTGGCCTCCCTCAAGCGGCACAACGAGCAGCACGAGGACATGCTGAAGCAGTGGGAGTCCGATCTGCGCCGCCGCGAGGAGGAGCTGCGCCGCCGCTCCGACAACGGCCCCGAGGGCACCGCGGAGCAGGACTCCGGCAACTGACGGCCGGGTACGGTACGCAGCCGGCGGAGCGGCCGGGAACCCGCGCGCCGCATCCCCGGCCGCAGCGGTCCCGGCCACCAGCCCCGGCAGTGACGGGGCGTCACCACAGGCCTCTCTCCCGGCACCGCCCCTGGCTGATCCCCCCTCGCCGTGGCAGTGGTGCCCGCACCGTCCCGGAGTGCGCCGAGCGCACGTTGCCACGGGGTGTCACGGGCGGGAGAGTGGGTCCATGAGCGAGACGGCGGAGCTGCGGACCATGCTGGCGGTGGCGCTGGAGGAGGCCCGCGCCGGGCTGGCCGAGGGCGGGGTCCCGATCGGGGCGGCGCTGTTCGCGGCGGACGGGCGGGTGCTGGGGCGCGGGCACAACCGCAGGGTGCAGGACGGGGATCCGTCGATGCACGCGGAGACCGCCGCCTTCCGGGCCGCGGGGCGGCTGCGCGGCTACCGGCGGACCACCATGGTGACCACGCTGTCGCCCTGTTGGTACTGCAGCGGCCTGGTGCGCCAGTTCGGCATCGGCCGGGTGGTGGTCGGGGAGGCGGAGACCTTCCAGGGCGGCCACCACTGGCTGGCGGAGCACGGGGTGGAGGTGGTGGTCCTCGACGATGCGGACTGCGTCGCCCTGATGCGGGGGTTCATCGCGGAGCGCCCGGAGATCTGGTTCGAGGACATCGGCGAGTGAACGGTACGGGGTGGGGGCGCGCGGGGCGGCGGATCCCGGTGGCGGGCCCTAAGCCGTGGCTGCCCCGGGCCCGTACCGCGGCCGGGGTGCACGGCGCGCCGGGTAGGGCCGGTCTGCTGCCGTCGCCGACCTGGGGGTGAACCGGCGGAGCCGGCTCGCGCGCGGCTTCTTCCGGACCTCCGGCGGGCCAACGGGCGGACGGAGGCCGACGGGTGCGCGGCAGGCGCCGGGGGCCCGCGCGGCTCGATGATGCGGGCCGGCGCACCGGACGGGCGGCGCCCCGCCGGACGCCCTACCCGTCCGGGCCTTTGCCGGGCCCTCCGACTCCCTCCTGGACCGCGTCCGCGGCGAAGACGTACAGCGCCCGGCTCCACAGGGCCTCCGGCAGGGCGCTGCGACCGCACAGGGACGGCCCGGGACACGCCCTCAGGGCGCCGCGCGCTCACCGGGGGCCAGGCCGACCTGACGGCCCGCTGGACCGGCGACGGCGGCCGACCGCCGCCGCCGCTCCCCCGGGCCCCTCGGAGGAGCCCGTTTCACCCGTTCGGTGCTATGTGTGTGATCCTCGTAAGGAGCTCTCCCCGCCGCCCCGGCCGTCCTCCGTACGGCGTACCCGGCGGTCGGCTCCGACCGGCCGTCCAGGGGCCCGGCCGGACCCCGCCCTCGGGCCGCGGACCGCCGTAATCACGGGCCTGCGGGGCGGATCCGGACAGCGGGAGATCCCCCTCACAACCGTTTTGCCATGGTTCGCCATCGGCGCCTCCTGTCCGGCTCGGACATGGAATCCGGTCGGACCTTGTACGGAATCGACCCCCGTGCGGGATGCAGACCGCTCGTAAGGTCGTAAGGGAAGTGTTCGCAGCCGCCGCAGCCGACCCTGCCGTCGCGTGCGCTCCCCACATCGCAGTGGTGGAGCCGTCGACCCGGCCGCCGAGCGATTCCGGACAGACTTGGAGTGGTTGGAGATGACGGTTCTGGAAGCGGCGACGACCACCGAGGGGGCCGGAGAGGTCCCGTCCACCCCGGTCGATGCCCGGGGGCGAGTCGCGGAGTTGCGCGACATCAAGGACCGGGCGCGTAGCGGCCCCAGCGAGCAGGCCACCGAGGCGCAGCATGCGAAGGGGAAGTTGACGGCTCGGGAGCGGATCGGGCTGTTGCTGGACGAGGGGTCGTTCAGTGAGGTGGAGCCGTTGCGGCGGCACCGGGCGACGGGGTTCGGGCTGGAGGCGAAGAAGCCCTACACCGATGGTGTGGTGACCGGCTGGGGCACCGTGCACGGGCGGACCGTGTTCGTCTACGCCCATGACTTCCGGATCTTCGGCGGGGCGCTGGGTGAGGCCCACGCCCAGAAGATCCACAAGATCATGGACATGGCCATCGCCGCCGGAGCACCCCTGGTCTCCCTCAACGACGGCGCCGGCGCCCGCATCCAGGAAGGCGTCACCGCCCTCGCCGGCTACGGCGGCATCTTCCAGCGCAACACCCGCGCCTCCGGCGTCATCCCCCAGATCTCCGTCATGCTCGGCCCCTGCGCCGGCGGCGCCGCCTACTCCCCCGCCCTGACCGACTTCGTCTTCATGGTCCGCGACACCTCCCAGATGTTCATCACCGGACCCGACGTCGTCAAAGCCGTCACCGGCGAACAGATCTCCCAGAACGGCCTGGGCGGCGCCGACGTCCACGCCGAGGTCTCCGGCGTCTGCCACTTCGCCTACGACGACGAGACCACCTGCCTGGAAGAGGTCCGCTACCTCCTCTCCCTGCTCCCCCAGAACAACCGCGAGACCCCACCCGTCGTCCCCACCGACGACCCCGCCGACCGCCGCAGCGACGCCCTCCTGGACCTCGTCCCCGCCGACGGCAACCGCCCCTACGACATGCGCAAGGTCATCGAGGAGATCGTCGACGACGCCACCTTCATGGAGGTCCACGAACGCTGGGCCACCAACGTCATCGTCGCCCTCGCCCGCATGGACGGACAGGTCGTCGGCCTCATCGCCAACCAGCCCCAGTCCCTCGCCGGCGTCCTGGACATCGAAGCCTCCGAGAAGGCCGCACGCTTCGTCCAGATGTGCGACGCCTTCAACATCCCCCTGATCACCCTCCTGGACGTCCCCGGCTTCCTGCCCGGCGTCGACCAGGAACACGGCGGCATCATCCGCCACGGCGCCAAACTCCTCTACGCCTACTGCAACGCCACCGTCCCCCGGATCCAGCTGATCCTGCGCAAGGCCTACGGCGGCGCCTACATCGTCATGGACTCCCGCTCCGTCGGCGCCGACCTCTCCTACGCCTGGCCCACCAACGAGATCGCCGTCATGGGCGCCGAAGGCGCCGCCAACGTCATCTTCCGCCGCCAGATCAACGCCGCCGACGACCCCGACGCCATGCGCACCCGCATGGTCAAGGAGTACAAGAGCGAACTCATGCACCCCTACTACGCGGCGGAACGCGGCCTCGTCGACGACGTCATCGACCCCGCCGAAACCCGCGAGGTCCTCATCCGCTCCCTGGCCATGCTCCGCACCAAGCACGCGGACCTGCCGTCGCGCAAGCACGGCAACCCGCCCATGTGACCGAAGGAGTCCATCCATGATCCAGGTCGTCAAGGGCAGCCTGACCGACGAGGAGCTGGCGGCGGTCACCGCCGTCCTCCTCGCCCGCGCTGCCATCGGCGCCACCGCCCGGCAGCAGGCGGCCCGCAGCACCGAGCCTCCGGCCCGCTGGCGGCGGCTGGAGCGGCTCCCGGCCTACTCGGGGTACTCCTCCCCGGTCAGCTGGCAGACAGCAGCCTGACGGTACGGCGAACGGCCCGGCCCCCTCTCGGGGGCCGGGCCGTCGGCGTCAGGTCCGTGCTGTTGGCGTTGCCTGGGCTGCCGGACGGTGCCCCGGGCTCCCCGTGGGACGGTGCCAGGGGCACCGTCCCACGGGGCGGCTGTCAGCCGACGCCGGCGTAGGAGTGCTTGCCGGTGACGAAGATGTTGACGCCGTAGTAGTTGAAGACGAAGCAGGCGAAGGCCAGCAGCGCCAGGTAGGCGGCCTTGCGGCCCTTCCACCCGGCGGTGGCGCGGGCGTGCAGATAGGCGGCGTAGGCGACCCAGGTGATGAAGGACCAGGTCTCCTTGGGGTCCCACTCCCAGTACCGGCCCCAGGCCTTCTCGGCCCAGATGGCGCCCGCGATGATGGTGAAGGTCCAGAGCGGGAAGATCACCGCGTTGATCCGGTACGCCAGCTTGTCCAGGGAGCCGGCGGAGGGCAGCCGCTGCCAGATGGAGGCGTCGGTACCCAGCGGGCCGGTGGTCCGCCCAGCGGCGATCCGCCGGTCGTAGCCGTCCTTGAGCAGATACAGCGCGGTCGCCACGAAGGCCGCGTGGAAGGCGCCGCCACAGATGATCGCCGCGGTGACGTGGATGGCCAGGAACGGCGAGTGCAGCGCCGGCACCAGCTGCTCGGAGTCGGTGTACAGCACGGTGACCGCAAGACCGAGGGTCAGCAGCGCCGAGACCACCACCGGCAGGCCCAGCCAGCGCACCTTCTTGCCGGTGGCCAGCAGCACCAGGTAGGCGGCGACCGCGGTGAACGCCAGGGCGCAGGAGAACTCGTACATGTTGCCCCACGGCCAGCGGGTCACCGACAGACCGCGGGTCAGCACACCGCCGAAGTGCAGCACCAGGCCCAGCACCGTGAGCGAGATCGCCATCCGGCCCAGCAGGTCGGCCTGCTCGTCGCTGCCCGCCGCGCCGGGGCCGTCGGTCTCGTCGTCGCCCCGGCCGCCGGTGACCACGGTGGCGCCCTCGCCGGCCAGGGCGGTACGGGTGAGGGTGGCCGTGCCGCCGCCGGCCGAGGCCACCGTGACGGTGACCTTCCTGGCGGCGGGCTGCGCGGTGGCCGCGACCGTCTCGGCCAGGGTGCCGCCCTGCTCGGCGGAGCGGCGGGCGATCGCGCCGCGGCTGCCGAAGGCCCACTCGAAGCAGTGGGCGAGCATGGCCAGCGTGTACACCGCCATCGCCGAGTAGATCAGGTAGTTGGAGATGTTGGCCAAATGTTCGTTGACCGCCGTGGCAAGGACCACCGTCAACCCCTCTTCTCGGTCGGCTCGTTCACGGGCGTCTCGGACTCCTCGGGCAGCGCCGGCGCGTCGTCCTGCAGGGCGACTGCGAGCTCTGCGAGCTCCTCGGCGATCCTGGCGGACTCACTGCGGGCCAGGCCCGCCATCTCCACCACGGTGGTGCCGTCCTCCGCTTCGGTGGCCCGCACCCAGACCCGGCGCCGCTGGATCAGCAGCGAGCCGATCAGGCCGAGCACCGCCAGGGCGGCGCTGCCGAGCGCCACGCTGTTTCCGGGACGGTGGGCGATGTTGAAGCTGGCCCACTGCTGGTAGCCGTCGAAGCTGACGGTGCCGTAGCCGTCCGGGAGGGTCCAGCCCTGCCCGGGCTTCAGGGCCACCGCGGCCTTGTTGCCGTCCTGGGACAGCTGCTTCATATGGGCGATGTCCAGCTGGTAGACGTTCTGCGGCAGTCCGGCGTCGGTGCCCAGGTCGCCCTCGTACGCGGTGATGATCAGCTTGGGGTCGGCCGCGGCGGGGAAGAGCGAGTTCCAGCCGGTGGTCATGGAGGCGGTGACCGGTGCGGTCGGGGAGAAGATGCCGGAGAAGCCCAGCTGCACCTTCTTGCCGTCCTTGGTGCCGTAGTCGCCGACCTTGATGGCGCCGGTGGAGGTCAGGTTGTTGTCCTGGGGCAGGAAGGGGGTGGGGCCCTGGAAGACCACCTCGCCCTTGGCGTTGCGCACCGTGACGACGGGCGAGTAGCCGTGGCCGATCAGATAGACCTTGCTGCCCGCCACCTCGAGCGGCTCATTGACCTTGATGGTGCCCTTGCGCAGCCTGCTGTTGTCGGTACCGGTCCAGTAGCGGATGTGCGCGGTGAAGTCCCGCGGGGTGCCCAGCTGGTCGCCCTTGGTCTGGTACGTCGCCGAGAAACCGTCCAGCTTGAAGCCGAAGGCGTCCAGGTCGTCCGCGCCGTAGAACGCGGCGCCCTCGAAGTCGTCGTACTGCGTCATGGTGTTGGAGAAGCCCTGCCCCTCCAGCACCAGCTTGCCGCCCTGGCCGCCCGCGACGCTGCCCCAGGCCATCGCGATCAGCAGGCCGAAGAGCGAGATGTGGAAGAGCAGGTTGCCGACCTCGCGCAGATAGCCCTTCTCCGCGGCCACCGCGTCGCCCAGGGTGTGCGCACGGAAACGGCGGCCGCCCAGCAGCCGCTCCGCCGCGGCGGTGACGTCCGGCGCTGCGGCGCCGGTGCGCCAGGTCGCGTACACCGGCATCCTGGTGAGGTTGCGGGGGGCCGCCGGAGGCATGCTGCGCAGCACGCCGACGAACTGCCAGCTGCGCGGGACGATGCAGCCCGCCAGCGAGACGAAGAGCAGGATGTAGATCGCGGAGAACCACACCGAGCTGTAGACGTCGAACAGCTGGAGCTTCTCGTAGAGCGGCGCGAGGACGCTGTGGGCGGCCTTCCACTGCTGGACCCGCAGCGCGTTGGAGCTGGTCTGCGGGATCAGCGAGCCGGGTACGGCCGCCAGCGACAGCAGGAAGAGCAGGATCAGCGCCACCCGCATGGAGGTGAGCTGCCGCCAGGTCCAGCGCAGCCAGCCGACGGCGCCCAGCGACGGGACGGTGTCCTCGGGGCGTTCCTCGACCGGCGCGGTGGAGAGCCGCTCGGCGGCCGCCTCGTCGTCGAGCGGCTGCTGGGCCTTGGCGCCGGTGCCGGTGTCCGTGTTGCTCAAGGTCAGATTCCGATCGAGAAGCCCTGGGTGGTGGACTGGAGTTGGGAGATCAGCGAGTCCCAGGCGCCGGTGACGAGCAGCAGCCCCACCACGACGAGCATCCCGCCGCCGACGCGCAGCACCCACTGGTAGTGGCTCTTCACCCAGCCGAACGCACCCAGCGCACGGCGGAAGGCGAGCGCCGCCACGATGAACGGTACGCCCAGACCGAGGCAGTAGACGGCCATCAGGAAGGCCCCGCGGCCGGCGCTCGCCTGGTTGAAGGAGAGCATCTGCAGCGAGGTGAGGGTCGGGCCCAGGCACGGGGTCCATCCCACACCGAACACCACCCCCAGCAGCGGAGCACCGATCAGTCCGACGGCGGGCCGGCGGTGGGAGCGTACCTCGCGCAGGGTGAAGCCCGGCAGCAGACCCATGAAGGCCAGCCCCATCAGCACCGTGAGCGCGCCCATCACCAGCGAGATGGTGCGGTGGTGGTCCTGGAGGGTGGTGCCGAAGTAGCCGAAGAGGGCGCCGCCGGAGACGAAGACCGCGGTGAAGCCGAGCACGAAGAGCAGCGAGCCCAGTAGCATCCGGCCGCGCCGCCGCCCGCCGGCGTCCGCCAGGTCGGCCGCGGAGAAGCCGGTGACGTACGACAGGTAGCCCGGGACCAGCGGCAGCACGCACGGGGAGAAGAACGACACCAGTCCGGCCAGCAGGGCGACCGGGACCGCGAGCAGCAGGGCGCCCTGCAGCACGGTCGCGTTGGTGTCGCCCACGGCGGCCAGGAGCGTGCCGGTCACGGCGTCTCCGCGAGCACCGGCTTGAGCATGGCCTCCAGATCCTCGGCGGCCAGCGGCTTGAGCGCCCGGGCCGCGACCCGGCCCTGGCGGTCGATCACCAGGGTGGAGGGGATGGCCTGGGGGTTGAGGGTGCCCTTGGGGAAGCGCAGGATCTGGGCGCCGTCCGGGTCGTAGAGGCTGGGGTAGGTGATGCCGAAGGACTTCTCGAAGACCTCGGCGTTGCGTGCGCTGGTGTCCCGGGTGTTGATCCCGAGGAACTGCACGCCCTTGCCCTGGTACTTCTTCCACACCTGCTCGAAGCCCTTGGCCTCCAGCCGGCAGGGCGGGCACCAGGATCCCCAGACGTTGACCACCACGACCTTGCCCCGGTAGTTGGAGAGCTTGGCCTGGGTGCCGTCGACGGTCCCGCCGGTGATGTCCGGCGCGGCGTGCCGGGAGGCGGGCGCGGCGGTGTCCACCCCGCCGCTGCCGCTGACGAAGCCGGCCCCGGCGGCGTCACCCGAGGACCCCGAGGAGGAGCAGCCCGCGGCGGCGATCACGGCCACGCCCGCGAGGGCGGCCAGGCGCACACGGGCGCGGGTACGGCGGGAGGCGGGGCGGCGGCCAGGACTCATGTGAAAAGTTTCGCATGGCTTTCCCACGGCCCTCATCGGGGTCGGGTGTCGCACCTC
Organism: Peterkaempfera griseoplana; assembly: GCF_001418575.1. GTDB lineage: Bacteria > Actinomycetota > Actinomycetes > Streptomycetales > Streptomycetaceae > Peterkaempfera > Peterkaempfera griseoplana. Next base: position 12,916 of record NZ_LIQR01000381.1, read on the forward strand.
ACACCCGCCCGGACCCGGCACCCGGCGACGCCCCGCACCCGGCCGCGCCTCACGCCCGCGTGGGGGGCGGGCAGGGCGTGAGGCGCGGCGTCCGGGTTCAGGCGGCGATCATCGGCCCCCGGGCGAACTCGGCGACCAGGGCCCGCTCGAACGCCGGGAGGTCGTCCGGCTTACGGCTGGTGACCAGGGTGTTGGGTCCGTGGTTGCAGACCTTGACCTCCTCGTCCACCCAGTCGCCGCCGGCGTTGGCGATGTCGGTCGACAGACTGGGCCACGAGGTGAGGGTCCGGCCCCGCACCACTCCGGCCTCGACCAGCGTCCAGGGCGCATGGCAGATCGCCGCGACCGGCTTGCCCGCGTCGAAGAACGCCTTGACGAAGGCGACCGCGTCCCGGTCCAGGCGCAGGAAGTCCGGGTTGGCCACTCCGCCGGGCAGCACCAGGGCGTCGTAGTGCCGCGCGGAGACCTCCCCCGCCACATCGTGCACCTCGAAGGTGTCCGCCTTGTCGAGGTGGTTGAAGGCCTGGATCCGGCCCGGCCGGGTGGAGACCAGCCGAGGCCTGCCGCCCGCCTGTTCCACCGCCTTCCAGGGGCTGGTGAGTTCCACCTGCTCGACCCCCTCGGTGGCGGCGAGGAAAGCAACGGTCCTGCCCTGCAGGGTGGTGTCCACGACGAACCGCCCTCCTTTGCATATACGGCGTTCTGTCCCTGTTCGCGCCCCTGCCCGGGGCCCGCGGCAGGAAACCAGCCGAGGGGGCGCCCGTGGTGCCGGACCGCGGCGGAACGCCGCCGGGGGCGCGGAGACCGGTGCGGCCGCCCCTCCGCAGAGGTGGGGCTGTAGCCCGTACCGATTCCCGCGCCCCCGGCGCACGCCGTACTGACGAGCGGGAGGCTAGGCGCCGAAGGACTTCCCGACCGGCTGGTTCTTGCCGCCCTTGCCGGTCAGGTGGGCCGGCAGCAGATCGCGTGCGGGCTCGCTGTAGCCGATGGAGACGATCCGGTCGCCCTCGTAGGTGAAGCTGGTCAGCGACGCCAGGGAGCACTGCCGCTTGCGCGGGTCGTGCCACAGCCGCCGGTGCTCCGCGAAGCAGCGGGTCACCCAGATCGGCAGCTGGTGGCTGACGCACACCGCCTCATGGCCGCGCGCCGCGTCCCTGGCGGCACCCAGCGCCCCCATCATCCGCACCACCTGCTCTATGTACGGCTCGCCCCAGGACGGGCGGAAGGGGTTGGTGAGGTGCTTCCAGTGCGAGGGGTTCTTCAGCGAGCCGTCGCCGACACCGAAGGTCTTGCCCTGGAAGATGTTCTCCGCCTCGATCAGCCGCTCGTCCACCGTGGTGGTCAGGCCGTGCGCGGCGGCGATCGGCGCCGCGGTCTCCTGCGCACGCTCCAGCGGCGAGGCCACGACATGGGTGATGTCGCGCCCCGCCAGGTGGTCCGCCACCCGCTCGGCCATCTCCTTGCCGAGCTCCGACAGGTGGTAGTCGGGCAGCCTGCCGTAGAGCACGCCCTCCGGGTTGTGCACCTCGCCATGGCGCATGAGGTGGACCACTGTGACGTCTGTGCTGCTCACCTGAGCTGCTCCTTAGGGGTACGGGAGGGGTGTGGGAGGCCGGTCCGAGACTACGCGGGGCGCGCCTCGGCCGCGGCACGGGCCGCCACCGGCAGCGCCGCCGCGATCCGCTCCACGGCCTGGGTGTCGTGGGAGGCGGAGACGAACCAGGACTCGAAGGCGGACGGCGGCAGATAGACGCCCTGAGCCAGCATGGCGTGGAAGAACGGGGTGAAGCGGAACGCCTCCTGGGCCCTGGCCCCGTCGTAGTCGGTGACCGGCGCCTCGCTGAAGAAGACCGAGAACATGTTGCCCGCGGTCTGCACCCGGTGCGCCACGCCCTCCTTGGTCAGCGCATCGGACACCAGCCCGGAGACCTCGGCGGCGACCCGGTCCACCGTGGCGTACACCTCGTCGGTGCAGTGCCGCAGCTGGGTCAGGCCGGCGGCGGTGGCGACCGGGTTACCGGAGAGGGTGCCCGCCTGGTAGACCGGGCCGGCCGGGGCCAGCTGGGCCATCACCTCGGCCCGGCCGCCGAAGGCCGCGGCCGGGAAGCCGCCGCCCATGACCTTGCCGAAGGTCAGCAGGTCCGGCGCCCAGCCCTCACGGGCCGCCTCCAGGCCGTACCAGCCGGCCCTGGAGACCCGGAAGCCGGTCATCACCTCGTCGGAGACGAAGAGCGCGCCGTTCTCCCGGCAGAGCTGGTGGAGGCCCTTGTTGAAGCCGGGCAGCGGCGGCACCACGCCCATGTTGCCGGGGGACGCCTCGGTGATCACACAGGCGATCTCGCCCGGGTGGGCGGCGAAGGCGGCCCGCACCGCGTCCAGGTCGTTGTAGGGCAGCACGATGGTGTCCCCGGCCTGTGCACCGGTGACTCCGGGGGTGTCCGGGAGGGCAAAAGTCGCCACACCTGAACCGGCGGCGGCCAGCAGGGCGTCAACATGACCGTGGTAGCAACCTGCGAACTTGACGACCTTGGCCCGGCCGGTGAAGCCGCGCGCCAACCGGATCGCCGACATGGTCGCCTCGGTGCCGGACGACACCAGGCGCACCTGCTCGACCGGTGTGACCCGCGCCACGATCTCCTCCGCGAGCTCCACCTCCCCCTGGCCGGGGGTTCCGAAGGAGGTGCCGCGGGCGACGGCCGCCTGGACGGCCTCCTGCACCGCGGGGTGGGAATGGCCGAGAATCATCGGTCCCCACGAGCAGACCAGGTCGACATACTGCCGACCGTCGGCATCGGTGAGGTACGGACCGGTACCGGACACCATGAACCGGGGCGTACCGCCCACGGCCTTGAAGGCACGCACCGGCGAGTTGACCCCGCCGGGGGTGACGATGGAGGCGCGCTCGAACCACGTCTGGGACACTGGGGCTTCGTAGGGGTAGCTCACAGAGGACATGGTCTCAAATCGTGTCCTTCCCACCGGCATGTCCTGCCCGATCATCTGGAACGATGATCGGGGTACATCCTGCGGTACCGCTGAGCGGGCGGGCCGCAGCGCCTAGTCTGTCGGTTTCGGCGTATTCCGGTGAGGATGGTCCGAGTGTCCGAGCGTGACGACTCCGAGGGGACCGCGGGGCCCTCCCGGAGGGCCGCCGGTTCGGCGGGGAGAGGAAGGGGAGGTGGTGGCCGCGTGGGGGTGACCTACAAGTACTTCGGCGCGCCCGACCGTGCCACGGCCGCCCGTGTGCCCACCGCACTCGGCCGCGACGGACTCGGGCTCGACGCCGGGGAGCTGGGCACCCTGGGCCGCCTCGGCGACCTCATCGGCGCCGAGGAGCGCATCGAGGCGGAGGAGCGCGCCTACGAGCGCGAGGACGCCGTGGGCCGGCACCTCTCCACCAAGATCAAGCCGGAGACCATGAGCGCCATGGTCCTCACCGGCATCAAGGGCGTCCCCCTCCATCAGGTCCCGCCCCTGGAACTGGTGGTCCTGCACCCCGACTACGCCGTGGTCCAGCTCCCGTCCAGTGTCGTCGAACCGCTCCGCAAGGCCGACGAGACCGAGCTGGGCGCCGCCGCCTTCATCTGGTCCACCGTCCCCGACCGGCGCGGCCCGCGCGACGCCTTCGTCATCTACAAGATGCTCCACGAGTGGCAGGACTTCGCCAACCGTCTGCATGACGCGGGTCACCAACTCTTCTGCCTGGTCTGGCCCTGACCTGCGGGTCCCGCAGTCTGTGACCTTCCTCTCAGCGCAGCCGGGAGCAGGGCCGCACGCCCGGCGGGGCCGTGGTGCGGGTGCACGGCGGCGCCGTGGTCCGCGACCACCGGCGACCCCTGCGTCCCGGCCTCCGACCGGCCGCCGTAGCCTCACCGTCATGGACCTCCCCGACTGCGGCTGTCTGCTCTGCGACAGCGCCGCCGACGAAACCGCCTGGGACGCACGCGACAGCCGTATCGCGGCGAACATCCGCGAGTACGGCTGGAACGTCAACGGGGTGGCCGGCGGTGACCTGCCCGGCGACTGGTCCTACTCCATCGGACTCTGGCACACCCTGCGCAGTCCCGAGGTGAGCATCTTCGGCATCCCCTCGCAGACCGGCATGCGCATCGTCAACGTCCTCGCCGGGCGGATCCGCCACGGGCATCCGCTCGAACCGGACCAGCGCCGCGGCGACGTCCTGGGCGGCGGCTTCCCGGTCGCGATCCGGCCCGTCCACCCCAGTTGGTACCCCAGCTTCTTCGGTGCCGGCGTCGACTTCCACCAGCGGCCGCCGCTGCCGATCACGCAGATGTTCTGGCCGGACAGGCAGGGGCGCTTCCCCTGGGACGACGGAGTCGAGGAGACCTGCCGAGCCACCCAGCCGCTCCTGTGGACGCCCCGGGAGGAGTCCACCGGCCCATGGGCGGATGCGGAGCCCCCTCGGTACCGGCCCTGCGGGGATGCGGAGGCTCCCTGAGGCCACCCGCCCTCCCGGCGCTGCCCCGACGACGGCCCGGGCCGGTCCGCGTCACCGCGCACCCGGGGCTGCCGGACGGTCAGCCGTAGAGGTGGTCGGCGTATCCCGAGCCGTAGTGGGCCTCCAGCTCCGCCAGGTCGGCGTCCGGCCGCTCCAGCGCCTTGCAGATCCGGGCGCGGGAGGGCACGGCCCCGGGCGCCCCGGTGTCGGGTCTCCACAGCCCTGAGCGGAGAAGGGCCTTGGGGCAGAAGACCTCCGCGATCTCGACCAGCAGGGCGAGCTGCGGACGGTGACCCCGAACGGCCAGCCGGTCGAAGAAGGGGGGCGTCCCGCAGCAGCCGGGCACGCCCGTTGATGCGCAGGGTGTCGGCGCGGCCGGGGATCATATGGACCAGGCCCACCTGCGGATTGCCGAGGACGTTGCGGAACCCGTCCGCCCGCCGGTTGCCCGGCCGCTCGGGCAGGGCAACGGTGGTGTCGCCCAGGATCAGGGTGAAGGAGCCCGCCGGGTCGCCCTTGGGCGATGCGTCGCAACTGCCGTCCGGGGCCGAGGTGGCGACCACGCAGAAGGACGACACGGCGAGCCACCGCCGGTCGTACTCGTGCAGCCGGTTCCGCACCTTGTCCGCCGCCGCGGCCGTGGGCGGCCTCAGCAGTTCGGTGAGCTCCTGCTCGGAGCCGACCTCCACATACCCGCTCTCCGCCGCCATGGCCGCTCCCCCGACTTCCGATGGACCGTCAGCGCGCGTATCGCGTCGCATAATCGTCTCGCGCCGCCGGGCCCGCCCCCACCATGCTGCTGCCGTGGACGACACTCCGAGCCGGTTCCCGGCCGCCCTGAACACACTGCGTGCCGCCGCCCTGAACGCGGGCTTCACCATGTCCTGCGAGGAACGCACCGGCAGCCTGCTGAGCGTGCTCGCCGGCGCCCGCCCCGGCGGCCGCGTCCTGGAGCTCGGCACCGGCGTCGGCGAGGGCACCGCCTGGCTGCTCCACGGGATGGATGCGACCTCCCGGCTGGTCACCGTGGAGCTCGACGAGGCCGTCCAGACGGTCGCCCGGGGGCAGTTGGCGGACGACCCCAGGGTGGAGTGGGTGGCCGGGGACGCCGGGGCATGGCTGGAGGGGTACCGCGGTGAACCCTTCGACCTGGTCTTCGCCGACACCTGGCCCGGCAAGTTCACCCACCTCGACGAGGCCCTGGACCTGGTGGCACCCGGCGGGACGTACCTGGTCGACGACCTCCGCCCGCAGCCCGGCTGGCCGGAGGACCACGCCACGGCCGTGGAGCACCTGCTGGCCGTACTGGAGGACCGTGGGGATCTGCGCACGGTCCGCCTCGACTGGTCCAGCGGCCTGCTGATGGCGGTGCGCGGCACCTGGCAGCCCGAGCAGCCCGGCCGGGCGCAGGACCCGGGGCGGTGAGGGCTTGGCCGTCCGGCTGAACTACTGGCGGCAGCCCCTGGGGGCGGTGCCCGAGGCAGTGTGGCGGGCGGCGGACGAGGTGGAGGTGCTGATCCTCGCGGAGACCGGGCTGACCGGACGGCTGCCGGAGCAGATCGGCCGGCTGAGCCGGCTGCGGACCCTGGATCTCGGCCACAACGCGCTGACCGCCGTACCCGGGCAGCTGGGCGCGCTGCCGGCGCTCACCGACTACCTCTATCTGCACGACAACCGGCTGACGGAACTTCCCGCCGCACTCGGCCGGCTGTCCGGGCTGCGCTACCTCAACGTGGGCGACAACCGGCTGGCCGAACTCCCCGAGGAGATCGGCGGCATGGCCGGGCTGGTCGAGCTGCGGGCCGGACACAACCGGCTGACCGGGCTGCCCGGGTCGATCGGGCGGCTGAGCCGGCTGCGGGAGCTGTGGCTGCGCGGCAACGCCCTCAGCGGGCTGCCCGCGTCCATGGCCGGGCTGCGCGAGCTCAGGGAGCTGGAGCTGCGGGAGAACGACCTGACCCGGGTGCCGGAGCCGCTGGCCGGGCTGCCGCTGCTGCGGAGGCTGGATCTGCGCGGCAACCGGATCACCACCCTGCCCGACTGGCTGCTGGGGCTTCCCTCACTGGAGAAGCTGGACCTGCGGTGGAACGACGTGGACGCCTCCCCGCACCTGCTGGCCGAGCTGGCGCGGGGAGGCTGCACGGTACTGCTGTGACAGGCTGATTGACGCGTCATCAGATGGCCGGGACTGCCACCCAGTAGCGGGTGTCATTGCTGAGGTTGGCCGAGTTGCCGTTGAGCTGGCCCTGGATCCAGTGGACCGCGTTCCGGTGGTTGTTGATGTCGGTGGTGCCCGGGTTGCTCAGACCGGAGGCCCCGTTGCGGTGTCCGGCGAACCAGGTGTGAATGCCGCAGTGGTTCCGGCTCTGGTGGAGGCAGGACACATCGGCGCTGAGACTGCTGTTGAGCACGGCGCCGTTGTTCCACTGCGATGCGCTCTGGCCCGAGAAGGTGCTGCAGGCGACCCGGAGGTGCTCCAGGGCGCTGATGAGGGAAGCACCAGCCCGGTTCGGCGTCGATGGACACGACAGAAATCCCCCGCGGCCGAAGTGCCCGGACAGCAGCGAGCCGCCGTCAGCCGCCCTGGGAGGTCGGCGGGTGACGGCGGCTCGGAGCAGTCGGTCAGCCGGCGTTGACGCAGGTGTTGCCGAAGGCCGGGTTGATGGCGGCGATGAGGATGTTGACGGTGTTGCCGCAGACATTGACCGGCACCGAGACCGGCACCTGGACGACATTGCCGGAGATGACGCCGGGCGAGCCGATCGCGGCACCCTCGGCCTGCGAGCTCGCCATGGCGGAACCCGCACCCGCAGCGATCAGGCCGGCGGCGGCAAGGGAAACGGCAGCCACCTTCTTGGGCGCGTTCATTGGTATCTCCTTAGTACTCTTGTATGTCGAACCGGACGCACTGGGCGTTCCCCCTGAGCAACGAGATCTCCGCCGCAAAGGCATGCCCGAGGTCGCGGATTCACTCGCAGGCAGCAATCGGCGCCGGACTGCCGCCCATCCGGGTGATCGCCCGGGGCCCGGCCGTTCCCGGGCGGCCGATGGCTCGTTCTCCAGCCCGAGGTCCTTGATTCACCACCTCGGGAGACCAGGCCATGCACGACAACGCCAGTACGACCCCTGCCGGACGCGCCGTCAACATGCCGCAGGCGGCGCGCATCAAGGCCGGGGCCGGCGTTGCCGCGCTCGGCTAGTCGCCCCTTCGGGCAGCTCCCGCAACGGCGGATCGCCACCCGCAGGACCGCCTCGACATGCGAGGCATCGCGGCATGTGCCCACACTTCTCTGGGAACGGTGTGTGATCGTCCGACCACTCCGACTTGCGCCCCGGCGAAACACCGCCGAATAGGCCGCACGGGTGATCGCAACGAAATACCCGCATCCCAGGGGGTTGCATTCTCGTTCGTATGTCGCCCGCCGTCGTACGGTCGGGCAGAAAGACGGAGGAATTCCCACCATGCGCTCTTTCAAGAAGGCTGCCGTTGTGACGGTCGCGGCCTCCGGAATGATTCTGGCCGGTGCCACTGCCGCGTCCGCCAGCAGCGACGCCGAGGCGGCCGCGGTCGGATCCCCCGGTGTGCTGTCCGGCAACGTGATCCAGGTTCCGATCAACATCCCGATCAACCTGTGCGGCAACGGCATCAACGTTCTGGCGCTGCTCAACCCGACGTTCGGCAACACCTGCGCCAACGTCGGCTGAACCAGCCGCCGAGTTCTCCGCCCGGCCCCCGGTGCGGGCGGTAATCCCACCTGATCCAGGAGTTTTTCCATGCGCAACATCAAGAAGGCTGTCTTCGTCTCCGCCGCCTCCCTCGGCGTGATCGTGGCCGGCGCCACCGCCGCCGCCGCCCAGGGCGCCGACGCCGAGGCCGCCGCGGTCGGCAGCCCGGGTGTCGTCTCCGGCAACGTCGTCCAGGTTCCGATCGACATCCCGATCAACCTCTGCGGCAACTCGGTCAACATCGTCGGCATCCTCAACCCGGCCTTCGGCAACACCTGCATCAACGCCTCCGGCGACTTCCGTCGCCACTTCGGCCGCGGCCACGAGTCCGGCGGCGAGTTCAGCGGCCACGGCGAGCAGGCCGGCGGCGGCGGCTTCCACTCGCGCGGCAACGACAACGGCCGCGACAACCGCGACAACGACGACGACAACTGATCGTCGGAACCGTCAGGCGCTGCCCCTCGGAGCCCGAGAGCCCGAGGGGCAGCGCCGTACGCCCGATCAGTACCCGGAGAGGACAACAGCCATGACGATCCTGTCCCGCGCGGGAGGCCGCGCAGTGGCCGCCGCCGGAGCCGCCGTACTCGGCGCGCTGGCCGTGCAGACGCCCGCCTTCGCGGCCGAGGCGCTGCCGGCCGGTTCGGCCGCGCCGACCAGTGCGACCCGGGCTCCGGGTGCCGCACTGCAGCCGCTGGACACCAAGGCGGCCCTGGGCACCCTGACCAAGACCACCGGCACCGCGCTGCGGCCGGTGACGGACCTGCGGCTGGACCCCTGGGCGAACTCGGGGGCGGACCCGCTCACCAACGGTGTCGCCGTACAGCCCAAGACCCCCAACGGCGCCACCCGGCCGCTCAGCACCCTTCCGCTGACCGCCCCCCTGAGCGGCGGCGGCGGCCTCAAGGACCTGCCGGTGCTCGGCCAGCTCTTCGGCCTGCTGCGGGGCTGACCCCGACCGGACAGGCAGACGCCCGAGGGGCCGGCTCCCAGCACGGGAGCCGGCCCCTCGGGCGTCAGCGGTCGCTGCGCGCGGTCACTGCCGCAGGGTACGGGCGGCCTCGACGGCCCAGTAGGTGAGGATCTGGTCGGCGCCGGCCCGGTGGATGGAGGTCAGGGTCTCCATGATCACGCGGTCGCGGTCGATCCAGCCGTTGGCCGCCGCGGCCTCCACCATCGCGTACTCACCGGAGACCTGGTACGCGGCGACCGGCACCGTGGAGGCGTCGGCCACCTGCCGCAGGATGTCCAGATAGGCCATGGCGGGCTTGACCATCACCAGGTCGGCGCCCTCGGCGAGGTCCAGCTCCAGCTCGCGCAGCGCCTCGCGGGCGTTGGCCGGGTCCTGCTGGTAGGTCTTGCGGTCGCCCTTGAGCGAGGAGCCCACGGCCTCCCGGAAGGGCCCGTAGAAGCCGGAGGCGTACTTGGCGGTGTAGGCGAGCATGGCGACGTCCTGGTGCCCGGCGCCGTCCAGGGCCTCGCGGACCACTCCGATCTGGCCGTCCATCATCCCGGACGGGCCGACCATGTGGACGCCCGCCTCGGCCTGCACCACGGCCATCTCGGCGTAGCGCTCCAGGGTGGCGTCGTTGTCCACGCTGCCGTCGGGCGCCAGCACCCCGCAGTGGCCGTGGTCGGTGAACTCGTCCAGGCAGAGGTCCGACATCACGACCACCTGGTCGCCGACCTCGCCGACCACATCGCGGATGGCCTGCTGGAGGATGCCGTCCGGGTTGGTGCCCTCGGAGCCGACGGCGTCCTGCACGGCCGGGACGCCGTACAGCATGATGCCGCCGACCCCCGCCTCGGCCGCCTCCACCGCCGCCTTGCGCAGCGTGTCGCGGGTGTGCTGGACGACACCGGGCATCGAGCCGATCGGCACCGGCTCGCTGATGCCCTCCCGCACGAAGGCGGGAAGGATCAGCTGAGCCGGGTGCAGCCGGGTCTCGGCGACCAGGCGGCGCACCGCGGGGGTGGTGCGCAGCCGGCGGGGGCGGTGGAGGGGGTAGCCGGTCATGGCGTGTTGTCTGCCTTTCAGCGGGCCCTTCGCGGGCCCTTCAGCGGGCCTTCCTGCGGGAGCCCGGACGGCGCTCGCTCGGCCGGTACACCTGCTCGCCGGCCTCCAGGGCGGCGTCGCGGCGGGCCGCTCCGAACTCGGCCAGGGCCTCGGCGAGCGCCGCGGCCGAGGGCGCCGGGGAGAGGACGTCGACCCGCAGGCCGTGCTCCTCGGCGGTCTTGGCGGTGGCGGGACCGATGCAGGCGATGACGGTGACATTGTGCGGCTTGCCGGCGATGCCGACCAGGTTGCGCACGGTGGAGGAGGAGGTGAAGAGCACCGCGTCGAACCCGCCGCCCTTGATCGCCTCCCGGGTCTCGGCCGGCGGCGGCGAGGCGCGCACGGTGCGGTAGGCCGTGACGTCGTCCACCTCCCAGCCGAGGTCGATCAGGCCGGCCACCAGGGTCTCGGTGGCGATGTCGGCACGGGGCAGCAGCACCCGGTCGATCGGGTCGAAGACCGGGTCGTACGGCGGCCAGTCCTCCAGCAGCCCGGCGGCGGACTGCTCGCCGGACGGCATCAGGTCGGGCTTGACGCCGAAGTCGATCAGGGACTGGGCCGTGGTCTCGCCGACCGCGGCGACCTTGATCCCGGCGAAGGCGCGGGCGTCCAGCCCGTACTCCTCGAACTTCTCACGGACCGCCCGCACCGCGTTGACCGAGGTGAAGGCGATCCACTCGTAGCGTCCGGTGACCAGGCCCTTGATGGCCCGCTCCATCTGCTGCGGGGTGCGCGGCGGCTCCACCGCGATGGTGGGCACCTCCTGCGGGACCGCGCCGTAGGAGCGCAGCTGGTCGGAGAGCGAGGCGGCCTGCTCCTTGGTCCTGGGGACCAGGACGTTCCAGCCGAAGAGCGGCTTGGTCTCGAACCAGGAGAGCGAGTCGCGCATCGACACCTGCTCGCCCACCACGGCTATCACCGGGGTCAGCGGGTCCACCGGTGCGGACACCGGGGAGGGCAGCACCTTGGCGGTCTTCAGCTCGGCGGCGATGGTGGCCAGCGTCGCGGTGAAGGTGCGCTGCCGGGTGGTGGTGCCGCCCAGGGTGGCCGAGAGGGCGGAGTCCGGCTTGCGGCCCTGCGCCACCAGGGCGGTGGCGGCGGCCGGCAGCTGGCCCAGGGTGGTGCGGACCACCAGGGTGGCGTCGCAGCCGCCCAGGTCGGTCCAGCCCTGGGGGTCCAGGGTGGCGGCGTCCACGAAGCGGACGTCGGCCCCGCGGGCGCCGCGCAGCGGCACTCCGGCGTACGCGGGCACGCCGACGGACTGGGCGACACCGGGGACGACCTCGAAGGGGATCCGGTCCTTGGCGCAGACCAGCATCTCCTCGGCGGCCCGGCCGTCCAGGCCGGGGTCGCCGTCGACGGTGCGGACCACGTGCTTGCCGGCCTTGACGGCGGTGGAGACCACCTTGGCCAGCGCGGCGGCGCCCCACTCCGCGGTGTCCGCGGCGGCGTCCCCCGGGTCGGCCTCGGCCGTGGTGCCGCCGGGGGTGTACACCTCCACGCCCTCGGGGCAGTGGGTGCGCACGGCTGCCGCGGTGAGCGGGTCGGCGACCAGGACGTCGGCCGATCCCAGCACCTCCACCGCACGGAGGGTCAGCAGCCCGGGGTCTCCGGGCCCGGCGCCCAGGAAGGTGCAGCGTCCGGCGGATCCGCCGGGACCGGCCTTGCGAAGACCGTTGGCGTCGGTGTTGGCGGTGGGGCTCACAGGTCTCGCTCCCCCATCAGACCGGCCGCGCCCCGGGCGAGCATCCGGGCGGCGAGGTCGCGGCCGAGGGCCGCCGCCTGCTGCTCGAAGGTCCCGTCCAGAGCGATCGGACCGGTGGTGGACATCTGCAGCAGGGTGGTGCCGTCGGGGGTGCCGACGACGCCCTCCAGCCGCAGTTCGGTGGCAGGACCGTCGGTCCCGAGCACGGTGGCCAGCGCGCCCACGGGGGCGGAGCAGCCGGCCTCCAGGGCGGCGAGCAGGGCTCGCTCCGCGGTGACCGCGGCCCGGGTGGGCCGGTGGTCGAGCGCGGCGAGGGCGGCGGCGAGCCGCGTGTCGTGCGCGGCGCACTCCACCGCCAGCGCCCCCTGGCCGGGGGCGGGCAGCATCAGGTCGAACCCGAGCAGCTGGGTGGCCTCGGAGAGGCGGCCGAGCCGGCTGAGGCCGGCGGCGGCCAGGACGACGGCGTCGAGCTCGCCCGAGCGGACGTAGCCGATGCGGGTGTCGACGTTGCCGCGGATCGGGACGGTCTCGACGGCCAGGCCGTGCGCGGCGGCGTAGGCGTTGAGCTGCGCCATGCGGCGCGGGGAGCCGGTGCCTATCCGGGCGGGGCGGCCGTCGCCGTGGGCGACGCACTTCTCGGCGAGCTCCACCAGGGTGAGGCCGTCGCGGGCGACCAGGGCGTCGCGGCTGTCCTCGCGTACCGGGACGGCGGCCAGCAGCAGACCGTCGGGGGCCGCCGTGGGGAGGTCCTTGAGGGAGTGCACGGCGAGGTCGATCCGGCCGCCCTGCAGGGCGTCGCGGAGTGCGGAGACGAAGACCCCGGTGCCGCCGATCTGCGCCAGGTGCTCACGGGAGGTGTCCCCGTAGGTGGTGATCTCCACCAGTTCGACGGGGCGGCCGGTGAGTTCGGCGACCTGCTCGGCGACCATGCCCGACTGGGCCGTCGCCAGTGCGCTGCGGCGGGTGCCCAGCCTCAGCGTCTGCTGCTTCAACTCGCTTGGGGTAGTGCGAAGTTGACCATTCATGACATGATCGTCCCGGTCGTACTGGTTGCCTGGATGGTGGTTCATCGGATGTCGCCCCTCGCGGCTGCGACCTGCACTCCGGCGGCCCGCGCCCCGGTCGCCTGCTTGGGGGCGCCCGACACGGCCTCGACGGCCGAGGGATCCAGATCGAAGAGCTCCCGCAGCGCCTCGGCGTAGTTGGCGCCGCCCGGCTCTCCGGCCAGCTGCTTGACCCTCACGGTCGGGGCGTGCAGCAGCTTGTCGACGACCCGGCGCACGGTCTGCGCGATCTCCGCGCGGGAGCGCGGGTCGAGGTCGGGGAGCCGGCCGTCCAGCCGCTCCAGCTCGCTCAGCACCACGTCCGAGGCCATGGTGCGCAGCGCGACCACGGTCGGGGTGATCCGGGCGGCACGCTGGGCGGCACCGAACGCCTCGACCTCGTGCGCCACGATGCCCCGCACCGCGTCGACGTCGACCGCGCCGTCGCGGTCGGCGGCGGCCTCGGCGAGGCTCTCGATGTCGACCAGGTGGGCGCCGGGCACGGCGTGCACCTCGGCGTCCACATCGCGCGGCATCGCGAGGTCCAGCAGCGCCAGCGGACCGGCGCCGTCGAGGGCGCTCCGGGCGCGTACGGCGGCGCGCACCTGCTCGGCGCCGATGACCAGCCCGGCGGCTCCGGTGCAGGAGACCACCAGGTCGGCGTCGGCCATCGCCTCGGCGACCTTGTCGAAGGGAACAGTACGGGCGCCCAGGCCCGCGGCGAGCCGCTCGGCGCGCTCCGGGGTGCGGTTGGCGATCGCCAGGTCGGCGACGCCCGCGCGGTCGAGGGTCGCGGCGGCGAGCGAGCTCATCGAGCCGGCACCGACCACCAGGACCCGCTTGCCGGCGACCGGGCCGATGGCGGCGGCGACCTGCTCCAGGCCGAAGGTGACCAGCGACTGGCCGGCCTTGTCGATGCCGGTTTCGCTGTGGGCGCGCTTGCCGACCCGCAGGGCCTGCTGGAAGAGCTCGTTGAGGCCGCGGGCCGCGGTGTGCTCCTCCTGGGCCAGTGACAGGGCGTCACGGATCTGCCCGAGGATCTGGCCCTCGCCGACCACCATCGAGTCCAGCCCGCACGCCACCGAGAAGAGATGGTGCACGGCGCGGTCCTCGTAGTGGACGTAGAGGTGCGCGGTGAGTTCCTCCAGGCTGACGCCGCTGTGCTCGGCGAGCAGGCCGGAGAGCTCCGCGACCCCGGCGTGGAACTTGTCCACGTCGGCGTAGAGCTCGATCCGGTTGCAGGTGGACAGCAGGGCGGCCTCGGCCACGGTGGCGGAGGCGGCCGAGGCGTGCAGCAGCCGGGGGCGGGCCTCACCGGTGAGGGCGGCCCGCTCCAGGACCCCTACGGGCGTGGTGCGGTGGCTGAGGCCGACGACGAGGAGGCTCATGCCGGCATCACGGCGGGGAAGTCCCCGTCCGTCCCGGTCGACGCCGCGCGGCGCAGCTTGGCGGCGGCCTTGGCGGGCGCGGCGACCGGCTGGTCGGCGCCGTCCTCGCCGGACTTGCGCTGCTCGTGGAAGGCCAGGATCTGCAGCTCTATGGAGAGGTCGACCTTGCGCACGTCCACGCCGTCGGGGACCGACAGCACGGTGGGCGCGAAGTTCAGGATGGAGGTGACCCCCGCCGCGACCAGCCGGTCGCAGACCTGCTGGGCGGCGCCGGGCGGCGTGGTGATGACGCCGATCGACACCTGTTCCTCCTCCGCGATCTGCTCCAGCTCGTCCATGTGGCGGACCGGGAGGCCCGCCGCGCTGGAGCCGACCACGGCGGGGTCGGCGTCCAGCAGCGCCGCCACCCGGAAGCCGCGGGATGCGAAGCCTCCGTAGTTGGCCAGCGCATGGCCCAGGTTTCCGATACCGACGATCACCACGGGCCAGTCCTGGGTGAGGCCCAGCTCGCGGGAGATCTGGTACACGAGGTACTCGACGTCGTAGCCGACCCCGCGGGTCCCGTAGGAACCGAGGTAGGAGAAGTCCTTCCGCAGCTTGGCGGAGTTCACTCCGGCGGCGGAGGCGAGCTCCTCCGAGGAGACCGTGGGCACGGACCGCTCCGACAGCGCGGTCAGGGCGCGCAGATAGAGCGGCAGCCGCGCAACCGTGGCCTCCGGAATGCCTCGGCCACGGTTGGCCGGGCGGCGCCGGTCGGCAGGGTGTGTGGGTCGGCCAGTTGCCACGATGCTCCTGAGGGTGAAGCTGGGCTTTGGCAGCCAGGCTATGCGTTTGTGAACGTGTGCACAAAGATGGTGTCCGATTTGTCCCCGAACAGTGACGCGCATCACGCCGCACCTCCCGAGGGGCCCGGAACCGGGAGTGGCGCCGGGGCGTTCGCCCGCGCGGCACGGCGGCGCAGCAGCGGTGCGCGGCCCGGCGCCAGGCTCGGCCAGTCCAGCACAGCCGCCTCGCGCAGCGCTCGGGTCCACTCCGCACTGCGGGTGGGGCGCCCGGGGCGGGCGGCGGCGCAGTGGCGCAGCAGATCGGCGGTGGCACGGGCGTCGCCCAGCGCGGTGTGCGCCGCGTACGGGGGCAGCCCGGCCGCCTCCGTGCAGGCCCGCAGGCCGAAGCCGCCCGCCGCGGGCAGCTGGTCGCGGGCCAGCCGCATGGTGCACAGGGTGGGGACGGGCGGCAGCGCCACCCCGATCCGGGCGAACTCACGCTCCAGGAACGCGTGGTCACAGCTGACGTGGTGGCCCACCAGCAGCCGGCCGGAGAGCAGTTCCAGCAGATGCGGCGCGACATCGCCGAAGCGGGGGGCGCCCGTCACCTCGTCCTGGGTGATCCGGTGCACATGGGTGGGGCCCACCGGACCGTCGGGGTCCAGCAGGGTGGTGAACTCGGCCTCGGCCCGCAGGAAGCGGTCCAGTACGACGACGCCGACCTCCACCACCCGGTGCCGCCACGGGCTGCGCCCCGTCGCCTCCACGTCCACCACGGCATAGCCGGTCTGGTCGGTGCGGGTCGTGGCCGCCGTCTCCGGGCGGGGCACGGCGGGCGCCCCCTGGAGTCGGCCGAGCAGCACGCGGGTCCTCTCCTCCGGTCGACCCCCCGATTGGCCTAAAACCCTAAGATGGTAAGCCGACGAACCGGACATTCGACAAGCCGACGGCGGGACCTCCACGGCGGGTCAGCGCACCAGCGCGCTGCGCAGCCGCTTCTCGTCGACCCGCCAGAAGTCGTGCTGGCGTCCGTCGATCAGCGTCACCGGGATCTGCTCCCAGTAGAGGCGGTACAGCTCCTCGTCCTGGGTGATGTCGCGCTCCTCGAAGGCGGCGCCGAGTTCGCCGGTGACCCGGCGGATCACCTCGCGGGCCTCGTCGCACAGATGACAGCCGGGCCTGCCGACCAGGGTCACGGTGCGGTCGGCGGGATCGGGCCGTTCGGTTCGGCGCAGCAGTGGACTCACCCGGCCATTCTGCTCCCGGGCGGGCCCTGGGCACAGCCGTCGGAGGGCACTGCCGGCGATGTGTCCTTCGCCACCCCGCCGCCGCCCACCGCCGCCTCCCGCCGCCCGCGTCACACCGCCGACGCGCGCTGTTGACCCGGACTGCACCTCCGCGCAACGGTCTGCCCGGTCTGTCTGGCTATGCTCGCCCTATGGCTGCGCTGCGTAGGCTCACCCACAGGAAGCGATCCGTCACGGAGCGGACCGTGCTGGCAGGCGAGGCCGCCGCCGACGCCGCACACTCCGCCGCGACCGCCGACGAGCGTCAGCGGCAGGAGTCCGCGGACTCACCGGCGCGGCGCCGCGGGCTGCCCTTCCTGGACCGCGAGAAGGGGACGAGGGCCGAGAAGCCCGGCCCCGGCGGCGCCGCCGAGCAGCCGCCCGCCGCGGGCGACCCGCGCGCGGCCGCCTTCTTCGACTGCGACAACACCCTGCTCCAGGGCGCCGCCATCTTCTATCTGGGCCTCGGCCTCTACAAGCGGCAGTTCTTCACCCACCGCGACGTGGCCCGCTTCGTCTGGCAGCAGGCCTGGTTCCGGCTGCACGGCGCCGAGGACCCGGGCCACATGGCCGAGGCCCAGGACACCGCGCTGGGGATAGTGGAGGGCAAGCGGGTCGACGACCTCGAGGTGATCTGCGAGGAGATCTTCGAGGAGGTCATGGCCGACAAGATCTGGCCCGGCACCCGCGCACTGGTCCAGATGCACCTGGACGCGGGCCAGCGCACCTGGCTGGTGACCGCCGCCCCGCAGGAGGCCGCACGGATCATCGCCCGGCGGCTCGGCATGACCGGCGCGCTGGGCACTGTTGCGGAGGCGGTCGACGGCGTGTACACCGGCCGGCTGGTCGGTGAGCCGCTGCACGGGCCGGCCAAGGCCGCCGCGGTACGGGCGCTGGCCCGCCGGGAGGGTCTGGAGCTGGAGCGCTGCGCGGCGTACAGCGACTCGTCCAACGACATCCCGATGCTGTCGCTGGTCGGCTACCCCTATGTGATCAACCCGGACACCGCGCTGCGGCGGCACGCCCGGGCCGAGGGGTGGCGGGTGCGGGACTTCCGCACCGGCCGCAAGGCCGCCAAGGTCGGCATCCCCGCCGCGGCGGGGCTGGGTGCCGCCGCCGGAGGCACCGCGGCGGCGCTGGCCCTCTACCGCAGGCGCCGCTGACCCCGCCTCCCGCACCCGCCGCGCCGGGGCCGCGCCGTACGGCGCCACGCCCGGCGCGGCCGCGCCCGGCCTCTGCCCCGCCTCTGCCCTGCCCGACGCATACGACGCCCTGTACCGCCGCGCCCGGCCGGCCGGCGGCGCGCAGGGCCGCCCGTACGGCGCCGCGCGTCCCTGACCGTTCCGCCGCGCCGCCCGTACGGCGTGTCCCGCCCCTGACCGTTCCGTCCACCCGAGCGGCGCAGGTCCCAGGTCCATGCCGAGTTGCGGCGTGATGCGGTGACCGGATCCGATCGCTCGCAGGGGCCGGAAATTCGGGGGTTACACCCGTGCGAAGCAGGGAACGCCGCCCGCTCCCTCACAAATTCGGTCACCCAGTGTTCACTTCGAATCA
This sequence comes from Peterkaempfera griseoplana, assembly GCF_001418575.1. Taxonomy (GTDB): domain Bacteria; phylum Actinomycetota; class Actinomycetes; order Streptomycetales; family Streptomycetaceae; genus Peterkaempfera; species Peterkaempfera griseoplana. The sequence continues at coordinate 30,894 of NZ_LIQR01000381.1, forward strand.
CTGATAGCCGCTCACCCATCGGACAGCTTGACCACTTTCAGCTATCGAGCCGTAACGGAAGAGACTCAAGCGACCACTTTGGCGACACCGTGTAGCGGTGCTTGCACAAAGCGTTATCCTCGTCAGACGCACGCCGGAGCCCATACGTCACCACGGTGGGTGAGCGGTCCCGCACTGCACGCATACAGTTCTGCCACTGGGAGTCCCGTGTACCCACACGTCCGGAACGACGCGCCCGCTCCCTACGACGCCTGCGGAGCCACCGGGCTGGACCTGCTGCGCACCCTGGTCCGGGACCAGCTGCTTTCCGCCGCGCCGGTGCTCCTTCCCGCCACCCCCGCACTGCTGCCCGCCGGCACCGTCCTGCGCAGCGGCACCGCCCCCGGCACCCGCGCCCGAACCGCGCCGGGCCCCCGGACGGCACAGGGCCACCGCTCCCGGCAGGCCCCGGTCGAGTCGGAGCACAACCCGGTGATGGAGCTGGTCGAGCGGGCCCAGGCCGGGGAGAGCGAGGCCTTCGGCAGGCTCTACGACCACTACTCCGACACGGTCTACCGCTACATCTACTACCGGGTCGGCGGGCGGGCCACCGCCGAGGACCTCACCAGTGAGACCTTTCTGCGCGCCCTGCGGCGGATCTCCACCTTCACCTGGCAGGGGCGGGACTTCGGCGCCTGGCTGGTGACCATCGCCCGCAACCTGGTGGCCGACCACTTCAAGTCCAGCCGCTTCCGGCTGGAGGTCACCACCGGGGAGATGCTCGACGCCAACGAAGTCGAGCGCAGCCCCGAGGAGTCCGTGCTGGAGTCGCTCTCCAACGCGGCGCTGCTGGAGGCGGTGCGCAAGCTCAACCCCCAGCAGCGGGAGTGTGTGACGCTGCGCTTCCTGCAGGGGCTGTCGGTCGCCGAGACCGCGCGGATGATGGGCAAGAACGAGGGCGCCATCAAGACCCTCCAGTACCGGGCCGTACGCACCCTGGCCCGGCTGCTGCCCAGCGACGCCCGGTGACCACGCCAGGATGAATCGTCGGTCACATGATCAGGCGTGCGTAACCGACGCCCGCCACTGCTCGTTGCCCAGCATGCAAGCCCCCACCGGGGCGGCGTCCGGCAGTCCGGTCCCCCTCCGGACGCGATCGGCAGCCCCGGAGGTGCCTCACTCTACGGGTGGTTCGGGGCGGCGGAGGGCAACTGTCCGACCGGCCGGGGTGTCGACAACGACGAGAGGAGGTGCGACCCGTGACAGCGAACGTGCTTGAGCACCGGCGGGCGAAGGCCTTCGCCGAGGCGTTGACGGAGCACCAGAGCGCCGACCGGCGGAACGGAGGCGTCGACGACGCCCCCGCCCGCGGCCACTCCACCGCCATGGCGGAACTGCTCGCCACCGCTGATGTGCTGGCCGCCCACGCGGTACCCGCACCGGCCCTCGACCCCGAGGTGCGCACGGTGCAGCGGGCCCGGCTGGTGGCCGCCTTCGAACAGGCGGTCGCCGAGGGCAGCGGGCCGGGCGTCCCGGCCCAGCGCCGCGGCGCCCACCGGGCGACCGCGGCCGTCAGCGGCGCGGCGGCCCGGCTGCGGCCCCGCACCCGCTGGGGCCGCCGCCTCGCGGCCGGCGGCCTGGTCGCCGGGATCGCCGTCGGCGGCTTCGCCGGGGTGGCCATGGCCAGCACCGGAGCGCTGCCCGGCGACGCCCTGTACGGGATGAAGCGCAGCCTGGAGGGCTGGCAGCTGGACTGGGCCGGATCCGACAGCGAGCGCGGCGCGCTGCTGCTGGACCAGGCGTCCACCCGGATGGCCGAGGCACGGCAGCTGGTGGTCCGCTCCGGCGGCGCGGGCGGCTCCTCGGCGATCCTCAGCCCGGCCACCGTGGAGCAGATCCGCAAGGCCCTGGCCGACATGCACACCGAGGGCACCAGCGGACGCAGGCTGCTCTGGTCCGTCTACCGTTCCAACGGGTCCCTGGACCCGATGCGCAGGCTGGCCGTCTTCGCCCGCTCCCAGGACGACCAGTGGCCCGCCCTCCGTCGCCAACTGCCCCAGCAGCTGGCCCCGGTGGCCTCCCAGGTGACCCAGCTGCTCGACGACATAACGGCGGACGTCGCGCCACTGCACTTCCTCGACTCGTCCCGGCAGGGCGGCGGCGAGGACGGCACGGCGGGCGACGGCGACCACCGCGGCGGCGGCGGTACGAGCAGCGGCCGCTCCACCCCCGGCACCCGGGCACCCGGCGACGACGACAGCGCATCGCCCCGTGCATCCAGCGGTGCCACCCCCACGGGCCCCTCCGGCTCCCCCACGCCCGGCGCCACGCCGGCGGGCGGGGTGGGCGGCCTGGTGGAC
>NZ_LIQR01000382.1 GCF_001418575.1 Peterkaempfera griseoplana
CCATGGAGTTCAGCGACATGTTCTGCGCCTTGAACGGCGCCACCCGCACCCCCTGCCGGGCCAGCCAGCGGCAGATCCCCGCCGTGACCACGCTCTTGCCCGCGTCCGAGGTCGTCCCCGCGACCAGCAGTGCCCCGCTCATCCCCGCCTCCCCCGCAGGGCCCCCGCCGTCCAGCGGGCGACGGCGGTGGCACCCAGCGCCAGCAGCCCCACCCGGTGCGACAGCAGACACGCCCGCTCGATGTCCGCGACCCCTACGGGCCGCAACTCCCCGCCCAGCACCGGCCGGTGCTCCACCCGGCCGCCGTACGCCAGCGTCCCGCCCAGCCGCACACCCAGTGCCCCCGCGAAGGCGGACTCCGCCTGCCCGGCGTTGGGGCTGGGGTGCGCGGAGCCGTCCCGCCGCCACACCCGCCAGGCGCGGCGCGGCTCGGCCGAGGCGGCGACGGTGAGCAGCGCCGTCAGCCGGGCCCCCGGCCAGCCCGCCACGTCGTCCAGCCGGGCCGACGCCCAGCCGAAGCGCAGATGGCGCGGCGAGCGGTGCCCGACCATGGCGTCCAGGGTGTTGACGGCGCGATAGGCCAGCAGCCCCGGCGTGCCCGCCAGAGCCCCCCAGACCAGCGCGCCCACCACGGCGTCCGCGGTGTTCTCCGCGACCGACTCCACCACCGCGCGGGCGAGGCCGTCGCGGTCCAGCCCCCGCGGGTCGCGCCCGCACAGGTGCGGCAGCCGCGCCCGGGCGGCGGCCAGGTCCCCGGCCTCCAGCGCCGCGGCGACGGTGCGGGCCTCCCGGGTCAGCGAGGTGCCGCCGAGCACGGTCCAGGTGGCCCCGGCGGCCAGCAGTGCACGGGCCGGGCCGCTGCGCCGCGCGGCCCGGTCGGCCGCGGCGGCGCCGACCGCGACGGCGCCCACGCAGAGCGCCGTGAAGGCGGATCCGGCGGCCCGGCGGTCACGCCACAGCCGGCGCTCCAGCGCGGCGGCGGCGGAGCCGAAGAGGGCGACGGGGTGGCCGCGGCGCGGGTCGGCCAGGGCGGTGTCCGCGGCATAGCCGGCGACCGCGCCCACCGCGAAGGCGGTGTGGGCACGCACGCCGGTCAGCCGGTGCAGCGAAGGGTGGTGGACGTCAGAGGTGGCAGGGCGCCCGGGGCAGGCTGCATCGCGTGCGTGTCCTCACTCAGGGTCCGCGCCCTGGATCGACGAGCGGGGGCGAGAGTCTCCTGGCTCCCGGATCGACGCACCCCCGGGCCTTCCAACGGCCGTGAATCCGGCCGCCGTGACCATAGGTCGAGGGCGCTCCCCGGTGACAGTGGCGGGACCGCGCCGGATTCGCACCGGCTTCCTCTCCATGCCTCCGTATTGGCGCAAGGATCCCACCACGTGCCCGGTCGCAGCGTCAACACGGCCTCGGGAGCGGTACGTCACAGCCCGCTCCCGCCGCCCGGGCGCGACGGCGGCCCGCCGCGATCCGCGACCGGGGCCCCCGCGGCGGCGTACGGCACCCCGGCGGCCACCCCTTCCCCGGCCCCGGCGGCCGCTCCACCGGTGGCCGCCCGCCTGACGGCCCGGCATGCTGTGCGGCATGGACACGACGTGGATGCTGTACGGAGCCAACGGATACACCGGCACGCTGATCGCCCGGCTGGCCGTCGAGCGCGGTCAGCGCCCGGTCCTGGCGGGCAGGTCCGCGGCGCAGGTCACCGCCCTCGCCGAGCGGCTGGGTCTGGAGCACCGGGTGGTCGACCTCGCCGACCCCGGCGCGCTGCGCACCGCACTGGCCGGCATGAACGCGGTCGTCCACTGCGCCGGGCCGTTCTCCGCCACCGCCGCCCCCATGGTCGACGCCTGCCTGGCCACCCGCACCCACTACCTGGACATCACCGGGGAGATCGACGTCTTCGAGTGGATCCACGCCCGCGGCGCGGACGCCCGCGAGGCCGGAGTGGTGCTGCTGCCCGGAGCCGGATTCGACGTGGTGCCCACCGACTGCCTGGCCGCCCTGGTGGCCGCGGAGATCCCCGACGCCGACCACCTCGACCTGGCCTTCGCCGTCGGCGGCACCCTCAGCCCCGGCACCGCCAAGACCGCACTGGAGGGGATCGCCCTCGGCGGCCGCGCCCGGGTCGGCGGCCGGATCGTGCGGGTCCCGGCCGGGTGGCGCACCCTGCGCGCGGACTTCCCCTCCGGACCGCGCACCGTCGTCTCCCTGCCCTGGGGCGACGTCGCCACCGCCTACCACTCCACCGGCATACCCGGCATCACCACCTACACCGTGCTGCCCCCCGGCAGCCGGCTGCAGACGCTGGTCGCACCGCTGCTGCGCCGCCCCGCCGTACGGCGCGCCGCCGGGCGCCTGGTGGACCGCCTGGTCCCCGGGCCCGGCAGCGACCGCCGGGCCCGCTCCCGGGCCGAGGCCTGGGCCCGCGCGACCTCCCCCTCGGGCGGCAGCGCCACCGCCACCCTCAGCTGCCCGGACCCCTACGACCTCACCGCGGACAGCGCCCTGCACGCCGTCGCCCGGGTGCTGGCCGGTGACGTCGAGCCCGGCGCCCACACGCCCTCCAGCGCCTTCGGCCCGCGCCATGTGGCGGACCTCGCCGGTGTCACCCTGAGCGGCCCCGTGGTGCACCGCTGACCCGGCGGCCGAGGGCGACCCCTCCCGTGCGGTGCCTGCCGGGGCCCGGGGTGCCGCGCCCGGGCCGGCTCAGTGCCGGCCGGAGACGGCGTCGGCGAACCGGGCCAGCGGCGAGGTGGTCGGGCGGCCCGCGGCCTCCTGACGGTCCGCGGCGTGATAGGCCGCGTACAGGCCGTGGACGCCCAGCCAGCGCAGCGGCTCGACCTCCCAGCGGCGGACCGTGTGGCCGACCCACGGCAGCCCGGTCAGCTCGGTCGCCCCACCCAGCACCAGGTCGCGCAGGGTGCGGCCGGCCAGGTTGGCGGTGGTGACCCCGCTGCCCACATAGCCGCCCGCCCAGCCCAGCCCCGACGACCGGTCCAGCTCCACCGTGGAGCACCAGTCGCGGGGCACGCCCAGCACGCCCGCCCAGACCTGCTCGATCCGCGCGCCCGCCGCCGCGGGGAAGAACCGCACCAGTGCCTCCCGCAGCTGACGTACCGTCCGTTGCTGGGTGCCCCCGTCGGTGTCCGTGCGCGAGCCGAACCGGTACGGCACCCCGCGGCCGCCCAGCGCGATCCGGTCGTCCGCGGTGCGCTGGGCGTACATGTAGGCGTGCGCGAAGTCGCCCAGCACCTCCCGGCCCGCCCAGCCGGTCTGCGCCCAGAACTCCTCCGGCAGCGGCTCGGTGACCAGCATCGCCGAGTTCATCGGCAGCCAGGTGCGCCGCTCGCCGCGGATCCCGGCGGTGAAGCCCTCGGTCGCCCGCAGCACGTACTCGGCGGAGACCTCCCCGTAGGGGGTGACCGCCCGGGCCCGCTCCGTGCCGGCCGCCGGACGGATCCCGGTGACCGGGGTGGACTCATGGATGCGCACCCCGAGGGCCGCCACCGTCCGGGCCAGGCCCCGCACCAGGGCGGCGGGCTGGACCCGGGCGCCGTGCGGCGTCCAGGTGCCGCCCAGGGTGCCCGCGACCCGCACCCGCGCCGCGGTCTGCTCGGCCGTCAGCAGCACCCGGTCCGTCTCGCCGAAGGCGTGCTCCTCCGCCACGAAGGACCTCAACCGGGCCAGCTGCGCGGGTGTGCGGGCCACCTCCAGCACCCCGCCGGGAGCCACGTCCGCCGCGATCCCCTCGGCGGCCGCGACCCGCACCACCTCCGCCACCGAGTCGTTCATGGCCCGCTGCATGGCGCGGGCCCGGTCGTGCCCGTACCGCGCGGCGAAGACCCCGCGGCCGGCGAAGCCGTTGTACAGCCAGCCGCCGTTGCGCCCCGACGCGCCGTAACCGCAGAAGCGGCTCTCCAGCACCACCACCCGCAGGCCCGGGTCCGCCTTCTTGAGGTAGTACGCCGTCCACAGTCCGGTGAAGCCGCCGCCCACGATGCAGACATCGGCCTCGGCCGGACCAGGCAGCGCCGGACGGGCCTCGGGCAGGCCGAGCGAGGAGTACCAGAAGGAGACCCCGCCGTTGCGGAGCGGGGCGGTGCCGGAGGGTGCCACGGAGAACCTGCCTTGTGCTTGTGCCGTGTCCGGAAGCTATCCCCGCAAGATCACCCCGGCAACAGGCACAGTGCCAGGCATACGGCGCCGGGCACTGCAGAGCGTCGGCCCGCACCGCCCGCCGCTCACCCGGAGGAACCCGCACCGATGGCCGGGCCGATCCCGGGGTAGTGGACTGTGGAGAGAACGAGACCGGGGAGCGATATGCGACGGGGAACCGTGGCGGCCATCGCGGCCGCCTGCGTGGCGGGCGCCGCAGGCGCGGCGCTGCTTGCCGGGCGTGCCGTGTCGGAGATCTCGCTGCGTCCGCGCAGGGCCGGCGCCGGTACGGGCGTTCTGCGGGTGCACTCCACCGCGGCCGGACGGGTGGCGCTCACCCGGACGCCGCAGAGCACCCGCCGGGGCACCTACGGCCTGGAGTGGCCGGGCGGGCACGCCGTGGTCGGCGAGGTGCTGGAGACCACCTCGCAGACGGTCGTCCGCCGGCTGGAAAGGGTCGACGGCACCCCGCCGACCAACGGCACCCGGGTCCGGCTCACCCCCCGGGTGCTGACCGGCGACCCGCGGACCGCGCTCGGCCTGGACTTCGTGGAGACCTGGGTGCGCGGCGAACTGGGCCCCATGCCGGCCTGGTACGTGCCGGGGATCCGCGACATGTGGGTGATCGCGGTGCACGGGCCCGGCACGGACCGGCAGCAGGTGCTGCCGGTGCTGCCGCTGCTGCACTCCTTCAAGCTCCCGGTCCTGGCCGTCACCTACCGCAACGACGAGGGAGCCCCGCCGTCGCCCGACGGTCTCGGCCACTTCGGCGAGACCGAGTGGCGCGACGTCGAGGCGGCCATCCGGCTCGCCCTGCAGGACGGCGCCCGCCATGTGCTGCTCTACGGCTGGTCGCTGGGCGCCACCATGGCGCTGCAGGCCGCCGCCAGATCGTCGTGGAGCGACGCCGTGCGGGGACTGGTGCTGGACTCCCCGGTACTGGACTGGCACTCCACCGTACGCCGCCAGGCCACCCGCCGGGGCGTCCCCGCTCCGCTGGCCGAACTGGGCGTCCGGGCGGCCGAGGGCCGCTCCGGAGTCGACGTGGACGCCCTGGACCGGCTCGCCGGGGGTGACAGCCTGCACGTCCCCACCCTCCTGGTGCACGGCCCCGACGACACCGTCACACCGCTGCAGGCCGCCGAGCGGCTGGCCGTCACCCGGGAGGACCTGGTCACCCTCCACACGGTCCCGGGCGCCGAGCACACCGCGATGTGGAACGCCGAGCCCCACGGGTACGAGGAGGCGCTCCGCCGCTTCCTCACCCCGCTGGTGTGAGACCAGTGCCTGCCGCCCCGTACCGCAGCCCGGACGCCCCCGCAGCCCGCGGCACCGCGCCTCCTGTCGCCCTCGCCGCGCCACAGGCCCCGGGCGGCACCCGTCCGGGGCACCTTCGCGCCCCTGCCGGACCCCGCGTCCCCGGCCGGCGGCCGTCCGGCCGCCCCGGCGCCCCGACGGACCCGGCGACCGCCCGGGGCCCGGTTGTGCAGGGATTTCGCCCCGCTTGCCCCCTCGCGGCCGGCCGCCGCGCAAGGGCCCGCAGCGGACGATGTGACAGATGGCCCGTGTACGGGGAAGACTGCTCGGCGTGACGTCTCGGAACCCGCGCGACCGTGATGCCCCGCTCCCCTCAGCACGCCGACCCGAACGCCCCGCCCCCGACCTGGAGGCGGACCCCGCGGCCGGCGACGGCCCGCCTGCGCCGGCCG
>NZ_LIQR01000383.1 GCF_001418575.1 Peterkaempfera griseoplana
GGCTGCCGGGGCCGGTGGGGGAGCTGGTGGGTGCGGAGGCGGTGCACCGGTTGTTCCGGGGGTGGCTGGAGGAGCTGCGGGCGTGTGCGGTGCCCGGCGGGGACGGTGTGAATGCGGTGGCCACTCCTGGGCAGAAGTAGCTCGTTCTCACGTCTGGTGATGTCGGCGTCACCGTGGGTACCTTCATTCAGTACCGGCGGGTAACAGATCGTTCCCGCCCGTCCCGGAACAGCGGCGAGGTGAGCTGCATGTCCGCACCAACCCACCCGCGCAGCGGAAGCTCCAGCGGTGCCCCCAAGGACGGCCCCAGGGTCACCGAGCGCGAGGCGCGCCGGGTCGCCGAGGAGGCCCGCGAGCAGCACTGGCGCAAACCCAGTTTTGCCAAGGAGCTCTTCCTGGGCCGGTTCCGGCTGGACCTGATCCATCCCCATCCGCGGCCGGACGAGGAGTCGGTGCGCGAGGGCGAGGCGTTCCTGGCGCGGCTGCGGACGTTCTGCGAGACCAGGATCGACGCCGCGCAGATCGAGCGGGACGCCGTCATCCCGGACGAGGTGGTCAAGGGCCTGAAGGACCTGGGGGTCCTCGGTATGAAGGTCGACCGCAAGTACGGCGGCCTGGGCCTGAGCCAGCTCTACTACAACCGGGCGCTGGCCCTGCTGGGCAGCGCCAGCCCGGCGCTCGGCGCACTGGCCTCCGCCCACCAGTCCATCGGGGTGCCGCAGCCGCTGAAGACCTTCGGCACCCAGGAGCAGAAGGANNCCAGCGAGGACGGCAGTGAGTACGTCCTGGACGGGGTGAAGCTGTGGACCACCAACGGTGTGGTCGCCGACCTGGTGGTGGTGATGGCCAGGGTGCCGCGCAGCGAGGGGCACCGCGGCGGGATCACCGCCTTCGTGGTGGAGTGCGACTCGCCGGGTGTCACGGTGGAGAACCGCAACGCCTTCATGGGGCTGCGCGGTATCGAGAACGGCGTCACCCGCTTCCACCAGGTGAGGGTGCCCGCGGAGAACCGCATCGGGGAGGAGGGCGCGGGGCTGAGGATCGCCCTGACCACCCTGAACACCGGGCGGCTGTCCATCCCGGCGATGTGCGCCGGGGCGGGCAAGTGGTGTCTGAAGATCGCCCGTGAGTGGTCGGCCGCCCGTGAGCAGTGGGGCAAGCCGATCGCCGAGCACGAGGCGGTGGCCACCAAGATCGCCTATATCGCGGCCACCACCTTCGCCCTGGAGGCGATCGTCGACCTGTCCAGCCAGATGGCCGACGAGGACCGCAACGACATCCGCATCGAGGCGGCCATCGCCAAGCTCTACTCCACCGAGCACGCCTGGCTGATGGCCGACGAGCTGGTGCAGATCCGCGGCGGCCGGGGCTTCGAGACCGCCGCGTCGCTGGCGGCCCGCGGCGAGCGGGCGGTTCCGGCCGAGCAGATGCTGCGCGACCTGCGGATCAACCGCATCTTCGAGGGCTCCACCGAGATCATGCACCTGCTGATCGCCCGCGAGGCGG
>NZ_LIQR01000384.1 GCF_001418575.1 Peterkaempfera griseoplana
CTTCACGGGGGGAGCGGGCGACGGGCCGGGCCGTCGCCGTGTCAGCCTGCCGGGGACGGGACCGGGGTGGCGTCCGGGGAGTGCGAGCTCGGAACGCCGGGCCGGAGGCCGGCGTCGGGTGGGCAGAGAGCGTCGCGAGATCATGGACGGTCCCGTTTCTCGGGCAGGATGGCGCGGCTCCAGGCCGACACGGTCCGGCGTGGACCGCGCCGGAACGCTCCGGCGTGGACCGGACAGCGTCGGATGCAGGAGCAACTATCGACTTGTCATGAGCACTCGTCAATGAGCTGAGAGCGCTCTCTTTTTTGCGGCAGAAGCGTTGACAGCGCGGCGGAGGGATGCACTCCGCCGGTGCGCCACCGGGACCGGGGGCCAGCGGCTACCGGTGGAGCGGGCCTTCGGCGCGACCCTCCGGGACCACCCCATGCTGTGGGTTGACAGAGCATCAGCTGCACGGCGACAGGCGATGATGCGGCTCCGCTGCCGCTGTCGGTGTGGACCCCGTAGTCCCCGCGGTGGCGGCGGCCCAGGTCGGGTGACCGCACCCGGCCGCAGACCATCCCGCGGGCCGCGGGGCGCCCTACGGCGCCGAGGGCGCCCGTTCGCCGGGATCCTGCGCCCGCCCCGGCGGCGAGTCCTGCCGCTCCGGACAAGGGGGCGGGGGGAACACGGCGCGGACGGACGGAAGGGCGAGCACCGCCACGACCGCCGCGACCTGCCACATCGCACCGAACCCCAGGACCCCGGAGGTGCCGATCAGCGAGGAGACCGGTCCGGCCGCGGCCAGCCCGACGGGACCGAGCACAAACGCCCCGAACGACGTGCAGGCGTTGACCCGTGCGAGCATCCCCGGCCGTACCCGGCGCTGCACGGAGGTCGCGAAGAGAGTGCCGCAGACCGCCGATCCGGCACCGGCGGCCAGCGCGGCACCGCAGACCCACGCCGGCGGACAGCCGCCCGCCAGCGCGGCCGACGGCAGGGACCAGCCGAGGGCCGCCACGGTGGACACCAGCATCGGCCGGCGCGGCCTGCGTCCGATCATCACCAGGCCCCCCGTCACCGCACCACACCCGTACATCGCCATGACCAGGCCCCATGCGGTCGCCCCACCGAGCCGCTGCTCGGCGACGACGGGGCCGAGCACCAGGAACGGTCCCCATACGACGAGGTTGAAGAGGCAGCCCTGCACAGCGGTGACCCACAGCCAGGTGTGGGACCTGAACTCCGTCCACGCGTCGCCGAGTTGTCCCAGGAACGACGAGGTGCCCCCGGTGGACGGTCCCGTGTGCGGTTCCCTGTGGGGTTCCGTGCGGGGCAACAGCAGCAGCACGACCACGCTCACCGCGTAGCTGGCGGCGTCCAGCGCCAGCACCGAGGACGCGTTCACCGCCGCCGTCAGCAGACCGGCCAGCACCGGCCCGGCGATGGAGGCCGCCGAACGCGCGGTCTCCATCAGGGCGTTGGCGTCGGAGAGCGAGTCCGGCCGCACCAGCTGCGGAAGAAGGGCACCCAGCGCAGGGGTGAACAGCGCCTCCGCGGTACCCCAGAGGCCCACCAGACCAAGCAGGGCCCACTGGGGCGGTCTGCCGCCGAGCAGGACCGCGACCAGGCCGAGCTGGGTGGCACAGCGCACGACGTCGGCCGTCAGCATGGACCGCCGACTGCCCGTACGGTCGCTGATCACTCCGCCGACGAGCAGCAGGAGAACCAGGGGAAGGATGCGGGCCGCCATGACCCGGCCCAGCACCGTGCCGCCGCCCCCGCTCTCCAGGATCGCGAAGGTCAGCGCGACCGAGGCCATCGCGGAGCCCAGCATCGAGGTGGTGTAGCCGAGGAGGAAGCGGCGGAAGTCGCGCTCACGCACCAGCGTGAGTCGCCGATCAGGGGTCATGGCCGCAGGATGCAGGGCCCGCGCGATGACACGCCAGAAACGCGGAGCAAAAACTTGAGCGGCCTCGAATCAATCTATGATGGGCTCAGGCACACCTCATAACTATTTACTGCGGTCGGAACAGCAAGGGAAGTGAGCTCTGATGGACGCCGGCCGCCCGAGTCAGCCCGTGGAGTACGCCGTCGCCGTCGACCGGTTCCTCTCCGGGGCCACCCTGGGCGGCGGCTCCCGGCGGATCTACCGGATCGCCCTTACCACCTGGGCGTGGGCACTGGTGGACCGCACCCCGCCCCTGGGCGCAGCGCGCCGCAACGCGGTGCCGCCCGTCCTGCCCCTGGCGCTCCTGGACGACCCGCTCACCGCGACCCGGCTCCAGCAGGCGCTGGACACCCGGTGCGCGGCCGTCGGCGCCCGTACGGCCAACCGGGAGCTGTCCATCCTTGTCGGCGCGGTCGGCTGGTGGCGGACGCAGGGCTGGCTGACCGGCGACCCCACGACCCGGCTGCGCCCCTGCCGGGCGCCGGAGCCGGCCACGGACGACGTGCGGATGGGTGCCCGTGAGGCCCGCGGCATCCTGGGACTGCCCGCATCGCTGCGCGAGCAGACCTTCTGGCATCTGCTGTACGAGACCGGGGCACCGATCGAACGTCTCCTCGCCCTCGACATCGACGACCTCGACGTACCCGGCCGGCGCACCCGGCGGCCCGAGCAGCCGCCCCTGCACTGGGGCGAGGGCACCGCCCGGCTGCTTCCGCTGCTGGTCCTCGGCCGGGTCGACGGGCCCCTGTTCACCACCGGCCGCGGGCGCCTTTCGTACCGCCGTGCCGCGGAGATCTTCCGAGCGGCCACCCGCCCGCTCGATCCACGAGGCCGCGGCTGGACGCTCCATCAGCTGTCACTCGCGGGCAGGCGGCAGATCGCTCCCTGAACAGGCCCGCCGGAGAACTGCCCCGCACCTCCGCCTGCCACCACGCGCACGTACCCGCCGGGCGGCCCGCGCCTCCGCCTGCCGACAGGGCAGAGTCCTGGATGCCAGGAGGCCCCCGGCGCAGCGGACGGACCGCCTTCGCGGCCCGCGTACCCTGTCCTGCGTGTCAGCCGCCACCCGCCGCCATCGCGTCGCCGTCCTCGTGCTCGAGGGCGCGAAGCCGCTCGACGTCGGCATCCCGGCGCAGGTTTTCACCACCCGCGCGAGCATGCCGTACGAGGTGCGGGTGTGCGGCGCCGCACCCGGTCTGGTGACCGGCGGGGACGGCCTCTCGTACGCGGTCGCCCACGGCCTAGACGCCCTGGAGTGGGCCGACATCGTCTTCATCCCCGGCTACCGGTTCCCGGACCGCGACGACCCGCCGCCGGCCGTCGTCGACGCGCTGATCGCCGCCCACCACCGCGGAGGGCGGCTCGCCGCCATCTCCACGGGAGCCTTCGCCCTCGCCGCCACGGGACTGCTCGACGGCAGACGGGCCACGACGCACTGGCACTACACCCGGGCACTGGCCCGGAAGCACCCGCTGATCCAGGTCGACGGAAACGTCCTCTTCGTCGACGAGGGCAGCGTGCTGACGTCGGCCGGCGCCGCCTCGGGCATCGACCTCTGCCTGCACATCCTGCGCGGCGACCTCGGGGTGGCCGCGTCCAACCACGCCGCCCGGCGCCTGGTCGCGGCCCCCTACCGCAGCGGTGGCCAGGCACAGTACGTGCCGCGCAGCGTGCCCGAACCGCTCGGCGAGCGGTTCGCCGCCACCCGCGAATGGGCGCTGCGCCGGCTCGGCGAACCCCTCACCCTCGAGGTGCTCGCCCGGCACGCCGCGGTGTCGCCGCGCACCTTCTCGCGGCGCTTCGCCGAGGACACCGGGTACACCCCCATGCAGTGGGTCATGCGCGCCCGCATCGACGTCGCCCGCGAACTGCTGGAACGCTCGGAGCGCGGCGTCGAGCAGATCGCCGCCGACGTCGGCCTCGGTACGGGCGCCAATCTGCGGCTGCACTTCCAGCGGATCCTCGGGACCACGCCGAGCGAGTACCGGCGCACGTTCGCCCGGGGCGAGTAGGCCCGCCGCCGGCTGGCACGATCCTTGCGGACCATGGCGATCGCGCCGCTGTCCCCGCCGGGCGCCGCGGGCGAACCTGGTGGCGAAACGAAGGGACACCACTCATGACTCGTATCGCCATCAACGGATTCGGCCGCATCGGACGCAATGTGCTGCGTGCCCTGCTGGAACGCGACAGCGCCCTGGAGGTCGTCGCCGTCAACGACCTGACCGAGCCCGCCACCCTCGCCCGGCTCCTCGCCTACGACACGACGGCCGGCCGGCTGGGCCGCCCGGTGTCGGTCGACGGCAGCACCCTGGTCGTCGACGGCCGCCGCATCGCGGTGCACGCCGAGCGCGAACCCGCGCAGCTGCCCTGGGCCGAGCTGGGCGTCGACATCGTGCTCGAGGCCACCGGCCGCTTCACCTCGGCGGAGGCCGCCCGCGCCCACCTCAAGGCGGGCGCCAGGAAGGTGCTCGTCAGCGCACCGTCGGACGGGGCCGATGTCACCCTCGCCTACGGGGTCAACACCGACGCGTACGACCCGGCCGCGCACACCGTGATCTCGAACGCCTCGTGCACGACCAACGCGCTGGCGCCGCTGGCCTCGGTGCTGGACACGCTCGCCGGCATCGAGCACGGCTTCATGACGACGGTGCACGCCTACACGCAGGAGCAGAACCTGCAGGACGGCCCGCACCGCGACGCCCGCCGCGCCCGCGCCGCCGCCGTCAACATCGTGCCGACCACGACGGGGGCCGCCAAGGCGATCGGTCTGGTGCTGCCGAACCTCGACGGCAAGCTGTCGGGCGACTCGATCCGCGTGCCGGTCCCGGTGGGTTCGATCGTGGAACTCAACACGACCGTCGCCCGCGATGTGACACGCGACGAGGTGCTGGCGGCGTACCGGGACGCGGCGCAGGGACCGCTCGCCGGCATCCTGGAGTACTCGGACGACCCGCTGGTGTCCGCCGACATCACCGGCAACCCCGCCTCGTCGATCTTCGACTCGGCCCTCACCCGGGTCGACGGCCGCCATGTCAAGGTGGTCGCCTGGTACGACAACGAGTGGGGCTTCTCCAACCGCGTGGTCGACACCCTCGACCTGCTCGCCGCGCACTGAACCGCCCGTCGGGGCGGCCCCGCCCCGGGGCCGCGCCGACGGCGTTCGGGGTACGCGGCAGCCGGGCGCGGGCCCTGGCGGCGACGGCTGCCGGGCGGTTCGCCTGGGTGAGGCCCTGAAGCCGTATCGGTCCCGGACCGGGCACGGCGGGGAGCCGGCAGCCCCGCTTCGGGCCTGCGTACGGACACGGCCGCCGTGAATCCGTTTCCCATGGTCGCGCGGTGCTTCTATGGTGGCGCGGTGAGGACTCAGGTGATCGTCGTCAACGGTGGTTCCAGCTCCGGGAAGTCGGGGATCGTCCGGTGTCTGCAGGCGGTTCTGCCGGACCCGTGGCTGGCCTTCGGGGCCGACACACTGGTGGAGGCGATGCCGGCGTCCATGAAGACGTCGGAGGCGGGGATCACGTTCGCTCCGGACGGAGAGGTGCTCGTCGGACCCGAGTTCCAGCTGCTGGACAAGGCCTGGGCCGAGGGCGTCGCCGCGATGGCCCGTGCGGGTGCGCGGATCGTCATCGACGAGGTCTTCCTCGGCGGAGCCGACTCCCAGCAGCGATGGCGGAAGGCTCTGGACGGACTAGGCGTGCTGTGGGTCGGCGTCAGGTGCGACGGCGAGGTCGCCGCCGGCCGTGAGATCGCGAGGGGCGACCGGGTCACCGGGATGGCCGCGTCCCAGGCGGAGATCGTTCACCGGGGCGTGGTCTACGACCTGGAGGTGGACACCGCCCGTGCGGAGTCGATGGAGTGCGCGCGTGTCATCGCCGCGCATGTCGTGTGATCGGGGCCCGTCCCGCGCACACGGCCGACGTACCGCCCCGCAGGCTCTCCCGCGACGCACCGGCTCGCCGCGCCTGACGACCGCGGGCCGTGAAGCGAGGACGCCACGCCACCGCAAGTGAGGCGGCGTCAACCGGCGCCGTCCCCGGAGGTCGATCACGGCCGACTGGGGAAGGAAGACGGCACCCACCCCGCATCGGACGACCGCTCCGGCCGGCGGGCCCCGCACCCGGGACGGCGGGGGAGGCGCACTGCGATTCCCGGCGGGCAACTTCCACACGATTGGACCGGCTCTTCATCCGAGCCGGTGGCGCAGGTCCCGCCTACTCTCGGTCCAGGGGCATGGTCACCAGGGAAAGGACCGTCGTGGACCTGCAGCTCAAGGACAAGGTCGCCGTCGTCACCGGAGCGAGCAAGGGCATCGGCCTGGCCATCGCCGAGGCGTTCGCCAGGGAGGGCGCACAGGTCGTCGCCGGCAGCCGGAGCGTCACCCCCGAGCTCGAGGCGCTCCACCAGAAGTACGGCGTCACCGCCGTCCCGGTGGACCTGTCCACCGCGGACGGACCGGACACACTCGTCCGGCAGGCGATGGACAAGCACGCAAGGGTGGACGTCCTGGTCAACAACCTGGGTGCCGCGACGTCCCGCCAGAGCTTCCTGGACATCGACGACGCAGAGTGGCAGCGGATCTTCAACATGACCCTGTTCAGTGCGGTCCGGACCACCCGTGCGGCGCTTCCCCACCTGCTGGACACCGGCGGCGGGGCCGTCGTCAACATCAGCTCCATCAACGCCCGCCTGCCCTTCCCCTTCGTCGTGGACTACTCCGCAGCCAAGGCCGGGCTGGCGAGCCTCACCAAGGCACTGTCCGAGGAGTTCGCCCCCCGCGGCGTCCGGGTCAACGCGATCGCCCCCGGACCGGTACGCACACCCTTCTGGACCGCTCCGGGCGCCTTCGCCGATGCCACGGCCGCCCAGGCCGGCACCAGCGCCCAGGAGGCCATGGACGTCGTCCTGCCGCAGAGCATGGGCATCTCCACCGGCCGGGTCACCGAACCCCACGAGGTCGCCGATCTGGCCCTCTTTCTCGCCTCCCCGCTCGCCGGCAACATCACCGGAGCCGAGTTCACCATCGACGGCGGCCAGATCAAGACGTTGTGATCCGCCGCCGCCGCTGCGCCCCGCCGCCCCGGCCGTGCCGAGTGCGGGAGGCGGAGGGCCTCAGGCCGGGAGGACGGGGCCGGGTACGGTCCGGGCCGGGGGTGCCGCGGTGGTGGGGTCCGCCGGAAACCGTTTGACGCCGCCCGGCCTCCGGCGGTCGGATGGCACACCGTGAGCGCTGGGCAGATGCACCCCGGAATGCACCCCGTCGACGAGGAACTGGTACGGCGGCTGATCGCGGGACAGTTCCCGCGGTGGGCCGGGTCGGCGGTCCGCCGGCTGCCGTCCGGTGGCACGGTCAACGCCATGTACCGGCTCGGCGACGACATGGTCGTACGGCTGCCGCTGGTCGCGAACGGGGCCAAGGACGTGTACACGGAGCAGGAGTGGCTGCCCCGCCTCGCACCCCGGCTGCCCGTGGCCGTTCCCGAGGTGCTCGGCGCCGGGAAGCCCGCCGAGGGTTATCCCTGGCCCTGGTCGGTGTACCGGTGGCTGCCGGGGAGCAACCCCGAGGCGGGAGCGTTGACCGAGCCCGCGCTGCTGGCGGCGGATCTGGCCCGGTTCGTGGCGGCGATGCGGAGCGTCACCCTGCCAGGGGCGCCGCGGGCCCACCGCGGCGGCCCGGTCGCCGCGCTCGACGCGCAGACCCGCGCGGCGATCGAGGAACTGCGCGGGATCCCGCAGGAGGGTGTCGACTGCGACGCCGCCGCTGCCGTGTGGGACGCCACACTCCGGACCCCGGGCCGGGAGGGGCCGCCGGTGTGGCTGCACGCCGATCTGATGCCGGGCAACCTGCTGGTGGACGGTGGCAGGCTGACCTCGGTCATCGACTTCGGGTGCCTGGGGACGGGCGATCCGGCGTGCGATCTGTTCCCGGCCTGGAACCTCCTCCCGGCCGACGCGCGGAAGGTCTTCCGTGAGGCGCTGGACGTGGACGACGCGACATGGAGCCGCGGCCGCGGACGGACCCTCTCGCAGGCGCTGGTCGCGCTGCCGTACTACCGCAGGACGAACCCCGCGATGGCGGACAACGCCCGGCATGTGATCCGGGCGGTGCTGGGGGAGGAGTGAGGCCTCCGGGCGGGGGCGGCCCGGAAGTCGGTGATCTCCTTGAACGTGCCGGCCCCCGGGCGGCATGATCGGGACGGCTGATCTTCCGGAGGTTTGGCGTGGCGTGGTCCGAACGTGTGGTGGTACGGGACGGTGTCCGCCTTGTCTGCAGGGACTGGGGCGGGACGGGACAGCCCGTCGTGCTGTTGCACGGCCTGGCCGGCCATCTGGGTGAGTGGGACGCGCTGGCGCGGCGCCTGAGCCCGCGGTACCGCGTCGTCGCGGTCGACCAGCGCGGGCACGGCGCCAGCGAGCGCCGTCCGCAGGACGTCTCCCGCGCCGCCTATGTCGCGGACGTCGTCGCCGTCGCCGACCAGCTGGAACTGAGACGACCCGTCCTGGTCGGCCAGTCGCTGGGCGGCCACACGGCCATGCTCGCCGCCGCGGCACACCCGGAGCTGGTCCGGGCGCTCGCACTCGTCGAGGCAGGACCCGGCCGTCCTGACCCGGACGGCCTCGTGGGCATCGGCACATGGCTGGACTCCTGGCCCGTGCCGTTTCCGTCACCCGAGGCGGCAGCGGCGTTCCTCGGCGGGGGACCGGTCGGGGCGGGCTGGGCGGCCGGGCTGGAGGAACGGGAAGGCGGATGGTGGCCTCGCTTCGACCGCGAGGTGATGGTGGGCTCGCTGGCGGAGAACGTCCAGCGATCCTTCCTCCAG
>NZ_LIQR01000385.1 GCF_001418575.1 Peterkaempfera griseoplana
GCTGACCGGGCTGGATCATGTCCGGGTTGCCACCGAGGATGTCGCGGTTGAGGTCGTAGAGCGCGTGCCAGCCGCCGTGGTGGTGCGTCTGCTGGGAGATCGAGGTGAGCGTGTCACCGCGGTGCACCGTCCAGTAGGCGCTCCCCGGCGCGGGCACCTTCACCGGCATCATGGCCTGCACCGTCCACGGCGCCAGGGACTGCACACCGGAGACGTGCGCCGGGTGCTGCACGATGCGGGCGGACGTGAGGTGCAGGGGTGCGCGCGCTCCGCTCCGGGAGGCGCGTCCGCAGACCGGCCAGGGGGTGAGACCCCGGGACTCCACGATCCGCTCGCCCACCGCGATCTGCTCCTCGCGGGTCGCCAGGTCGGCGCGCGGCGCGAAGCGGCGGCCGCCGTAGTCCTCCCAGGTGCCCTGGGTCATCTGCAGACCGCCGTAGTAGCCGTTGCCGGTGTTGATGTCCCAGCGGCCGCCGCTCTCGCAGCCGGCGATCCGGTGCCAGTCGGCGCCGTCACCCGACGCGGACGCGGACGCCGGCGCAGCCGCGGCTGCGGTCGGCGACCCCGCGGTCGCCCCGGCTGCCGCGGCAGCTGCCTGGCTGACCAGGCCCATGGCGGTGAACACCGCCAGCAGGGTCGCCAGCAGGGTGACGACGGCACGCATCGGTGAGAACGACGGCATCGGATGACTCCTTCGGTTCTGCGCTGCGGACGACGCCATGGATCGACGTCTGTCCTTCTCCAGGGAGCACGCCTACGAGCCGAAAGTCCGACATAAGACGCTCCACCAGGCGCTGAACGGACCAGCCAATTCCCTCCCAGGGGTGATCAGCCGTCAGTCCGACTCTGTGACAACCACCTCACCGCCACTCCGCACCGGGAGAACGGCGGTGGTGGAGGCACCCGAGAGGAGCTCCTCGGCCCCCTGAACCGGTTCATCAACTGCCCATGGGAAAAGCTGATTTGAGAGAGCACGAGCCGCCTCCCGGAGAGTCCCGGAGCGAGCGTCGGGCCCCGTCCGTCCCCAGCGCGCCCCGGCGAAGGAGGCAGGCCCGCACCGGGTACGGCAGACCTTGAACTCGCCCAGGGGAGAGGCGAGTCGGGCCGTGTCGTGCGCACCGGGGCCGTGGAGGGAGCAGCGGCCGGTTCGCCCGCCTGCCGCTCCGCCCCGGCACACACGCCCGGACCGGCCTCGGATGCGGCACCGTCCGGCCGCAACCGACCACGGGCGATGGGACGTTGACCCGACGCCGTCCGCTTCCGAGTGCCCGCCGCGGCTGTCGAAGGTCCTCTCCGACGCGGCGCCGACGGCTGTGGTGGACACCGGTGCCCCGCCCGGATCCAGGCCGGCTTCCGGCGTGTCCCCGGTGCTGCAGCGGCACGGTGTCGGCGTGCCACAGCCGGGGATGCGGGCGCATCCGGCCGGCCCGGTACGGCCTCGGCCGCAGCCGGCGGCGGCCCACCCGGCGGTGACGGCGCCCGCCCGGTCGACGGGGCGCCCGCGTCAGCTGTTGGCCATGTCCACAAAGCGGGAGTAGTGGCCCTGGAAGGCGACGGTGATGGTGGCCGTGGGGCCGTTTCGGTGCTTGGCCACGATCAGGTCTGCCTCACCGGCGCGGGGGGACTCCTTCTCGTAGGCGTCCTCACGGTGCAACAGGATGACCATGTCCGCGTCCTGCTCGATCGAGCCGGACTCACGGAGGTCGGAGACCATGGGCTTCTTGTCGGTCCGCTGCTCGGGTCCACGGTTGAGCTGGGAGAGCGCGATGACGGGAAGCTCCAGCTCCTTGGCGAGCAGCTTGAGGTTCCGGGACATCTCCGAGACCTCCTGCTGGCGGCTCTCGGCCCGGCGTGAGCCACCGGCCTGCATCAGCTGGAGGTAGTCGATGACCACCAGGCGCAGGTCGTTGCGCTGCTTGAGGCGGCGGCACTTGGCCCGGATCTCCATCATCGACAGGTTGGGCGAGTCGTCGATGTAGAGCGGCGCGGCGCTGACGTCGGGCATCCGGCGGGCGAGGCGCGTCCAGTCCTCGTCCGTCATGTTCCCCGACCGCATGTGGTGCAGCGCCACCCTGGCCTCGGCCGAGAGCAGTCGCATGGCGATCTCGTTGCGCCCCATCTCCAGGGAGAAGATGACGCTGGGCATGCCGTTCTTGATCGAGCAGGCACGGGCGAAGTCCAGTGCCAGCGTGCTCTTTCCCATGGCGGGACGTGCGGCGATCACCACCATCTGGCCCGGGTGCAGGCCGTTGGTGAGGGAGTCCAGGTCGGTGAAGCCGGTGGGGACACCCGACATCTGGCCGCTGCGGGAGCCGATCGCCTCGATCTCGTCGAGGGCGCCCTCCATGATGTCGGCGAGCGGGGCGTAGTCCTCGCTGGTGCGCTGCTCGGTGACCGCGTAGATCTCCGCCTGGGCGGCGTTGACGATCTCGTCGACGTCGCCCTCGGCGGCGTAGCCCATGCCGGCGATCCGGGTGCCGGCCTCGACCAGGCGGCGCAGCACGGCGCGCTCATGGACGATCTCCGCGTAGTACTCCGCGTTGGCGGCGGTGGGTACGGAGTTGACCAGGGTGTGCAGATAGGCGGGGCCGCCGACCCTGGTGATCTCACCCCGCTTGGTGAGTTCACCGGCCACCGTGATGGGGTCGGCCGGCTCGCCGCGGGCGTAGAGGTCGAGGATCGCGCCGTGGATCAGCTCATGGGCCGGGCGGTAGTAGTCGGCGGGCTTGAGGACCTCCACCACGTCGGCGATGGCGTCCTTGGACAGCAACATGCCGCCCAGCACGGACTGCTCGGCGGCGAGGTCCTGCGGCGGTACCCGCTCGAAGGCGTCGCCGCTGCGGCCGGAGCCGGCCTCCCGGTCGCCCTTCCACTCGCGGTCGCCCTTCCAGTCGGAGCCGCGGCCGCCGTCCCTGCGGTTGCGGGGCACCGGAAGGCGGTCCCCCGGGCCGTCGGGCCATTCGTCGTCGGGGGGCGGAGGTGTGTCGTGTTCGTCGTACTGCGGGCCGGTCACGCGTCTTCCCCGTTCAGCGGGTGGGGTGGGAG
>NZ_LIQR01000386.1:0-176 GCF_001418575.1 Peterkaempfera griseoplana
GGGCCGCCTATCTGCTCTACACCCATCCGCGGCTGGACGAGCGGGGTGTTCTGGTGGTGGGTCCCAACCCGGTGTTCCTGAGCTACATCAGCCAGGTGCTGCCCGGTCTGGGGGAGACCGGTGTGCTGCTCTCCACGGTCGGTGAGCTCCTCCCCGGCCTGGTGGCCGGCCGCCGG
>NZ_LIQR01000386.1:192-429 GCF_001418575.1 Peterkaempfera griseoplana
TGGACCGGGCCGCCGCCGAGGACCTGGCAGGCCTCTTCGGTGACGGCGGGCCCGGGCCGGACCGGGAGGCGGCGGCCTCGGAGGAGTTCGCCGAGGCACAGGCCCACTGGCTGGAGGCGCTCCCGTACGACCCCGCGGTGCGCCGGCTGCTGGACCGGCTGTGGCCGCAACTCACCCCGCACCGGCTGCTGGAGGAGCTGTTCGCCGCACCCGACCGCCTGGCCGCCGCCGCCCCGC
>NZ_LIQR01000386.1:434-1036 GCF_001418575.1 Peterkaempfera griseoplana
GCCGCTGCTGGACGAGGCGGCCGAGCTGCTCGGGCACGACGACCGCGCGGCGGTACGGCGACGGGCCCGGGAGCGGGCCGAGGAGATCGAGTACGCGCAGGGCGTGCTGGACATCGCCCGTGGCTCGCGCGCCCTGGAGGACGAGGACCCCGACCGGGCCGAGCAGCTCGGCGGCGCCGACGTGGTGGGCGCGGAGCAGCTCGCCGGACGGCACCGGCAGACCGATCTGCGGACCGTCGCCGAGCGGGCCGCGGCCGACCGCACCTGGGTCTTCGGCCATGTCATCGTGGACGAGGCGCAGGAGCTCTCCCCGATGGCGTGGCGGCTGCTGGTACGGCGCTGCCCGACCCGGTCCTTCACCGTGGTGGGGGACATCGCCCAGACCGGCGAGGCAGCCGGACAGACCTCCTGGGCCGAGGCGCTGACCCCGTTCTTCGGCGACCGCTGGCGGCTGGAACGGCTGACGGTCAACTACCGCACCCCGGCGGAGGTCATAGCCGCCTCGGATCCGGTGCTGGCGGCGATCCACCCCGAGTCGGAACCGGCGCGGGCGGTGCGCAGCAGCGGTGTCGCCCCGCGGTGCGAGCAGGTCGGCCGGGCCG
>NZ_LIQR01000387.1 GCF_001418575.1 Peterkaempfera griseoplana
GGGGGGGCGGGGGCGGGGGAAGCGCTCATGGTGGAGGGACTCCGAATGGTCAACGGGGCTGGTGAAGGGCCTGATCGGCGAAGTGGTCCGAGACTAGGACAGCCCACTGACAGCCCCTGTGCGGTTCCCGGGGACGCAGGGTGACGGCGGCTGCTCTGTCAGTGGGGGGCGCTAGCGTCCCGATCAGTCGAGCGAACCTTCCCGATCGGAGTGAACCATGACCGTTGACCGCGTGCAGCCGCCGCTCAGGGTGGTGCTGACCGACATCAACACCGCAGTGGTGGAGGCGTGGCGGGCGGCCTTCGCCGACACCCCCGAGATCGAGATCCGCAGGGGCTCGATCCTCGACGAGGACGTCGACGCCTGGGTCAGCCCCACCAACTCCCGTGGGCGGATGGACGGCGGGGTGGATGCGGCCGTCAAGCGGTATCTCGGCGCGGGCATCCAGCTGCGGGTGCAGCGGGCGATCCGCAGCCGGTTCGCAGGTTCGCTCCCGGTGGGCAGCGCGGTGTGCGTTCCCTCGGGTGCGGTCAAGCCGAGGTTCCTGATCTCCACCCCGACGATGGAGACGTCCTCGCAGAATGTCAGCGAGACCCTGAACGTGGCCCTGGCTTGCGCCGCCGCCTTCCAGGCGATCCATCAGCAGAACGACAGGGCACCGGGCTCCATCCGCTCGGTGGCGCTGGTCGGGATGGGCGCCCAGACCGGCCGGGTGCCGGCGAGGGTCTGCGCCAACCTGATGTGGACGGGTTACACCCTCTTCAATGACCACTCGTTCCAGGACGACGACGAGCTGCGCAGCACCATTGTCGCCCAGCTCGACGACATCGAGCGCGCGCCCGTGGAGAAGCGGGTCCGCATAGCCCCGCCCACCCGTTCCCGCGCCCGCCGCTGAGGAGGATTCCGGCCGCCGCGTCCGCCCCCGCGGTGGATGTGGTTTCGCCGCCCGTTCCAGGGCGGCGCCGCCGCGGGCCCTCGGGATCGCCGAGGCGCGGCGAGACCTGGCCCCGGGGCTCAACCTTCACGCAGCAACACCCTGTGCAGCCCAGAACCGCAGGGCGCACCTGACTCTGCGCTACTGCCGCCAGAGGAGTCGCTCCGTCAGGAGTGAGCAGGCGGACGGAACTCCGGATGCGCTGCCGGTGCGGGGCCAAGCCGAGGGCTCCGGTCCGTGCCGTGCCAAGGAGGGCCCTTCGGGGGTGGGGTGCTGATCGGCCCGTCGACGGACACTGCCACGCCGCCCGCAGTCGACGGGCCGTTGGAAATGTTCAGTACAAGCCCTGGCTCGGTGAGTATCTGTCATTTATTCTCACGCTGTCGTCAGTTGACGAAAAAAACTTCCGAAACCGCTGGGGGCTCACCATGGCCGTGCCGGAGCACGAGGTCGACCGCCGTACGCTGTTGAGGCTCGGCATGGGAGGGGCGGTCGCCGCAGTGGTCGGCGCCCAGATGGCCTTCCCCTCGGCGGCGGAGGCGGCGCCGTCGGCAGAGTTCCCCTGGATCATCGACTGCGACAGCTGGGGCGCGAGGCCGCCGGCGAGCCCCGTCCAGATCACCGGAAACACCACCAACAAGATCATCCTGCATCACATGGCGTTCCCCAACGTCACCGACTACTCCCGCGAGCACGCCCTCCAACTGGCTCGGGACTGCCAGAACCTGCACATGGACACCAACGGCTGGGCCGACACGGGCCAGCACTTCACGGTGAGCCGCGGCGGGTACGTCCTGGAGGGGCGTCACCGAAGCCTGGAGACCCTGGAGGCCGGGCAGCACCAGGTGATCTCGGCGCACTGCCCGGGCGAGAACGGCAATGCGATCGGCATAGAGAACGAGGGCACCTACATCACCGAGACCCCGCCCGACGCCCTCCTCGACTCCCTCGTCCGGCTCTGCACCGCCGTCTGCACCAAGTTCCGCCTCAACGCCTGGGACATCTTCGGCCACTGGGACTTCCGCGAGACCGACTGCCCCGGCATCGCCTTCTACGCCCAGTTCCCCGTGATCCGGACCCGCGTGCTGAAGGCCCTGGGCACGCCCAGCAGCGCGATACCCGAGCGCCGCTGGCCGGACATCTGGCGCTTCGTCGACGGCCCGGTGGTCAAGGTGGCCCAGTACCTGCTCGCCGACCTCGGCTACGCCCTGGCACCCACCGGGGTCTTCGGCACCGACATGAACCCGGTGGTGGGCGACTTCCAGGCACGCAACGGCATACCGGTCGACCCGGACTGCACCTTCGACCGCGCGACCTGGGAAGCACTCGTCCCCACCCTCGCCAAGGACGCCGCGGGCCTGCCCGTCCAGGCGCTCCAGGAGATGCTGATCCGCAAGGGCCACACCGACGTCGTCCAGACGGGCAGCTACGACCACGCCACCATGAAGGCCGTCCAGGCGATGCAGCGGCTGCATGGGCTGGTCCCCGACGGCAAGGTGGACGTGGACACCTGGTGTGCCGTCGTCGGAGGCGTGGTGCGCACGGCCTTCCGGGCCTGACCCGCCCGGCCGGCGCGGGGACCGGGGCGGCTGGATCGTAGCGGCCGGGCCGGCGCTGCGAGTTGCCGCCCCGCGCCCCGGCCTGACCCGCGTCCGAGACCGCCAACCCATGACGGAGCATCAGATGCTGTCCGCGGCCCCCGCCCTTCGGCGGTACGCGGCCGGGCGGGCGTTCACAGCTGCGTCCCGCCCCGCCCGCCGGGGGCGACCAGGCCCGACTCGTAGGCTGCGATGACCAGTTGGGCCCGGTCCCGAGCGCCCAGTTTGCCCATGATGCGACTGACGTGCGTCTTGGTGGTGAGCGGGCTGAGCCCCAGCGCCTCGGCGGCCTCGGTGTTGTTGAGCCCGCGGGCGACGAGGGTGAGGACCTGGCGCTCGCGTTCGGAGAGGGCGGCGAGGCTCGTAGGGGCCGGTGCACCGGGCGGGGGACCCTCGGGAAGGCGCAGGACACGGGCGATGAGGCGGGCGGTCGGCCCTGGGGAGAGCAGAGCCTCCCCGGCGGCCACCGTCCGGACGGCGTCGAGGAGTTCGGCCGGGCGGCAGTCCTTCACCAGGAAGCCGCTGGCACCGGCACGCAGCGCGGAGATCACATGGTCGTCGGTGTCGTACGTGGTCAGAACCAGGATGCGGACCCCGGCCAGATCCTCGTCCGCGGCGATCAGCCGGGTGGCCTCGATACCGTCCAGGCCCGGCATGCGGATGTCCATCACGATGACGTCGGCGCGGGCGCTGCGGGCGCGCTCCACAGCCTCGTGGCCCGTCGCGGCGTGGCCGACCACCGTCATGTCGGGGGCGGACGAGACCAGCATCGCAAAGGCCTCACGGACCAGCATCTGGTCGTCGGCGAGCAGGACGCGGATCACTGCGGCCCTCCCGTCAGGGGCAGGACGGCCGCCACCGCGAATCCGCCCTCCGGGCGCGGGCCGGCGGAGAGGGTGCCGCCGACACTGCGTACCCGCTCACGCATGCCGACCAGGCCGTACCCGGCGCCGTACCCGGCCGGGGACGCACCGGCCCGGGCGGCAGGCCTGGGAGCCGACGCCCGCCAGGGCCGCCACCGCCCGCCCGGCGCAGCCGGCTCCGGCTCCTCATCGGCGCAGGGGCCGTCGTCCATGACATCGATCCGCAGCACCGCGCCGTCGACGGCGACCCCGACCCGCACCCGGGTCCCACCGGCGTGGCGCACGGCGTTGGTGAGGGCCTCCTGCACGATCCGGTAC
>NZ_LIQR01000388.1 GCF_001418575.1 Peterkaempfera griseoplana
GGTGTGCGCCTGGGGCTGAGCCGACCCGGCCGGATGTTCCGCTCTCCGCGAACGGACTAGGGGCGTCCCGGCGGGCCCTCGGGGCTCCGGGGGTGCGCCCCGGGTGGGTGCGAAGCGGCTTCAAAATCGGGCGGATCAGGCGGACCGCCGGGAAATCGTGACGGACCCGGCAGACCGGGCGCGGGCGGCGCGCCCCGTCTCACCCCTGAAACCCGATGGCGGTCCACACCCCCCTCTCGCCTAGGCTTGCACCGTGACACCCGCAGAGCTTTCCCAGGCAGTGCTGTCCGCGGTTCGCGCCGTCGTAGAGGCAGGCGAGCTGACCGTCGCCGTGCCCGAGCAGGTGACCGTCGAGCGGCCCAAGAACAAGGACCACGGAGACTACGCCACCAATGTGGCGCTCCAGCTCGCCAAACCGGCCGGGAGGCCGCCGCGACAGGTGGCGGAGCTGCTCTCCGCCCGCCTCCAGGAGTTCCCGGGTGTCGCCAAGGTGGAGATCGCCGGCCCCGGGTTCCTCAACATCACGCTGGACGCGGCGAGCCAGGGCGCCCTGGCCCGCACCGTGGTGGAGGCGGGTGAGGCGTACGGCCGCAACGAGGCCCTCCGGGGGCTGCGGATCAACCTGGAGTTCGTCTCCGCCAACCCCACCGGCCCGATCCACATCGGCGGTGTCCGCTGGGCCGCCGTCGGCGACTCGCTGGGCCGGATCCTGCGGGCGACCGGCGCCGAGGTGACCACCGAGTACTACATCAACGACGCCGGAGTGCAGATCTCCAAGTTCGGCGCCTCCCTCCAGGCGGCGGCCAACGGCCGGCCCGTCCCGGAGGACGGCTATGTCGGCGCGTACATCGTCGACATCGCCAAGCAGATCGTGGACGGCCACCCCGGCGTGCTCGACCTGCCCGAGGCGGAGCAGCTGGAGGTCTTCCGCAGCGCCGGTCTGACGCTGATGGTGGACGAGATCAAGCGCTCCATGGAGGAGTTCGGCGTCCACTTCGACGTCTGGTTCTCCGAGAAGTCGCTCCATGACTCCGGCGCCGTGGGCCAGGCCATCGAGCGGCTGCGCGAGCAGGGTCACGTCTTCGACCGGGACGGCGCCATCTGGCTGCGCACCACCGACTTCGGCGACGACAAGGACCGGGTCCTGGTCAAGGCGGACGGCGACACCACCTACTTCGCCTCCGACGCCGCCTACTACCTCTCCAAGCGGGACCGCGGCAACGCGGTCAACGTCTACATGCTGGGGGCGGACCACCACGGCTACGTGGGCCGTCTCAAGGCGATCGCGGCCTGCGCCGGCGACGACCCCGAGCTGAACATCGAGGTCCTGATCGGCCAGTTCGTGAAGATGATCAGGGCTGGTGAGGAGGTCCGCATGTCCAAGCGGGCCGGCAACATCATCACCATCGACGACGTGGTCGACTGGATCGGTGTGGACGCCGCCCGCTACTCGCTGGCACGCTCCTCCACCGACTCCACGCTCACCCTCGACATCGACGTGCTCACCAGCACCTCCAACGAGAACCACGTCTACTACGTGCAGTACGCGCACTCCCGGATGTGCTCGGTCGCCCGCAACGCCGCCCAGCTGGGCATCGACAAGGGCGCGGCCGAGGACTTCCGGCCGGAGCTGCTGGACAGCCCCTGGGAGAACGCGCTGCTGGGCAAGCTGGGCGAGTTCCCCCAGGTGGTCGCCTCGGCGGCCGAGCTGCGCGAGCCCCACCGGGTGGCCCGCTACCTGGAGCAGCTGGCCGGCGAGTACCACCGCTTCTACGACAACTGCCGGATCCTGCCGCGCGGCGACGAGGAGGCCACCGACCTCACGCGCGCCCGCCTCTGGCTGGCCGACGCGACCCGTACGGTGATCGTCAACGGCCTTGGTCTGCTCGGCGTCTCGGCGCCGGAGCGCATGTGACCGCCGCAGGCGAACGCCGGCGATGACGGTGGAGGGGCGGCGGCGGTGATCTCACCCCGCCGCCCCTCTGCACAGGGAGACCATCCGGCGGC
This sequence comes from Peterkaempfera griseoplana, assembly GCF_001418575.1. Classification (GTDB taxonomy): domain Bacteria; phylum Actinomycetota; class Actinomycetes; order Streptomycetales; family Streptomycetaceae; genus Peterkaempfera; species Peterkaempfera griseoplana. Next base: position 2,008 of record NZ_LIQR01000388.1, read on the forward strand.
CGCAGCACGGTGTCCGCGGCCTAGACGTCAGAGTTCCGAGATGTCCGAGTCCAAGGAGAGACCAGCACCATGAGCCGCTCCGCCCACCCCGCGGGCCCCCGCCACGGCGATGTGCTGCCGGAGGGCCACTACGCAGCCCCGCCCGCCGACCTCAATGCGCTCGACTCCAAGGTGTGGGCGCGCACCGTCTCCCGCGGGCCGATGGGGGGCGCCGCCACCGTCGGCGGGGTCGATGTGCGGACCCTCGCGGAGGAGTTCGGCACGCCCGCCTACATCCTGGACGAGGACGACTTCCGGGCCCGCGCCCGCGCCTGGAAGGAGGCGTTCGGCGCGGACGCCGACGTCTTCTACGCGGGCAAGGCGTTCCTCTGCCGGGCGGTGGTCCGCTGGCTGCACGAGGAGGGCCTGGGCCTGGACGTGTGCAGCGGCGGGGAGCTGGCCGTGGCGCTCTCGGCGGGGATGCCCGTCGAGCGGATCGCCTTCCACGGCAACAACAAGTCCGCCCATGAGCTGGAGCAGGCGGTGGGAGCCGGTGTCGGCCACATCGTGGTGGACTCCTTCGAGGAGATCGCCCGGCTCGCCTTCATCGCGGACGAGCAGGGCGTGCGCCCCAAGGTGCTGGTCAGGGTGACGGTGGGGGTGGAGGCGCACACCCATGAGTTCATCGCCACGGCGCACGAGGACCAGAAGTTCGGCCTCTCCCTCAGCGGCGGCGCGGCGGCGGAGGCGGTCCGGAGGGTGCTCAAGCTGGACAGCCTGGAGCTGGTCGGCATCCACTCGCACATCGGCTCGCAGATCTTCGACACCGCGGGCTTCGAGGTGGCCGCCCGCCGGGTGGTGGGCCTGCTGAGCGACATCCGTGACGAGCACGGCGTGGAGCTGCCGGAGATCGACCTGGGCGGCGGCCTCGGCATCGCGTACACCAGTGACGACGACCCCAGCGAGCCCGCGGCGATCGCGGCGGCGCTCAAGGAGATCGTGCGCCGGGAGTGTGCGGCCGCCGGTCTGCGCGCCCCCCGGCTGTCGGTGGAGCCCGGCCGGGCCATCGCCGGCCCCACCACCTTCACCCTCTACGAGGTGGGCACCGTCAAGCCGCTGGAGGGCCTGCGGACCTATGTCAGCGTGGACGGCGGCATGTCGGACAACATCCGCACCGCGCTCTACGACGCCGAGTACTCGGTGGCGCTGGTCTCCCGCTCCTCGGAGGCCGAGCCGATGCTGAGCCGGGTGGTGGGCAAGCACTGCGAGTCCGGCGACATCGTGGTCAGGGACGCCTTCCTGCCCGCCGACCTGGCACCCGGCGACCTGATCGCGGTCCCCGCGACGGGTGCCTACTGCCGCTCGATGGCCAGCAACTACAACCACGCGCTGCGGCCCCCGGTGGTGGCGGTGCGGGACGGCCGGGCGAGGGCCGTACTGCGGCGGGAGACGGAAGAGGATCTTCTGCGGCTCGATATCGGTTGATGAAATCTTGGTCTCAGATCGTGGAACGGGCGGAGATCCGGTCCCGAACTCCATGAGACTGGGACGGGAGTGCGTCTCCCGGGCACCACGGGCAACACGACGGACAAGCACGACGGACAAGCACGACGACGGATGACGAGAGCGGAGTCGGATGATGCGTACGCGGCCGCTGAAGGTGGCGCTGCTGGGCTGTGGAGTGGTCGGCTCCGAGGTGGCGCGCATCATGACGACGCACGCCGCCGACCTCGCCGCGCGCATCGGCGCGCCGGTGGAGCTCGCCGGCGTGGCGGTGCGCCGGGCCGGCCGTCCGCGTCCCGGGGTACCCGAGCACCTGGTCACCACCGACGCCGCGGAGCTGGTCAAACGCGGTGACATCGATGTGGTGGTGGAGGTCATCGGCGGGATCGAGCCCGCCCGTGGACTGATCGTCTCAGCCTTCGAGCACGGCGCCTCGGTGGTCTCCGCCAACAAGGCCCTGCTGGCCCAGGACGGCGCGGCACTGCACGCCGCGGCCTCCGGTGCCGGGGTCGACCTCTACTACGAGGCCGCGGTGGCCGGCGCCATCCCGCTGATCCGCCCGCTGCGCGAGTCCCTGGCCGGCGACAAGGTCAACCGTGTGCTGGGGATCGTCAACGGCACCACCAACTTCATCCTCGACAAGATGGACTCCTCCGGCGCCGGCTACTCGGAGGCGCTGGAGGAGGCCACCGCGCTCGGCTACGCGGAGGCCGACCCCACCGCCGACGTGGAGGGGTTCGACGCCGCGGCCAAGGCCGCGATCCTGGCCGGGATCGCCTTCCACACCCGGGTCACCGCGGCCGAGGTCTACCGCGAGGGCATCACCGAGGTCACCGCCGCCGACATCCGCAGTGCCAAGGAGATGGGCTGTGTGGTGAAGCTGCTCGCCATCTGCGAGCGCGCCCGCGACGGCCGCTCCGTCACGGCCCGGGTCCACCCCGCGATGATCCCGCTGAGCCACCCGCTGGCCTCCGTCCGGGAGGCGTACAACGCGGTCTTCGTGGAGGCCGAGGCGGCCGGCCGGCTGATGTTCTACGGACCGGGTGCCGGCGGCTCGCCGACCGCCAGCGCCGTCCTGGGCGACCTGGTCGCGGTCTGCCGCAACAAGATCGCCGAGTCCACCGGGCCGGGTGAGTCGGCCTACGCCGAACTGCCGGCCCGGCCGATGGGCGATGTCGTCACCCGCTACCACGTCAGTCTGGACGTGGCCGACCGGGCCGGTGTGCTAGCCCAGGTCGCCACCGTCTTCGCCGAGCACGGTGTCTCCATCGACACCGTCCGCCAGCAGGGACGCGACGGTGACGCCTCGCTCGTGGTGGTCACCCACCGCGCCACCGACGCCGCCCTGTCGGCGACGGTCGACAAGCTCCGCGCGCTGGACAGCGTGCGCGATGTGGCCAGCATCATGCGGGTCGAAGGGGAGTAGGAGAGCAGCATGAACGCCGTCGTCGACAGCCCCCGGCGCCACACCCACCAGTGGCGGGGACTCATCGAGGAGTACCGGGACCGCCTGCCGGTCACCGATGCCACCCCGGTGGTCACCCTGCTCGAGGGCGGCACGCCGCTCGTCCCGGCGCCGCTCCTCTCCGAGCGGACCGGTTGCGATGTCTTCCTCAAGGTCGAGGGCGCCAACCCGACCGGGTCCTTCAAGGACCGCGGTATGACCATGGCCATCTCGCACGCCAAGGAGCAGGGCGCGCAGGCGGTCATCTGCGCCTCCACCGGCAACACCTCCGCCTCCGCGGCCGCCTACGCGGTGCGGGCGGGCATGGTGTGCGCGGTGCTGGTCCCGCAGGGCAAGATCGCGCTGGGCAAGATGGGGCAGGCGCTGGTGCACGGCGCCCGGATCCTCCAGGTCGACGGCAACTTCGACGACTGCCTCACCCTCGCCCGAGGCCTCTCCGAGAAGTACCCGGTGGCCCTGGTGAACTCGGTGAACCCGTCCCGGATCGAGGGCCAGAAGACCGCCTCGTTCGAGATCGTTGACGCGCTCGGCGACGCCCCGGACATCCATGTGCTGCCGGTGGGCAACGCGGGCAACATCACCGCCTACTGGCGCGGCTACCGCGAGTACGCCGCCGACGGACTCGCCACCCGCAGGCCGCGGATGTGGGGCTTCCAGGCGTCCGGCTCCGCGCCCATCGTGGACGGCGCCCCGGTGCTGAAGCCGCAGACCATCGCCACCGCGATCCGGATCGGCAACCCGGCGTCCTGGGAGCAGGCGCTGGCCGCCAGGGACGAGTCCGG
>NZ_LIQR01000389.1 GCF_001418575.1 Peterkaempfera griseoplana
GATCCTCCTCGCCGCGGCACGGCTGCTGCAGGAGACGCTGCCCCCGGCGCGCCGCCACAGCGGCGGCCTCGCCCACACCCTGCGCACCATGCGGGACCTGCTGCGGGACCGGCCCTTCACGGGCTATGTGCTCAGCGGCTCCTTCGGCTTCGCCTCGCTGTTCGCCTATGTCTCCGGGTCGTCCTTCGCCATCCAGCAGGTGTACGGGGCCTCGCCGCAGACCTACAGCCTGCTCTTCGGCCTCAACTCGGTGGGACTGGTGGCCGTGAGCCAGCTCAACGGCAAGGTGCTGCTGGGCCGCTTCCGGGCCCACCGGGTGCTGCTGCTGGGCCTGGCGGTGATGGCCTGCGCGGCTCTGACCCTGGTCCTGCTGGTCACCCTGACCGACGCCGGGCTGCCCTGGATCGCCGCCTGCCTCTTCGGCACCGCGGCCGGCCTCGGCCTGGTCACCCCGACCACCACCGCCCTGTCGCTGCAGCGGACCCCGCACGCCGCCGGAAGCGGCTCGGCGCTGCTGGGCACCGTCCAGTTCACGGTCGGCGCGGCCTCCCCCGCCCTCGCCGGGCTCGGCAGCGGCGGCAGCGCACTGCCGATGGCCGCCACCATGCTCGGCATGGCCCTGTTGGCGGCCGTCGCCTTCCTGTCCTTCTGCCGCCCCTGGCGCCCCAGCGCCGACCCGCTGTCCGCCGGCACCCGCGCATAGCCGCGGTGGGCGGCCGTGCAACCGCGGCCCCCTCCTCCTGCGTGCCTGCGTGTACGGGGCGCCCACCGCCCGAGGAGGAGGCGAGGACGATGTACGACCACCCGCCGGTGACCCTGCCCGAGGAGCTGCTGCTGCTCTGCGCCGACCCCGAGTCGGGGCAGCTGCGCCGGCCTCACCACTTCAACCGCGCGCTGGGCGGAGCCGTCCTCGCCGAACTGCTCACCGCCGGCGCCCTCACCGTGCAGGGCCGGAGCATCACCGAGGTCCGGCCGCTGCCGGTCGGCGACCCGGTCGCCGACCGGGTGCTGGCCGAACTCGCCGCAACCGGCAAACGGCCGCGGCACCTGGGCCTGGAGCGCTGGGTCCGCCGGGCCTCCGCCCGCGTCGACCGGGCGTACCTCGATGCCCTGACGGCCCGCGGTCTGCTCACCGTCCGGCGGCGCCGCATCCTGGGGATCCTGCCCGCCACGACATACACCGCGACGCTGCCCGGCTGGCCCAAGGCCGGCGCGGACCGCATCCTGCGAGCCCTGTCCGCCACCGGCCCCGCCGGGCCTTCGGACCGCGACCTCCAGCTGGCCGCACTGGCCGGCACGGTGGGCCTGGACCGCCGCCTCTTCCGCGGCCCGGACGGCCGTCCGACCCGCAGACGCATCCATGAACTCGCCCGTGCCACCCCGATCGCGGCCGCCGTCCGCAGAGTCATCAGCTCCGACGAGGCAGCCGCCAGCAGCTGACCGGCCCGGGCACACCGGGACCACCCTCCCAGCTCAGGTACTATTTATCCGCCGAACAGGCGCCGCTAGCTCAACTGGCAGAGCAGCTGACTCTTAATCAGCGGGTTCGGGGTTCGAGTCCCTGGCGGCGCACACGGTTCGCCCTGGGCTTCCTCGGAGTTATCGAGGAAGCCCAGGTCATTTTCGTTCCCCTGGTGGGAGCGTGGCGGGAGCGCGGGTACAAGATCGCTACATCGCCACCGCCCACGTCACCCTTCCTGACGGCCGCTTCAGACCCGTGCCCCCGCCCGGTTGAACACGCCCGCGAGGGCTGCGGCGGCCTGGTGCTTCACCTCGTCCACCACCGACTGGTAGGTGTCCCGGGTGAACGTGGAGGATGAGTGGCCCAGCATCTCCTTCACCACCCGCGCGTCCACCCCTGCCGCGAGCGCGTGCGTCGCTACCCCGTGCCGCACCCCGTGAAGCCGGATCGGCTGCGGCAGGTCGGCTTCCCTGATCAGACGCTGGAACTGGTCGGTGACCTGCGCCAGGTGCAGCGGAGTGCCGTCGGCCTCGGTGAAGACCAGACCGGTGTCCACCCAGCCCGGCCCGCAAGCAATGCGCATCTAAGCGCGGGCCGCGGCCCGGGGCTCAACTCGCCCGAACCTGCCCGCAATCCGGGCCATGACCTGGTCGAACATCGCCCGCCGGCAGCCAGGGTCTACGGTATGGCCTCGGGCCACCACACGATCTTCAGGAGTCCACACAACCCCCGATGATCACGCGATGGCCGTCCCTCTTGCCGTCTGGGCCTCGGCGTGGTCGCGAAGGCGAGCTCCCGTGTCAGGCGGTGAAGCCGCCGTCGACATGGATCGAGGCGCCGGTGATGTACGAGCCGTCCGCACTTGCCAGGTGGGCGACGGTGGCCGCGATCTCGGCCGCTTCCGCATAGCGGCCTACAGCCGTGAAGCCGGCGATCACCTCGGCGTTCGGCCCGTCAGCGGGGTTGGTCTCTGTGTCGGTGGGGCCGGGATGCACCAGATTGACGGTGACTCCACGGGGACCGAGTTCTCGGGCCAGGCCCTTCGTCATTCCGACCAGAGCCGTCTTGCTCATCGAGTACAGCGCCAGTCCGGGGAAGACCGCACGCTCGGCGACGTTGCTGCCGATGCTGATGATGCGGCCGCCCTGACCCATGTGACGCACTGCCGCCTGGGACGCTGCGAACGGTGCCCGCACGTTCACCGCCAGCGTGCGATCGATCTCTGCCGGCTCCAGGTCTTCGAGTGGGCCGACGAGGAAGACCCCGGCGTTATTGACCAGGATGTCGAGTCTGCCGAACATCGCGGCGGCCTCGTCCACCGCGGCGGTGAGCGCCTCAGGGATGGCGCTGTCGGCCCGGATGGCCAGTGCCCGCCGCCCTCTGGCCTTGATCTGCTCCACCACATCGCTGGCGCGTTCCGCGCTGTTCTCATAGGTCAGGACGACGTCGGCGCCTTCTTCGGCCAGCCGGAGCGCAACAGCGGCACCGATGCCCCGGCTGCCGCCCGTGATCACCGCAACGTTTCCTTCAAGTCGGTTCATGACGATGAGCATTGCTGGCACCAGCGCCAGAAGCTGGCGGGAATCCGACCTGACGTTGGGGCCTCCGGGAGGGCAACACCCTCCTGATCACGAAACCGGACCAGGCAAGATCCTGGTGACAAGTAGGTAGATCAATCGCGGCTGTCGGCTCCACCGGGGTTCAGCCGAACGGCCGGGCGAACCGAACGTGGACGCCCTCGGCACGCTCGGCGTTTCCTCGGCTGCTGGGGCGATTGCGGTCAGCGGGCAGGCTGATCGTCGGCGGGTTCTCGGTGGCGATCTCCTGGTTGGTACGTCCCCTGGCGATGGCCCGAACGACCTCGGTTTCTCGCTCCGAGAGCCGGGCCGCCGCCTCAGCAACGGCCGGAGTCCTCACGGAAGCAAGATGCTTGAGAAGCCGTACGGTGATCGATGGGGAGATCAAGGCGTCTCCCGCGTCGGCGGCCCGGACGGCTTCGACGAGCAGGGTGGGGCCGGCATGCTTGAGGATGAAACCGATGGCTCCACCCCGCAGTGCCCCGTAGACGTACTCGTCAAGGTCGAAGGTGGTGACGATGACGACCTGGAGCGGGTCGGTGACCTCGGGGCCCGCGAGAGCACGGGTGACCTCCAAGCCGTCAAGGCGGGGCATCCGGATGTCCACGAGGCATACGTCCGGGCGCAGGCGCCGGGCCAGGGCGACGGCCTCGGCACCGTCCGACGCCTCGGCGATGACGGTGATGTCGGGCTGGTCCTCGAGGATCAGGCGCAGTCCGTTGCGGACCATCGCCTGATCGTCGGCGATGAGGACTGTGATCGTCACAGCATCCCCGGGGCGGGCAGGGTGGCGAGCACCGACCATTGGGCCAGCCCAACACCCACGGGACCCGCACCTTCTCCGACCCGGCGGCCTCGGTGAAGACCTCCTACGTCTACCGGGTCGTCGCGCTCAACACGGTCGGGTACGGAGCTGAGTTCCCGAGCATGACGGTGAAGTCCGTCTCGGACCCGCTCCAGATGGGCACGGCGCCCAAGGGACAGGGGAAGGCGGTGGGGCCGGCCTCCGTCAAGTGACCGGGACGGCAGGAGGGCGGGCATCCGCCCGCCCTCCTGCGCCCCGTGACCGCCCTGATCGGCGGGTTCACGATACGAGCCGATGGCGGCGCACCATCAGAACGCTTCGGCACCGGCCCTTCCCGCAGCAGCGGGAAGGGCCGGGTCGCCTCTCCGGACATGGCGGGTGCACGGTCACGCGCTCAGTACGTCGGCAGCGCCATGCCGGAGGTCGTACGGCCGACCCGGGGGCCGGGGCGGCAGGTGTGCCGACGCGTCAGTGACCGGCGCTCTGGCCACCGTCGACGTAGAGGATCTCGCCGGTGACGAACGAGGCGTTCTCCAGGTAGAGGACCGCGCCGACGATGTCGCTCACCTCGCCCATCCGGCCGAGCGGGTGCAGGCCGGCGTAGGTCTCGTGGTACTCCACGGGGTGCATGGGGGTCTTGATGACGCCCGGGGCTACGGCGTTGGACCGGATGCCGCGGGCGGCGTACTCGATGGCCAGGGACTTGCTGGCGGACTGCAGGCCGCCCTTGGTCAGGGAGGCGAGCACCGAGGGCACGTTGGAGTTGGCGTTGTCGACCAGGCTGGTGGTGATGTTCACGATGTGACCGCCGCCCTGGGCGAGCATGTGCGGGATCGCGAGCTGGGTGATCCGGAAGAAGCCGGCCACGTTGATACCGATCGCCGCGGCGAAGTCGTCCTGCGTGTAGTCGGTGAACGCGTTGGCGATGAAGATGCCGGCGTTGTTGACCAGGGTGTCGATCCGGCCGAACCGCTCCACGCCCGCAGCGATGACACGCTCGGCGGTGGCCGGGTCGGAGATGTCGCCCTGGACGGTGAGGACGCCTTCGTCCTGCGACGCGGGGATCGTGCGCGAGGTCGCAACGACCGCGTAGCCGAGCCTGCGGTAGCCCTCGACCAGTCCGGCGCCGATGCCCTGAGACGCACCGGTGATGACTGCGACCTTCTGACCCTGCGTGCTCATGGTGGCCCTCTCGATGGGGGTGTGTGGGGGATGGCCCGACCACTAGCCGGTCGGTCTACTACAAAGTAGACGACCGGTCGACGACGGTCAAAGGTCCCCATCGCGGCGCACCGCCGGGCCGCCTCCCCCACGCGGGCCCGCCAGTACCCCCGCGCAGCTTCTGACCTGCCACTTTGCGAAAAAATGCGGCGCTGCAGGGTTCGGCACCAGACGGCGCCGTACCGCTCCCGGTCCCTCGGCGTCGAGGGGTTCGGGAGTGGGCGCCGATTTCGGCCACCGACCCCTCCTGCACCGCAAAACCGCAGGTCAGGCCGGAAATCCGCTGCCCGTCGATCCCACGGCGAACGCGGCACGCTCGACGGGCGAGTGATCCGCACCACGACAGAGTGCGACCTGCCGGGTGCACTTCGGGCCGCGAGCCCCTCAGCGGCCTCGACGCGGAGATCCGAACACTACGTTCGGACCCATCAGCGCCGCCCACGGAGACGTGGTGCGGACACGCCGATGGCCGCGAGTGCGGCCCGTCCGGCCGCGGCCGAGGCCCGATGCGCAAGGACACGAACCTCGCAGCCCGCCGCCGTCACCCCTGAAGGAGTTCCGCCGATGAAGACCGTCACCCACTGGATCGGTGGCAGGCCCTTCGGAGACGCCACGGGCGCCTCCGGCACCTGGGGCCCCGTGACCGACCCCGCGACCGGAGAGGTCACCGCACAGGTCGCGATGGCCGGCGCCGACGAGGTCGACGCCGCGGTCGCCGCGGCGAAGGAGGCCTACGCCACCTGGCGCACCACCTCGCTGGCGCAACGCACCGCGATCATCTTCCGCTACCGCCGGCTGCTGGACGAGCACCGCGACGACCTCGCCGCGCTGATCACCGCCGAGCAGGGCAAGGTCCACACGGACGCGCTGGCCGAGGTGGCGCGGGGTCTGGAGATCGTCGAACTGGCCTGCGGGCTCGGCATGGCGCTCAAGGGCGACACGTCCACGGAGACGTCGAGCCACATCGACGTGGCGTCGCTCCGCCAGCCTCTCGGCGTGATCGTCGGCATCTCACCGTTCAACTTCCCGGCAATGATCAGCATGTGGATGTTCCCCATGGCGATCGCCTGCGGGAACACCTTCGTCCACAAGCCCAGCAGCAAGGCCCCCTCCGCCTCCCTGCTCCTCGCGCGACTCGCGGCCGAGGCCGGCGTCCCCGACGGTGTGCTCAACATCGTGCAGGGCGACGAGGTCGCAGTGAACGCGCTGCTCGACCACCCGGACGTGGCGGCCGTGTCGTTCGTGGGCTCCACGCCGGTCGCCCGCCACGTCTACGGCAGGGCCTCCGCCAACGGCAAGCGTGTTCAGGCCCTCGGCGGCGCGAAGAACCACATGCTGGTGCTGCCCGACGCCGATCTCGACGCGGCCGCCGACGCCGCCGTGACCGCGGCCTTCGGCTCCGCAGGCCAGCGCTGCATGGCGGTCTCCGCGGTGGTCGCGGTCGGCTCGGCGGGCGACGCGCTGGTGTCCCGGATCGCCGAGCGGGCCGCCAGGGTCAGGATCGGCCCGGGCAACGACCCGGCGTCCGAGATGGGCCCGCTCGTCACCAGGGCACACCGCGACGAGGTCGCGGGCTACGTCGCGGGCGCGGCCGCCCAGGGAGCCGAGGTGGTGCTCGACGGCAGGACCTTCACCGTCGAGGGCCTCGAGAACGGGCACTGGATGGGCATCTCGATCCTCGACAAGGTGAGCACCGACTCGGACGCCTACCGGAACGAGATCTTCGGCCCCGTCCTGTGCGTGCTCCGCGCGGACACCTACGAGGAGGCGATGCGCATCATCAACGGCTCCCCGTTCGGCAACGCCGCCTCGATCTTCACCCGCGACGGCGGGGCGGCCCGGCGGTTCCAGCTGGAGGTCGAGGCCGGCATGGTCGGCGTGAACGTGCCGATGCCGGTGCCGGTGGGCTCCCACTCCTTCGGCGGCTGGAAGGACTCGGCCTTCGGCGACCACCGCATGTACGGCAGCGAGGCCGTGCACTTCTACACGCGCGGCAAGGTCGTCACGAGCCACTGGCCGGACCCGGCCGGGACGGCTGCCGGTCCGGGCCTGGGCTTCCCCGCGGCCCGCTGACCGCCGGAACGCGCACGCATGGCCGCGCCGGCTCCCGCACCGTACCGGCCCGCCGCAGCAGGGCGCGACCGCGACACCGCCCGTCTCCCGGCAAGCCCAGCCGACCCCGGAGGCGCCACCGCGGAACGGGCTGCCCGCTCATCCTCCAGCGCAACCAGGGCGACAGCCGTCGGTCTCGACCTTGACTGGCTGCGGGTGTCGGACTGAACGGCGACCACCGCTGACACGCGGCGGCCCGGGGACCGCCCATCGGTCCGCGGGCCGCCCGCGTCGCTCGGTGTGGGAGCGCGGTGGGAGCGGCGTCCCCGTTACGGGTCGGCGCCGTCGGGCAGAGCTGGGACTGCGCGCCGCCCACAACCTGCACACATCGGCACTCACCACCACCGACCGGCGACAAGGCGTACCGGTGCACACTTGCAAAAATATCAGCTCTCAAACAGCGGGTCGGGGTTCGAGTCCCTGGCGGCGCACACGGTTCGACCTGGGCTTTCTCGGAGTTCTCGAGGAAGCCCAGGTCTGTTTTCGCCCCTGCCCGCCCCGCTGGGGCCGCGTGGGCGCGGGAGCGCTCAGTGCGCCGCGGCGCGGACCGCGTCGGCGAGGTCGGCGGGGGTGCCGTGCCAGGGGGCGCCGTGGCCGGGGAGGACCCAGGAGGCCTTGAGCTCGGCCAGGCGGTCGAGCGAGGCCAAGGCCTCGGCCGGCTCGTCGGTGAAGGGGGCCGGCTGCGGCCCGGTGCGTCCGGTGAGGACATGACGGGTGGTCAGTGCGTCGCCCACGCAGACCGCTTCCACGGACGGCAGGTGGACGGCGACGCTGCCCGGTGAGTGGCCCGGCATGCCGACGATGACCGGGCTGCCCGGCAGCGGGAGCACGTCGCCGTCGGAGAACTCGGTGACCTCCTTCACGTACTCGGCCTTCAGGGCGTTCTTGCGCAGCCCGTACCAGAAGAAGCCGAGGGTGGGGAGAGGCCGCATCGGGCCCGTCGGGGTCTTGGGCTTCTCGCCGGTGCGCGCGCGATGCGCGTCGGCGCTGTGCACGTACACCGGGACGCCGTGCTCGCGGCGCAGCCGCTCGGCGAAGCCGATGTGGTCGCTGTCGCCGTGGGTGAGGACCAGGCCGCGGATGTCGGCCGCGGTCCTGCCGAGGGCGCGCAATTCCTGCTGGAGGTCGTCCCAGTGGCCGGGGAGGCCGGCGTCGATCAGCGTGATGCCGTCGGGGGTGTCGAGGAGGTAGCAGGCCACCACATCGTTGCCGAGCCGGTGCAGGCGCGGAGCAAGTTCCATGGGATCACTTCCGTTGCGGGACAGCGGGCTGGATTTGGGGGTGTCTCGGCGATGCGATACCTACGCTACTTAGCTATCATGGCTAAGGTCAATAGCCTTCCCGTGAAAGAGCGAGGTGCCGCGTATGCCGACCCCGGAGAAGACCTCCCTGCCGAGGATCGTCGCCGCCGGGCGCGACCTGCTGGAGGAGCACGGCCCCGACGGTCTCACCATGCAGGGCGTCGCCGCCCGGGTCGGGGTGCGCGCCCCCTCCCTCTACAAGCATGTCCGCGACCGCGCCGCGCTGCTTGCCGCCGTGGCACAGGACGCACTGGAGGCACTGGACGCGCGGCTCAGCGCCACCGACGGCTCGCTGGAACAACTCGCCTACGGCTACCGCGCGTTCGCGCACGAGCGCCCGCAGGCTGTCCGGCTGCTGCTCGGTGGCCTCGCCTCCCCCGAGGCCCTGCAGCAGGCGGCTGCGCCGCTGCTGGCCGCCTCCCGCGCACTCGTGGGCGAGGACGATGCGCTGGCGGCGGCCCGGCTGGTCACCGCCTGGGCCACCGGCTTCGTCCAGATGGAACTGGCCGGCGCCTTCCGCCTCGGCGGCGACACGGAACACGCCTTCGCCTTCGGACTTGCCCGCATCCGCCGGGCCCTCGCCGACGGCTGAGCCCCGTACGGGCGCCGCGATCCACGGCCGTGGGGAGCGCCCGCAGTCCGAATGTGGGGGACGTCGACGGGAGAGCCGACACCCGATGTCCGGGTCCGGCGTCGGGGCCGCGCTGGGGAGTGCACCGAGTCTCCGGCCCTCCCCCCTCCGCACGGAGGGGCCGAGTACGGACGGTGGGGGCGAAGCCCTTGTCGGTGGCGCTCCCTACGATGCCGGGCATGGGGAACGTGACCGTCGTCGACGAGACGACAGCCGGCGGACGTGTCGGCGCCTGGGAGCTGACGCTCCCCGAGGAGCGGCTGCCGCTGCGGGAGTTGATCTGCCGGCGGGTACGTCATGAGGTCGAGCGGTACAACGCGGCCTCGGGGGACGTGTTCCACGGGCTTGTGCAGCCGACCGGCACCGAGAGACTCCTGAACGGCTACCGCGTGCGGGAGCGGCGGGAGATCGACGCCGACGAGCAGTGCCGTCTGGCTCTGGAGGCGTTCGGCCGTAACGGCTTCCTGGTCCTGGTGGGAGAGTCCCAGGTCGAGGACCTGGAGGCGGAGATAGAGCTGACACCGGGCGTCACGATGGCGTTCCTCAGGCTCGTGCCCCTGGTCGGAGGGTGAAGGTGGACGTCGCATTCCTGGGCGAGGGCCCGGTCCGGACGGAGTGCCGGGAGCGCCTTGCCGAGGTGCGCCGGCTCTGGGCACGCAAGGAGCGTTCGGCGGTGGCGACCCAGCTGGAGCGGATCGCCGCCCTGTGCGACGGCGACTGGCAGGGGAACGCGCCGGAGGTGGTCGACTTCGTCGAGGCGCTGAGCACCTCCGAGCGAGGTCTGGTCGTGGAATACCTGGTGAGCCGGTTGGACTGCGTGAGCCGGCACGCCCCGCGGCCGTGCGAGTCGCTGACGTCACTGATCGCGATCACCTCACGCGGTCTGCCGCTCGGAGAGCTGGCACGCTGGCGCAGGGCCTGGCTGGAGCAGGCCGAGCAGAGTTTCACCGTCCCCGACGCCTCGCGGCTGGCGAAGTTGGCCAACCTGGAGATCGCCTGTGGCCGTTCGCTGAGCCCCGCGTTCGTCGCGACGATCCGGCGCACCTCGATGGACAGCTGGCAGCACGCCGACCTGAGCGAGCTGCTCGCCGCGCTTCCCGACCCCGCGTTCAACCCCGGCGAGCCCTGGTCCGACCGGGCGCTCGCCCACCTCGCGACAGCCGGTCCGGCCTGGGGGTCCCTGTGCTCCCACGCCGCCGCGGCGACCACGGCGAAACCCTCGGCCAAGTGGCAGCGCACCGCACGGCAACTGCTCGACGGACTCGACGCCCTGGAGGTCCGCACCGAGGTGGTGTCGTGGCTCCGGCTGGCGGGCCTGCCCCGGACGCAGCCGTTGCTGCTCGACTACGGCGGCACCGCCGACCCGCACCAGTGGGACCCGTACAACGCGGACGCACTGCGCGGCCTGGCCTCGCTGCTGGTCCTGCTCCCGGCGGACACGGAGAGCGCCCGCGCCCTGGCCGGCCTGGCGGAGCGCGCGCTGCGGAAGCTGCCCGGTCACGGCCCGGCGAGTCCGAAGGTCGCCAACGCAGCCGTCCACGCCCTCGCGCACCTGCCCGGACCGGACGGCCTCGGCCAGCTCGCGCGCCTGTCAGCACGGGTCACCTACAAGACCACGCTGAAACAGATCACCACCGCGCTCGACACCCGGGCCCGCGCCCTCGGTCTCAGCCGCGAGGAGGTCGAGGAGCTGGCCGTCCCGGCCTACGGCCTCAGCGAGGTCGGGCGCCGGGCCGAGAAGTTCGGCGCCGACGCCGAGGCCGAGCTGACCGTGCACGGCACCACCGTGCGCTGGAGCTGGCGCACCGCCGCGGGACGCGTCGTGAAGTCGGCACCCCAGGCCGTACGGACCGGCCACGCCGAGCAGCTGAGGGCACTCAAGGGCGCCGCCAAGGACATCGAGAAGATGCTCGCCGCACAGTCCGACCGGCTGGACCGCCAGTTCCTCGCCCGGCGGTCCTGGGCCGTGACCACCTGGCGCGAGCAGTTCCTGGACCATCCGCTCGTGGGCACCCTCGCCCGGCGGCTGATCTGGAACGTGAACGGAACCGCCTGCTGCTGGGCGGACGGTGCACTGCGCGACCTCACCGGCGACACCGTCACCGCCGAACCGGCCACCGCCCCACAGGGAACCGTGGAGTTGTGGCATCCGGTCGGCAGCGACCCGGCCCAGGTGCTCGCCTGGCGCGACTGGCTGGACCGGTACGGCGTCATCCAGCCCTTCAGGCAGGCCCACCGCGAGGTCTACCTGCTGACGGCGGCGGAGGAGAGCACTCGGCTGTACTCCAACCGCTTTGCCGCACACATACTCAAGCAGCACCAGTTCCACGCCCTCGCCGCACAGCGTGGGTGGCACAACAAGCTGCGCCTGGCCGTGGACGACAGCTACCCGCCCGCCGTGCGGGAGCTGCCCGCCTGGGGGCTGAGGGCCGAGTACTGGGTCGACGGCTTCACCAGCGGGGGCACGTACCAGGACCTGACCTCCTCGGGGAGCTATCTGTATCTGCACACCGACCAGGTGCGCTTCTATCCGGTCGGCGCCCCCTCGAACCACGCCCACGCCGGTGGCGGCGGGCGCTACGCCCAGTGGGTGGCACGCGGCGAAGCCCGGGTGGAGCCGCTGCCCCTGGAGTCCGTTCCGGCGCTGGTGCTCAGCGAGGTCCTGCGGGACGTCGACCTGTTCGTCGGCGTCACCAGCGTCGGGAACGACCCCACCTGGAGCGACGGCGGACCCGACGGGCGCTTTCGGGAGTACTGGACGTCGTACGGCTTCGGAGAACTCTCCGAGACCGCCCGCGGACGGGCGGAGATCCTCTCCCGCCTGCTCCCCCGCCTGGCCGTGGGCGACCGCTGCAGCATCGAGGGCCGGTATCTGCACGTACGGGGCGACCTGCGCAGTTACCGGATCCACCTGGGGTCCGGGAACGTCCTGATGTCCCCGGACGACACCTATCTGTGCATCGTCCCCGGCAGTGACGGCAAGCCCGGCACCATGCCGCCGGCTCTGCCCTTCGAAGGCGACCGGACCCTCGCCGTCATCCTCAGCAAGGCCCTCATGCTGGCCAGGGACACCGCCGTCACAGACCCGACGATCACCGCGCAACTGCGGCGCTGAGCCGGACGGTGGCAGTCGGGCGGGAGGGGGACGGCGCCACTGGAGGCGGATCCGTTCGTCACCTCTGGCAGCGTGCCGCGCCCCCGCCCGGTGCAGCGGTCCGAGCGTGGGTGCGGCCGGTCCTCGGTCGGCACCCCCGGCGTCCCTCGCGTCAGAGGCCGCCCATGGCGACGGCCGAACGGCTGTGCGCGCGGTGTCAGCCCCGGGCACGCACCAGCTCGTCCGCGCCCGTGCGCTGCCCCGGGGAAGGCTCCCGGGACGTGGTCGGCCGGACGTCACTGCGTTCCGAGCCAGAGGTCCGTGCAGCGGGTGGCGGCGAAGGCCGAGAGGTAGGAGACCGCCGCCAGCCAGGCGCGGGCGAAGCGGGCCGGGTCGTCGGGGTGGCTGCGGCCGAAGGTGTCGCGGGGTGAGGTGCGGGCGGCGTCGTGAATCTCGTCGAGCAGCAGGGCCGCGGTCGGCAGCGCGGCCTGGCGGAGGCGGGAGGAGTCCGCGACGGCGGAGGAGTCCTGGTGGAGCGCTCGGCGCCCGGACACCAGGGCACGCTCGGTGCGGCGAAGGAGCAGATGGGTCGGCGCGACGTCCGCGACGACGGCAGCCGGGAGGGGACCGGCGGGCACCGGCCTGGTGGGCCGCGCAAGAGACGGCAGCGGGGTGAGGCCCGTGTTGACGCGGTGGCCGTCGACTTCGGCGGCGAGCAGATGGAGCGCCGGGCGGTCGGTGGCGGCGAGGCGGCCGACGGCCCGCAGGCGCAGCCCGGGGTGGTCGGCCAGGGCGGCCAGGTTGCGGGCGTAGGCGAAGTCCTGGTGGGGGTGGGCG
>NZ_LIQR01000039.1 GCF_001418575.1 Peterkaempfera griseoplana
GTCCGCGGACGCCTTCCGGGTCTTCGGAGAGCGTCCGCGGACGCCTTCCGGAACACCCGTCGGGGACGCCTTCCGGAGAGCGTCCGCGGACGCCTTCCGGGTGGGCTTCTCCGGCGGATGCGAGGACGGCCTCCATCTCGGCGGCTTTCGCTGCGGCGCGCGCCCTGCGCTGCCGGTTGTCGGTGTACAGGTACAGCACGGACGCCCAATCCACCGGCCCGGCGGGCATCGTCAGCTGGTACACCGCGGACTGGTTCGGCCTGCGCCTCTTGGCCAGCATCCCCCCGGCCTCCAGGACGGCCGTGGCGCGGGTGACGGTCTCCTTCGAGCCGCCCGACAAGGTCGCGAGTGTCTCCCTGGAGGGGAAAGCGTTGGAGCCGTCCGCGTCGGCGAACGACGCGAGCCAGACCCCGACCCTGGCGACGCCGGCCAGGTCCTTCGAGCCGTACCGCAGTACCTCCGCGCGGAGTCTGTTGACCCACGCGGTACGCACCGACTGGATACGGTCCGACTGCTGACGGTTGCTCACAGGGGTCTCTCTCTGGTCGCGCAAGGAAGAGGGGAGGACCCGGGGCGGCCGGTGCCGTGGCCGCCCCGGGGCTGCACAGGGGGCAGGTCAGGCAGGGGTGCCGTTGAGGAGGGGCACGCCCAGGCCCTCGGTGATGGCCGTGGTGACATCGGCGAACGCGGTCTTCAGCGTGTCGTCCGGGGTCTCCAGCTTGTAGCCGAGCGACAGGTGGCCATCCCGGTTGATCTCGAACTTGAACCGGGCCCGCAGCCGGTACCCGGCCGACCCGTCGAACGGCACCAGCCCGATCACGAACGTCTCCGGGATGGTGAGCTGGCCCTTACCCGCGGTGGCTGACGTCTCCTCGACGTACGCGAACTGCCGCTCGCCGGTCTGCAGCCGGTGGCCGTGCTGGAACTGCGCCTTGGTGGTGCCCTCGATGGACTGGGCGATCTCCAGCATCTCGGCGGCCGTCGGCTCCAGGAGCTCGGCGAGGTGGTCCTCAAGGAAGGCGGCGAAGTCCTTCTGGCCCATCATGCGGGTGTCGTTGGCTAGCCACGCCTCCCAGGCCTTGGTCTTGCGCAGGGCCAGGACCGCCCGGTGCTTGCCCCAGCGGGCGCCGTCGGCGCCGGCCTGGTGGGCGTCGAGGACCGCGGTGACCGTCAGCCGCTCGGCGTCCGCGTACACCTCCGAGGACTCGTCGGCGTGCTTCTGGTAGTAGGCGATGAAGCTGTCGGCGTCGCGGAGGGTGGTGGTGCCGGTCTTGCGGGCCGGGGTGTCGCGGTACTCGTCGCCGGTCAGGTCGATCTTTTGCACCCCGCCGGTGGGGGTGAGCCAGGCGTAGACCTTGCCGGGCTTCAGCTCGTTCGGCTCGGCGGCAAGGAGGGCGGTCTCAACGATGGTCCGGGCGCCGTCGTGGGTGTCGGTCACTGCTCTGTGCTCCTGGTGGTTGGTCGGTCGTTGGACGGGGATGGTCAGCCGCGGAACTCGGTCGGCCGCCGGTCTTCGGGCAGGCGGAACTCCGGTGTGCCGTCCGAGTCGCGGAACAGGCCGGGGCTGATCTGGCGGGGGTCCTCGCGGCTGGGGTTGCCCTCGCCGTCGACGAAATAGATGGCGTGCGGGACGGCGGCCTTCGGCGCGGTCAGGACGCTGTCGATGCCGATGTGCAGGGGGTCGCCGTCGACGTGGCCCTTGGATGGCTCGACGTTGAAGGTGACGACGAGCTTGCCCTTCTTGCCGTGCTCGGTGACGGCGGCGACGAGCTGGTGGAACTCCGTGCTGGCGACCTCGTGGGCGCGGCCCTTCATGTGGTTGATGAGCAGCTCGGCGAGCGGCATCGGCTTGGGTTCGTCGGTGATCTCGCCGGTGTTGGGGTCGACGTGCATGGTGGTCACGGGGGTGGTTCTCCTTGTCAGCGGTGAGCGGGGTGGTGTGTGGCAGGTCAGGCCTGGGTCGAGGCGGAGCCCTTGCCGGCCTTGTGGACGCGGCCCGCAGGGATGGGGCGCTCGCCGGTGACGTAGCCGCGCAGGGCCGCGCCGGGCCGGAAGCGGACCTTCCGGCTGGCCGGGAGCTGCATGCGGTCGCCGGTCTGGGGGTTCCGGGCGGTGCGGGCCGGGGTGTCGACGGGCTCGAAGGTGCCGAAGCCGGTGACGGACACCGCGTGGCCGTCGGCCAGGGCGCGGGTCACGGTGTCGAGGACCGCTTCGACCGCGGCGCGGCCCTTCGTGTGGCTGGTGCCGAGGCTGGCGGCCACGGCCTCGGAGAGCTGCTGCTTGTTCATGGGGTCAGTGCTTCCTTCTGGTAGGCGGCGGCCGCGTCGGCGGCCTGGGTTGCGAGGGCCTGTTCGGCGCAGGCCTTGTGTGCGGGCTTGCTCTTGGAGTCCCGGAGGTGGGTGGGGGTGTCGCAGTAGCGGCAGGGCAGGGCGGTGGAAGACCAGTGCCGACCGTCGCCCCAGTCCAGGACGCCCGGCGGATCCGGGCCCTTGGCGCTGGCGGACTGTGCGGAGCGCGGCCGGGGGCGGCTCATGCGAGGACCGCCATGACGCGCTCGCCGATCCATCGAGCGGCGTTCACCGAGACGGCGTTGCCCGCCTGGAGGATCTGCTCCTTCTGATTGCCGTGAACGATGTAGTCCTTCGGGAACCGCTGGGCCTGCATCAGCTCCTGGGTGGTGAACATCCGGATGGTGCAGTCGTCCAGGGACGGTGCCGTCCGGACCAGGGAGTGGTGCGCTTTGGTGGCGATCGTCGTCATCGGCTCGGCAGTGGTTCGCGGCGCACCCTTGCGGCCATTGGGAATCACCAGGGCGTGGTGCAGTCCCTGCGCGGACAGCGCTGGAACGGGGGCGGTGGTGGCGACGGCAGTGCCATTGCGGCGCAGCATCGCCACGTGAGGCTCGGCGCCGAACCGATGCAGGCCGACAGCGATCCGGGCCCGGGTCGAGGCCGCGTATGGGGTGAACTGCTTACGGTCCGGTCGACCGTCGCCGACCCGCTGGCCGCACAGGGCCCAGTCGATGATCTCTGCCACCGGCCGCACGGTGGGGTCGAGGATGAGGTGACCACAGGCTCGATTGGGGCAGCGGTAGTCATACTGCACACCCCACTTGCCGATCTGCCGGCGGCGGGGGTTGCGCCACACCTGCTTGGCTCGGACTGGGCCGCACTCAGGGCAGATCGCCTCGGGCCTCACCTCCAGGTCGGGCAACGGAATGCCCTCACGGGTGAACGCGATGTACGCCCTGTCGCGGTACTGCGGGGCGAGTTCGTTGTCGCCCCCGCCAAGGTGCGCAGAGGACGCGCACACGATCTGGTGGTTGTAGCCCAGGATCTTGAAGCCCTTCAGCCACCAATCGAAAAGCTCCCAGTCGGTGATGAACTCGATGACGTTCTCGCACAGCACCGCGTCGTAGCGGTGGACCTCGGTGGCGGCGATGATGTCCAGCGCGGTGGCGCGGGTCCGCTCGAACGTCTCCTGCTTGGCGATTCCGTCCTCGCCAGTGCCCTCCACGTCGATGGCGGTCTGGCCACGGGTGCGCTTCCGGCCCCCGGACGGGCTGATCTCGGTGCAGATCGGCGAGCCCCACAGAACCCGGGTACGGGGCAGGTTGCGCTTGTCGTAGGCGTTGATGTCTTCGCACAGGTGCCGGGCCAAGGGGTGGTTGGCCATGTGGGTGCGGATGGACACCATGTCGTGATTCATGGCCAGCTTCAGCACGTAGCCGGCCTCTGTCAGGCCAGTCGCCGATCCGCCGCCGCCGCAGAACAAGTCGGTGAAGTCGATGTCTCCGTCGAACCGGTACCTCATGTGCGTGCTCCGCTCAGCGTGGGCTCGGGAACCGGCTCGACCTCGCCGGACGCCACAAGGTCGTGGGCCCGCCGAACCACGTGCGCGGGCAGCCCCATGACCCGGCCGAGGGCGACGTAGGTCTGGCCGGCATTGACGAGCCGGACGATGCGGGCGCCCCGGGCGAGAGCCACGCTCCGGACCATGGACTCCTTGTCCTGCCGGGGCGACTTGCCAGCACCGCGCCTGATCGCGCGGCGCTCGTCCTCGGACAGGCCACCCCACACCCCGGCGTCCTGATTGGTCTCCAGGGCCCACGTCAGGCACTGCTCCATGGCCGGGCAGCGGCGGCACACCGCCTTCGCCTCCTCGATCTGGAGCAGCGCGAGGCCGGTGTTCCCGATAGGGAAGAACAGGTCGGGGTCCTCGTCCCTGCAGACCCCGCGGCTGAGCCAGTCACTCGTCATCGTCGACCTCCTTCGAGGGCCAGACAGCGAAGCCGACGAGCACCCCGGCGACGGCCAGCGCTCCGGCGGTCCAGAGCCACGGGTGGTCGAGGACGGAGACGACCAGGTCCATGAGCATCAGCGGGTCACCCCCCGGGCCGGGACGGCCAGCGGCCATGCGACCCCGGCCAGAGCCCGGCGGTGCGTCGCCGGTCCAGGTGAGAGGGGATAGCCGAGCCGGTCGCGGCCCATGGCCATCAGCACGTAGGCGTCCGCCCGGTCGCTGCGGCCCCGGCCTGAACACTCGACGCCGTACCGCTCTTCGACAGCCGCCCGGACCAAGCCCTTGACCTGGGCCCCGGACAGGCCCTTCCAGCGCGCCTTGCCCGTGGCGTAGATCGTGCGGTTGTCCGGCGGGCACACGGCGTAGGGGATGTTCCGGCGCCACAGGTCGTGGCGGACCATCCAGCGGGCGGCGGCGAGTTCGTCGTGGCCTCGCTGGAGGGCGCGGGAGAACGCGGGGCCTTCGATGACCACGAAGTCGCAGCGGCTGGTGTGGTCCGCGATGGCGCGGAGCTGGTAGGCGAGGCGGTCGTGTCCGGTGCGGTTGCCCGGGCGGATGACGTCGGTCCAGCCGGGCCCGGCGACGCCGGTGCTGCTCAGGCTGACGTCGAGGCCGATGACGCGGGGCGCGTCGCGGGTGGTGCCCGGTGCGGCGGGTGCGGCTACCGCCGCACCGGGGGTCAAGGTGGTGCTCACCCGGAGGTGTCCTTCCGGTTGGTTCCTGCCGGCTTGCCGAGGGAGGGCGCAGCCGGGACGTACGAGATGAGGAGCAGGCCGCTGCCTTCGGGGTCGGTGATCGTGACGGTGCCGTCCATGGCTCGCACGTCGTCCTCCCAGAGGCGGATGCTGCTGCGCTCCAGGGGCTTGGTGAGCAGGCAGGCGACGACCTGCTCCAGCTGGTCCGCGCGGGCGGTGGCCGTACGGCATCGCTTGGCGAGGGCGCTTCGGTCCTGTACGGCCTCGCGGAGGGCGGCGCGCATGCGGCGGAACTCAAGGCGGCGGCGTTCGCTGGTCCGGCGCCGGGCGGCGACGAAGAGTCGAAGGGTCCGGGACACGCTCAGCCCTCCCCGACAACAGCGGCGGCCTGGGCCGGGATGAGCGGCCAACGGCCCTCGATCACCGCGTTCGGGTCGAAGCGATCCCCGGCCTTCTCGGGGTTCCGCAGCGATGCCTGATACGAGGCGGCACCGGCGGCCGCCCATCCGATCTGCCGACGGTGCAGCTCCTCGACGTCCGACACGTCCAGATCGCTGAACCGCGAGGTCCGCAGACCGAGCACCCACTCGGGGCGCTCCGCGTGCGGGCGGCGCGCGAGGGAGCCCATGACCCAGGCGACCTGCGCCGACTTCAACGCGTCGTACGCGGCGCCATGCGCCTGCTCTTCATCCCAGGAAAGGCCATACATCGTGGCGCTGGTACGGAGCGTGTAGCCGCCCTGGTCTTTGCTGCGGAAGGGGGCCGCATGCCGGTCGAGGACCATCGTGTCGATGACCCGGGTCAGCGGCTGGCCGCAGATCTCCTCCAGCCCGGCCCCGAGGTGACGCCGGCACTCGGCATCAAGGAGGTTCAGGTCGTAGCCGCCGATGTTGTGGCCGACCAGCGGGACGCCCGCCGCGACGACCTCGGCCACGGCCTGAGCGATCTGATGGACTGCCTGCCCGGCGTCCTGGCCGTGGGCGGCAAGGTGCTCGTCGGTGAGCTTGTGCACCGCGATGGCCTCGGGCTCCTGAGGGACACCGGGGTTGACGAGCCAGGTGCGGGTGTCGGTGCCGAGCCCACCGCTGGCCAGGACCAGGGCGCAGCTGACGATCCGCGCGGTCTGGTGGTGTTTGTCGGAGGCCTCGAAGTCCAGCGCGGCCATGCGCTCCAGGTGCCAGCTCATCGGGCGCCCCCGGCGGCGCCCCGGGCCATCTCGTTGGCCAGCTCCTGCGTGAGGGCGCGTACCTGCGCCTCGGACGCCTCGGCGAGCGATCCGCCGGTCACCCCGTGGCAGCGCGCCTCCAGATCCTCCTCGCTCATACCGAGAGAAGCCGCGATCTGGTGGATGTCCCACGTGTGCAGGTCCGGTCCGGTCGGCGGCTTCGGCGTGCCCCGCAGGACCTCGTCGGCCGTCACCCGAGGCGGCGGAAACTCCTCTTCGACCCGAACCTCCCCGCGCTGGAGCGACTTGTACGTGATCGCGAGCTGCGCGACGTCGTACTCGTTCCACTTCTCAGACGGACGGCCGATTTTCTCCTCGATCCGGTCGACGGCCACGCCCAGGCCCTCGAAGAGCCGGATGGCGTCGGCGATGCGCTGCGCCAGGGGCTTGCCCCCGCCGTCCTTCAGCGTCTGGGCGCACAGGACCTTGGCCTCTTCCACGAACCACGGCGGGAGGATCGCGAAGATCGCCTCGCGGACCCGGCGCGCACCGTTGTTCGTGTTCAGCTCGTAGATGTCCCGCATGTCCGTGACCTGCTGCGGGCCGTTCTTGGTGTCCCTGCGGTGCGGCACGATGAACGTTGAGGAGTTCCGCGAGTTGGTCTGCACGTCCCAGGCGAAGGCCTGCATCTCCGACTGCCCGTACTCGTCGTCGCGGCGCATCTCAACGAGCCCGTACTGCACGTTGCCCCAGCAGCGGGCCAGCTCACGCGCAAGGTGCACCGACGGCCCGGTGATGGTCTGGCCACCCTTCGGGTATCGGTAGAAGGCCCGCTCGGCGAGGGTCATCTGCTTGCAGGACTCGCGCATCTCGGCGACCGCGGCGTGGATGTTGCGCGGGCACTGCTGGGCGACGACGATTGCGGCCTGGACCTCGGCGACGGCGCGGGACTGCTCCACCGCCGTGCCCTGCCCCAGACGGGCCGGGACGGGAACGGGACGTGCCTGCTCGATGCTGTTCATCGGGTGATCTCCCGGAGGTAGTTGCTCTCCACCCAGGCGGGCAGCTGGACCAGCTCGATGCCGTCGCTGAACGCCGGCCAGCGGCCGGACGTCGAGCACTCGGCGTAGGTCTCGCGCGCCTCGCGGTTGCGGTCAGCGGCGATCTGCAAGGCCACCGAGCCGAGCTCGACGACCGTGACCAGGTACGGGGGCTCCTTCATCTGGAAGACCAGGAGGAACACCGCGTCGAGGCTGCCGAGGCCGAGGGCGCGGACGCCTTCGAGGTACCACTCGGCCTGCTGGTGGTAGCCGTAGTTGTGGATGGACTTCTGGATGCTGTCGAGGTCGACCGCGTTGGCGGTCTTGTAGTCCGGAACCAGCAGCCGCTCGCCCTCGACGCGGTGACGTAGCCAGTCCAGACGGGCCCGGCACATCACGCCGGTCGCCCGGTCGCGCCAGACCAGCGTCTGCTCGGCGAGGCCGGAGCCAGCCGCGAACAGGGCCCCGGCCACGGGGTGGGCGCGCAGGGCGGCGGCCATGGCTTCGACCTGCTCGTACTCGTGGTCCAGCAGGGGCACGGCGCCGGCCGCGTGCGCGGTCTTCTTCTGCTCCTGCGCGGCCTTGGTGCGGTAGTCGGGGGCGTTGATACGGACGATCTCCGGGCCGCTGCCGAGCACCATCTGATGGGCGGCGGTGCCCAGGTCGAAGTGCCGCTTGGGGGCGGGCGGGTTGGTGCGCTCGTGGTGAAACAGGGCCGGGCAGCTGGGGGCGAGGAGCCGCCGGGCGCCGGTGGCGGACAGGGAGCCGCCTCGGACTGGGTCGGCGTGGTAACTCTCGGCGGGGACGTCCTCGTACACGCCGGGCTGGGTGATGGACCCGGGCTCGTGC
>NZ_LIQR01000390.1 GCF_001418575.1 Peterkaempfera griseoplana
CGCCGCCCTCGCGGGCGCCGCCGACGGCCTGCCGGCCGACTTCCTCTGGGGCGTGGCCACCTCCTCGTACCAGATCGAGGGCGCCGTCGACGAGGACGGCCGCACCCCCTCCATCTGGGACACCTTCTGCCGGGTGCCCGGTGCGGTGGTGGACGGGGACAACGGCGACGTCGCCTGCGACCACTACCACCGGATGCCCGAGGACATCGCGATGATCGCCGACCTCGGCGTGGACGCCTACCGCTTCTCCGTCGCCTGGCCCCGGGTCCAGCCGGGCGGCCGAGGCCCCGCCAACGCCCGCGGCCTCGCCTTCTACGACCGCCTGGTCGACCAGCTGCTCGCCAAGGGCCTGCTGCCCTGGATCACCCTCTACCACTGGGACCTCCCCCAGGAGCTGGAGGACGCCGGCGGCTGGCCCGAGCGTGACACCGCCCACCGCTTCGCCGACTACTCCGAGCTGGTGATGGACGCCCTGGGCGACCGCGTCCGGCACTGGACCACCCTCAACGAGCCCTGGTGCTCGGCCATGCTCGGCTACGACCAGGGCCACCACGCCCCGGGCCGCAAGCACTTCCCGGACGCCGTGAAGGCCGTCCACCACCTGCTGCTCGGCCACGGCCTGGCCGCACAGCGGCTGCGCGCCGCCGCACCCCAGCCGATCCAGCTGGGCATCACCCTGAACATGGGGAACTCCTACCCGGCCAGCGACCACCCCGCCGACCTGGACGCCGCCCGCCGGGCCGACGGCCTGGGCGCCCGCATCTACCTCGACCCGCTGGTGCACGGCCGCTACCCCGCCGACGTGGTCGCCGACCTGGCCCGGCGCGGCGCGGAACTCCCGGTCCTGGACGGCGACCTGGAGGCCATCGCCACCCCGCTGGACCTGCTGGGCGTCAACTACTACTCCAGCCACGTCCTCTCGGGTCTGCCCGAGAACGGCGAGGCCGACGGCGAGCCCCTCTCCCGCGTGGTGGAGCAGAACCTGCCCGTCACCGCGATGGGCTGGGACATCATCCCGCAGGGCCTCACCGACCTGCTCACCCGGCTGGGCCGCGACTACCCCGGCCTGCCCCTCTACATCACCGAGAACGGCGCCGCCTTCGACGACACCGCGGACGCCGACGGCAAGGTGCAGGACGAGGACCGCACCGCCTACCTCGCCGACCACATCAGGGCCGTCGCGGCCGCCCGGACGGCCGGTGTCGACGTCCGCGGCTACTTCGCCTGGTCGCTGATGGACAACTTCGAGTGGGCCTTCGGCTACGACANNACCCAGCGCCGCACCCCCAAGCAGAGCGCCCTGTGGTTCCGGGACACCATCCGGGACGCCCGCGCCCAGCGGTCCTGACCCTCCCCGCGACCGGCCCGTACCCCGGCGACCCCTCGCCGGCGGGGTGCGGGCCGCCTGAGCGGCCCAGGCCCTCCACCCGCACCCCGGCGCCGTGTGGGACCGCGGCAGACGGCGTCCGCGCGACCAGCAACGGCACCCGCGCATGCGACGGCGGCCGGTCCGCGATCGGCCCCCGGCCGCCGTCGCA
>NZ_LIQR01000391.1 GCF_001418575.1 Peterkaempfera griseoplana
CCAGCCCCGCCAGCCGGGCGGCGAGCGCCCAGGGCACCTGGGCCCGCCGCAGTGCCCGGCCCCGGGCGGCCTCCTCGGCGGTGAAGTCGCCGGCCGGGGGGCCGGCCGTCCCGGTGCGGCCCGTTGCGGCGCCTGCGGTCGCGGCGCCGTCCGCCGTGACGTCGCCGCCGCTGTCAGAGGTCACCGATAGCCTCCTGCCGAGCTGTTCTGAGCTGCTGTACCGGGTCGCCGTTCCGACTCCCGAGAGGGGCCAGCATGACAAACCGGGGGCGCCGTCGCGAGGGGCGGGTCAGCCCAGCTCCGTGCGGAGTGCGGTGCGCCAGTCGCGGGTGAAAGCGGCGAGGCCGGTCCCGAGGACGCGGCGCATCGCACGGTCCACGGTGGCCTCCCGGTCGGCATCCGCGGAGCCGGTGGCTGCGACGGCACGGTAGAGGGTGACCAGGCCCCGGGTGCCGTGGCGGCGGGCCACCAGGGTGCAGGCGAACCAGGCGAGTTCATAGGCCTGGGCGAGGCCCTCCGCGGTGGTGGCGAAGTCGCTGTCGGTGGGGAGGGCGTCCGGGAGGCGGCCCGCGGCGATGTCGGCGGCCAGTTCGGGGGCGATCTGGCGGCTGGTGCGGCGGGTGCCCAGGTAGGCGGTCCAGTCGGCGGCGCCCTCGGAGAGCCAGAGCGGCGTCCAGGGCCGGGTGTCGGCCCTGGTGGCGACATGGACGGCCTCATGGCTGGTGACCACCTGGCGGCCCAGGTCGCTCAGCGCGCGGTAGGCGTCCGGGTTGACCAGGATCCGGTCGGCCGGGGCGGCCTTGGGCGCGCCGGGGGCAGCGGTGGTCACCGCGGCGATGCCGCGGTAGTCCCCGGGGGTGGCGTCCAGCAGCCGGGAGAGCTGGTCCAGCGAGCCGGGGGCGTAGAGCAGCAGCCGGTCGGCCCAGGAGGCGCCCCAGACGGCGCTGACGGCCGGCACGGCGCTGTCCGCGGCCGCCGACAGCGCCGCCAGGTCGGCGTGGGCGGCGAGGCCCAGCACCAGGCTGTGGGAGCCGTGGACGGCGCGTACGGTGCCCAGGTCCCACAGCAGGGCGCTGCCGACCGGGTCCTCGGCGGCCAGCAGCCACCGCCCGTCCCGGCCGCTGAGGGCGAACCGGCGGGTGGCGGTGGCCGGGTGGCGGTCGTAGCCGGCGATGCGGTGGTCGAGCTGCACCTCCGCGGTGAGGCCGGTGGCGCTGCGTTCCAGCCGGGTCAGCCTGGGCCTGTAGGAGGCGAACGGCACCTCGGCGGTACGGCGCAGCAGTTCGGCCTGGTGGGGGCGGTGGGCCGGGACGGCGGTGGCGGCGAGCGCCGCGCCGTCACGGCGCAGCACGGCGTCGGCGTACCCGGCGAGCAGCGCCTCGGCGCTGCGCCGGTCGGCCTGCGACGGGGTGGGGAGCGGCGCCGTGACGGCGGCGTCGAGGCCGGCG
>NZ_LIQR01000392.1:0-338 GCF_001418575.1 Peterkaempfera griseoplana
GCCCGGCGGCGATGGTGTGCCGGGTGCCGAGCAGCTCGGCACGGTAGGCGGCCGGGTCGTCGAGGTCGGCCGCGGGGGTCGGGTCGGTGTGCCGGGAGAGCGCGTCGCCGCTTGAAGTCGTGTCACGGGCGGGACACGTCCGAGGGCTTGGTCAGGTAGGGACTGGTCGCGATGTGCTGGCACACCACGTGCGCGGGGTTCCAGTCGCGGCCGACGGCATCGGCTGCGGTCGGGGGGACGTCGGCGAGCAGGTCGCACCACTGGCGCATGCGCTTGGTGGCGGCGGCCTGGTCGGTTGGGGCGGTGCGCGGGTTGAGGCGGTCGGCGTGGGCGAGCAG
>NZ_LIQR01000392.1:420-5009 GCF_001418575.1 Peterkaempfera griseoplana
TTCCAGATCAACGTGCGGTCCAGCAGTTCTCGCCTGCAGGTCTGCACCCACCGCTCCATGATCGAGTTCATCCTCGGTATCCGGACGCCGCTGACCACGACCTTGATGCCCGCGTCCTTGAGCACCTTGTCGAACAACTGCGGGAACTTCCCATCCCGGTCCCTGATCATGTAGCGCGCCCGGCAGCTGGCGTCCTCGAGGTCCATGACAAGATTCTTCGCGGCCTGGACCACCTAGGACGCGGTCGGATGCGCGGTCGCGCCCAGGATCCGGATCCGTCGGTTCGCGTGCTCGATCACGGCGAACACGTACAAGCGGGCCCCGGACAGGGTGACGGTCTCGAAGAAGTCACACGCCAGGAGCGCGTCGGCCTGGGAGCGCAGGAAGTCCGCCCAGGTGCTCGAGGCCCGCTCGGGCGCCGGGTCGATGCCGGCCTCCTTCAAAATTTCCCAGACCGTGGATGCTGCCACCTTCACACCGAGCACGAGCAGCTCTGCGTGGAGGCGCCGGTAGCCCCAGCTTGGATTCTCTCTGGCCAGGCGCAGTACCAGTGCCCGGATCGAGCGCACGGTGCGGGGCCGGCCTCCGCGCTTCGGCCGGGACTGAGCGGCATGTCGACGGGCAATGACGTTGCGGTGCCAGCGAAGTACCGTGTCAGGCCGAACCAGCAGGCGCATCCGCCGCAGCACCTCCCGTGGCAAGCCGTTGAGCAGCGCCGCCAGCAACGCCCGGTCGCTCGCCTGGAACCGAACCTGCTGCCGCCCAGCTGCCGCTCCAGAACCCCGATCTGATGGCGCAAGGCCCAGATATCGACATCTTTCTCACGGTCGCTCATCGGCAGCAGTCGCAGCATCGCGAACGCGTTCGTCACCCCCAGGTACACCAGTCTCAGCAGCACGACCGATCATCATGCCGCGCCAACCGCGCTGCGCGATAGCGGCGACCGGAGCGGCCTCGGCTGGCACCGAAACCTGCTCCTACCTGCACGGATGAGGTTTCTGGCAAGGGCAGCGCCGCACCGGCAAGGAGTTCCTCGCGGACGAACTGCCCGACCGGGCCGCCGCCCTCACTTACTACGGCATACTGTCATCTTTCCCGCGCTGCTCGTGCTCGTCTCCCTGCTGGGCGTGATCGGCGCCTCCGCCACCGACTAGATCCTCAGCAGCGTACAGAAAGTCGCGCCCGGCGCCGCCCGTGGCATCCTGCACACCGCCGTCACCCAACTGCAGCACAGCCCCGAGACCAGCGGCATCCTCGCCATCGTGGGCCTGGCCGGCGCCCTGTGGTCCGCCTCCGGCTGCACCGCCGGGTTCATCCGCGCATCGAACGCCGTCTACGACATCCCCGAAGGCCGACCCGCATGGAAGACCACACCCCTGCGCGTAGTCCTCACCGTCGCCATGATGCTGCTCCTCGCCGCCAGCGCGGTGATCGTGGTTTTTACCGGCCCACTCGCCCATCAGGCCGGTTCACTCCTCGGCCTGGGCAGCGCAGCCACGACCGCGTGGTCGATCGCCAAGTGGCCGGTCCTCGTCCTCCTCGTCGTACTGATGATCGCCCTGCTCTATTGGGCGGCACCCAACGTCCGGGGCCGCGGCTTCCGCTGGATCTCTCCCGGCAGCCTCCTGGCCGTGCTGATCTGGCTGGTCGCCTCCGCCGGCTTCGCGCTGTACGTGGCAAACTTC
The DNA here is from genome assembly GCF_001418575.1 of Peterkaempfera griseoplana. Taxonomy (GTDB): domain Bacteria; phylum Actinomycetota; class Actinomycetes; order Streptomycetales; family Streptomycetaceae; genus Peterkaempfera; species Peterkaempfera griseoplana. Next base: position 2,106 of record NZ_LIQR01000392.1, read on the forward strand.
GGCTCCTACAACAAGACCTACGGCGCCCTCGCCGCAGTGATCATCTTCCTGGTGTGGCTGTGGATCTCCAACTTCGCCATCTTGCTCGGCCTCGAGTTCGACGCCGAACTCGCCCGCGAACGCGCCATCGAAGGCGGCCTCCCCGACACGGCCGAGCCCTACGCCGAACCCCGCGACACACGCACATGGCCACGACGCCCGCCGCCCACCGCTTAGTGGTCGACGCTCGAAGTCCTTCGGGGGTTGACGTGGGACCGGTGCTCGGCGTGTCTCCCGGTCGGGGGTCAAGGGTGGTGGGGTAGCAGTCGCGGTCAGTAGGCCTGCCGGGAGTGCCGACGGGCGATCACCTGTCCTCGCAACTATTGCTATTGAACAGGCGAGGGGCGTCGCATCCCGTGGGGTGGCCGGTCCTGCGAGCTCGGCGTCAGCTCGGAGGGGCGATTCCGTCGTCAGGTCGCAAGCAGTCCAGCACGAGGGTCGCCAGGCGGCCGGGGCGTGCCATGTCGCCCCGTTGGCGTTGCGCGGTCAGTGCGGCCAGGACGATCGCCTGTACGTCCGCCGCGTCCACGTCGACCCTCACCCTGCCGGCGTGCTGGGCCCGTGCCAGCAGCTCCGCGAAGGTCTCCCGCAGATCCGTGGCAGCCTGCAGGGTCCCGTCCCCCAAGTTGATTCCCGCTCCGGAGAGTGCGTCGGCGAGGTCCTGCTTGGTGTCAGCGTCACCGATCATCCGCAGGAGGAAGGCGAAGAACGCTGATCCGGCTTCGTCGGCCTGTAGAGCCGAGCGCGCCTGGTTGGCGAGCTGTTCGAGGTGCTCCGTGATGACGGCCTCGAACAGAGAGTCCTTGGTCGGGAAGTGGCGGTGGACCGTGCCTGGGCCGACCCCGGCCCGGCGGGCGATCTCGTCCAGTGGCACGCCGATGCCCTCGGCGGCGAAGGCGGCTCGCGCCGTCTCCAGGATCCGCGCCCTGTTGCGCCGCGCATCGGCCCGCAGCGGCCGTTCAGTACTCATCGTGCTCGCTCCCCTGGAGATTCCGGTTCCCTGCAGACAAGCGGGGCGCACGCCCCGTATATTAACCGGGGCATGAGCCCCGCTTGATTCCATGAGGAGTGTCCCATGTCTGCTGCCACACCCCGCGAAGTCGTCGAACGCCTCCTTCGCCTCACCGCCGAGGGCATGGCTGACCTGTTCGCGGAGGACGCCGTGTTCGAGATGCCCTTCCTGCCCCCGGGCACACCCCAGCCCGAGCCGGGACGCGAAGCGTTCCGTGCCCATCTCAAGGGAGCCGTGGGCCTGCAGGAGTTCGACTCCGTGGACGACGTCCACATCCACGACACCACCGATCCGGGAGTTGTCGTGGCCGAGTACCGCCTCCACGGCCGGGTCGTCCCCACCGGAAAGCGTTTCGCCTCCCACCTCGTCATGGTCACCCGGATCCACGACGGACTGATCATCCGGGCCCGCACCTACGCGAACCCGCTCGACAGCGCGATCGCCTTCGACACGGTCCACGACCTGCTCACCGGGCTGACCACGGCATAGCTCGGCGGCCGGCGCCAGAAATCCTCACAGGGCTGATATCGGAGCCGGTTCTGGACTTGTCTCCCGGTCGGATGTCCAGGGCCGGCGCGGTGGAGTCGGCAGCGGTCGGCCGTGATCCACCCCTCCCGATCGGCCTGCCATGCCCGTTGCCGCTGCCCGCCCGATATCCCTGACCGCCTCTCAGCGGCACCGGCTGAAGAGGGTAGCCTGGGGTCACAAGACACCCCATCAGTCCCGGTTACGAGCACGCATCGTGCTGCTGGCAGCGCAGGGACGAGCCAACGCGCGCATCGCCCGCGAGACCGGAGTCCACCTGGACACCGTGCGGACCTGGCGCAGCCGGTTCGCCGAGCAGGGCCTGCCCGGGCTTGCCGACCGCAAGCGCCCGGGCCGACCCGCCTCCTTCACCGCGCTGCAGACCGCGCAGGTCAAAGCCCTGGCCTGCCAACTGCCCGCTGAGACCGGCACGCCCCTGTCGCGGTGGTCATGCCCGGAACTGGCCCGCGAAGCCGTCGCCCGCCGCATCGCCCCGGCCCTGTCGGCGTCCACCGTGCGCCGCTGGCCGCAGCAGGACGCCATCAAGCCCTGGCAGCACCACTCCTGGATCTTCATCAGCGATCCCGACTTCCGCGCCAAGGCCGCCCGCGTCCTGGACCTCTACGCCGGCACCTGGCAAGGCCAGCCGCTGGGCCAGAACGAGTACGTCATCAGCGCGGACGAGAAGACCTCCATCCAGGCCCGATGCCGCTGCCACCCGACCCTCGCCCCGGGGCAGGCGAGAGCGATGCGGGTGAACCACACCTACGGCCGCGGCGGCGCGCTAGCCTACTTGGCCGCCTACGACGTCCACCACGCCCGGGTCTTCGGCCGCAGCGAGCCGCGCACCGGCATCGACCCGTTCATGGCCCTGGTCGCCCGGGTCATGAGCCAGGAACCCTACGCCGGCGCCAAACGCGTCGACAACGGCTCCTCCCACCGCGGCAAGAAGGCCGCCGACCGGCTGGCAACGGCCTTCCCGAACGCAGTGCTGGAGCGCGGTGTGGTCGGCCCGCCCGCCGCCCCAGCTACGAGGATGACAGTCGTGCTCAGCAGGGTCCGTTCGACAAGGCCGACGGATCGCCGACCAATGCCGCGGACACGCTCGGCGGGGTGTTGGTCGGCCGGGTGTTCTCGCGTTGTTACCGTCGTCCCATGCGCCGGAACGCGCTCGTGGACGGGCTCTCGCCCGTCGTAGTCTCCGGCCCGAGGTGAAGGAAGGAGTGGCTGGTGTCCGGGGAGCCGTTCGGGGTACTGCTGCGTGGTCTACGGCGACAGCGTCGTCTGACGCTCGAGGAGTTGGCCGAGGCGTCGGGGGTGAGCGTCCG
>NZ_LIQR01000393.1 GCF_001418575.1 Peterkaempfera griseoplana
GCTCCGGGTGCGGGCGGGGGAGGTGGCGATGTCACCGGAGGTGCTGCGGGCGGCGTTCGAGCGGACGCTGGAGCCGGGCGCGGAGCCGGACGACGAGGCGCTGCGGCTGCTGCGGCTGCTGACCCGGCGTGAGGTGCAGGTGCTGCTGCGGATCGCGGACGGGGAGGACACCGCGGCCATCGCGGCGGGGATGGCCATCGCGCCCAGCACCGCGCGCACCCATGTGCAGCGCGTCCTGGTGAAGCTGGGCGTGCGGACCCGGCTGGAGGCGGCGGCGGTGGCGTCCCGCACGGGGCTGCTGCTGCGGGCTGCGGGACGGCCGCAGTCCTGAGCCCGGGCCCGGTCGCCACCGGCGCCTGATCGCCGTACCTGCCGTCCCCATGGCCGCGCCGGCACTTGCCGCGTCGGTACGTACGGCCCTGAACCCGGCCCGTCCGCACCCCACCGTTCCCACCCGTCGCCTCCGGCCCGTCCTCCCCGTCACCACCCATGGGCGCTCCGCGCCCTTCTGTGTGTTCCTGTTGCCTCCCACCCCGCCGTGAGGGTCTGCGCTCCCGGGTGCGCCCGAAGCGGCCATGTCGGCCGACCGCGCCCGCCTTCGCCCTGTTGACTGATGATGCCTTGTGTTTGATTATGTTGGTCGTCCGGGTGTCGCGAGAGGTGAAGGCTTTGAAGAAGACGACGACAAAGCTGGCGGACGGACGCGAGCTGATCTACTACGACGCCGACGACACCGTCGTACGCGACGCGGCCGATCCCAGGCCCCTGGAGCCCACCTCCAGCCTCTCCGAGATCCGCCACGACCCCGTCCTGGACGAGTGGGTGGCCATCGCCGCCCATCGCCAGGGCCGCATCTACCACCCGCCGGCCGACGAGTGCCCGCTCTGCCCCTCGCGCGACGGCCGGCAGAGCGAGATCCCGGCCGCCGACTACCAGGTGGCCGTCTTCGAGAACCGCTTCCCGTCCCTGGCCTTCGACGCCGCCGCGCACTACGAGGGGGACGGCGGCACCGGCAGCGGACGGACCTCCGGCCCGCTGCCGCACCACGGACGGCCGGGCGTCGGCCGCTGCGAGGTGGTCTGCTTCACCCCGGAGCACGACCACTCCTTCGCCGACCTGACGGAGGAGCGGGCCCGCCTGGTGCTGGACACCTGGACCGACCGCACCGCGGAACTCTCGGCCATGCCGGGTGTGGAGCAGGTCTTCTGCTTCGAGAACCGCGGCGCGGAGATCGGCGTCACCCTCGGCCATCCGCACGGCCAGATCTACGCGTACCCCTTCACCACCCCCCGCACCGCGCGGATGCTGGCCACCGCCGCCGCCCATCGCAGCCGCACCGGCCGCAACCTCTTCGAGGACCTGCTCGCCGCCGAACGGGCCACCCCGGAGCGGGTGGTGATCGCCGGCCGCCACTGGACGGCGTTCGTGCCCTACGCCGCCCACTGGCCCTACGAGGTGCACCTCTACCCGCACCGCAGGGTGCCCGACCTCACCGCCCTGAACGAGGCCGAGCGGGCCGAGTTCCCCGCGATCTACCTGGACCTGCTGCGGCGCTTCGACCGGATCTTCACCGAGACGGGGCAGACTGTGCAGGCCTCGCCCACGCCGTACATCGCGGCCTGGCACCAGGCGCCGGCCGGACGTGCGGAGAGCGAGCTGGCCCTGCACCTGGAGCTGTTCACGATCCGGCGTACGGTGGGCAAGCTCAAGTACCTGGCCGGCAGTGAGTCCGGCATGGACGTGTTCATCAACGACGTGTCGCCCGAGCGGGCGGCGCAGCGCCTGCGGGAGGTCGCCCCATGACTCAGCCGACACGGAAGTACCTGGTCACCGGTGGTGCGGGGTATGTCGGAAGCGTGGTGGCCGCGCACCTGCTGGAGGCCGGGCACGCCGTGACCGTGCTGGACGACCTCTCCACCGGCTTCGCCGCCGGTGTGCCGGAGGGGGCGGAGTTCGTCCGCGGCCGGGTCCAGGACGCCGGTGACGTGCTGGACTCCTCCTTCCACGCCGTGCTGCACTTCGCCGCCTCCTCGCAGGTCGGCGAGTCGGTCGCGGACCCGGAGAAGTACTGGCGCAACAACGTCACCGGGTCGCTGGAGCTGCTGTCCGCGATGCGCAAGGCGGGCGTCGGCAGGCTGGTCTTCTCCAGCACCGCCGCGACCTACGGGGAGCCCGAGCAGGTGCCGATCGAGGAGACCGCACGGACCTCCCCGACCAACCCCTACGGCGCCACCAAGCTCGCCGTGGACCACATGATCGCCGGGGAGTGCGCCGCCCACGGACTGGCGGCGGTCTCGCTGCGCTACTTCAACGTCGCCGGCGCCTACGGCCGCTACGGCGAGCGGCACGACCCCGAGTCGCACCTCATCCCGCTGGTGCTCCAGGTCGCCCAGGGACGGCGGCCGCACATCTCGGTCTACGGCGACGACTACCCCACGCCCGACGGCACCTGCATCCGCGACTACATCCATGTCGCGGACCTCGCCGAGGCCCACCTGCTGGCGGTGGACGCCGCCCGCCCGGGGGAGCACCTGGTGTGCAACCTCGGCAACGGCAACGGCTTCTCCGTGAAGGAGGTCGTCGAGGCCGTCCGCCGGGTCACCGGCAAGGACATCCCCGCCGTCACGGCGGAGCGCCGCCCCGGTGACCCCGCGGTGCTGGTCGCCTCGGCGGAGCGGGCCAGGAGCGTCCTCGGGTGGCGGCCCAGCCGCACCGACCTGGACGGGATCGTCGCCGACGCCTGGAAGTTCGCACTCGCCCTGGAGGGGAAGCAACCGTGACCACCGCCGCCACCGCCGCCACGCACGCCGAACGAACCGCCAAGGACTTCACCGTCCACTACGGTGCCGACCCGGACGGCCTCTGGGCCGCCCCCGGGCGGGTCAACCTCATCGGCGAGCACACCGACTACAACGACGGTTTCGTGCTGCCGGTGGCGCTGCCGCACGCCGCGGTCGCGGCGGTCCGCCGCCGCGACGACGGTGTCCTGCGGCTGCACAGCGCCCAGGGTGACGGCGCGGTGGTCACCCTGGACGTGGCCGGGCTGACGCCGGGTGGCGTCCAGGGCTGGGCCGCCTACCCGGCGGGTGTGGTGTGGGCGCTCCGCGAGGCCGGGCATCCGGTGGGCGGCGCCGATGTGCACATCGACAGCGATGTGCCCACCGGTGCCGGACTGTCGTCCTCGGCCGCGTTGGAGTGCGTGGTGGCGGTGGCGTGCAACGACCTGTGGCAGCTGGGGCTCGGTGCGGCGCAGCTCGCGGTGCTGGCGCAGCGGGCCGAGAACGCCTTCGTGGGGGTGCCCTGCGGGGTGATGGACCAGATGGCGTCCACCTGCTGCGCGGCGGGCGGTGCGCTCTTCCTGGACACCCGCGACCTGTCGCAGCGCCAGGTCCCGCTGGACCTGGCGGGCGCCGGGCTGCGGCTGCTGGTCCTGGACACCAGGGTCAAGCACGACCTCGCGGACGGCGCCTACGCCGAGCGCCGGGCCGGGTGCGAACGGGCGGCGGAGCTGCTGGGGGTGCGGGCGCTGCGCGACGTCCCGCAGAGCCTGCTCCCGCAGGCCCTGGAGCGCCTGGAGCAGCTGGGTGCGGACGCGGAACTCCGGGCGCTGGTGCGGCATGTGGTCACCGAGGACGCCCGGGTGGAGCAGGTGGTCGCGCTGCTGGACGGCGGCGACCTGCGGGCGGTCGGGCCGGTGCTCACCGCCGGGCACGCCTCGCTGCGGGACGACTTCCGGGTCTCCTGCGTGGAGACCGATCTTGCGGTGGCGGCCGCGGTGGAGGCCGGTGCGCTCGGCGCCCGGATGACCGGCGGCGGCTTCGGCGGCTCCGTGGTGGCGCTGGTTGCGGACGACGGGACCGAGCGGGTCGCGGCGGCGGTGGCGGACGCTTTCGCGGCGGCCGGCTACGGGGCGCCGCGGGCGTTCACCGCCGTACCGGGCGACGGGGCGCGCCGGCTGGCGTAGCGCCCGCCTGCGGCGTCCTCGGCCCCGGCGGACCGAGGGGCCGGCTGGACACCTTCCCGGGGCGGCGGGGGACCCGCCCCCGTCGCCCCGGGCCGTCCGCCGGTGTGACGCCGTACCGCCGGGCCGCCCCCGGGCCGGCGGACGTCCCGGGCGGCCCGGGGGGACATGAGGTCACCCTCCCTGCCGCGCAGCGGAGTTGGGCGTTCTGCGCGGCACGTGCATGAGCCGTGGAGATGTTTACAGAATCCCCACCAACGCGGGGGCCGTGCCCTACGCTGATTCCCGGTGCCGGTGGGGGCCGGCGCCGGGGGCGGATCGGGCTGCTCGACAGCCTGCGGATGTCCGACCCCGAGTCTGGGGGGATTACCGTGGGGCGGATCCGTGTCCTGGTGGTCGACGACCACCGCATCTTCGCCGAGGCACTGGCCGCGGCACTCTCCGCGGAGCCTGATGTCGAGGTCGCCGTGGCGGGGAGCGGGTCCGCGGCGGAGCGGGCACTGGACCGCGCCGCCGCCGAGGGCCGCGGCTTCCAGGTGCTGCTGGTGGACGCCGACCTCGGTGGCACCGCGGACGGGATAGCCGCAGCCGCACGATGCCGCGCAGCCCATCCCGGGCTGCGGATCGTGGTGCTGGCGGAGCAGGACGACCCCCGCCGGGCGGTCGGCGCCCTGCAGGCCGGGGCGGGCGGCTGGGTGGCCAAGGACTGTTCACTGACCAGGCTGCTGGCCGTGGTGCGCGGCGTCCTGCGGGACGAGACCCATCTCCCGCCCGCGCTGCTCACCGGAGTGGTCCGGGAGCTGACCGCGGCCCGCCGGGACCGTACCGAGAGCGAGCGGCTGGTCGAATCGCTGACCCCGCGTGAGAAGCAGGTACTGCGCTGCATGGTGGCTGGCCTGGGCAGGCAGGCGGCCGCCGACCGGCTCTACCTCTCCCCGCACACCGTGCGGACCCATATGCAGAACGTTCTGGGCAAGCTCGGCGTGCACTCCACGCTGGCCGCGGTGGCACTGGCACGGCGGGCGGGCCTGGGTCCCGCCGAGGCCGCCGCGGTCCGCTGACCTCCGCCGCCGAAATTCCGTCAGGTCAGGAAATCGGAGGACACATGTCGCCATACACCAGTGGCCGCAGCAGTCTGAGCGGGGACCGGGGCCTGCGGACCCTGGTCGTCGGCGCCGGCTCTGCCGGTACCGCGCTCGTCAGGGATCTGGTCCGCACCCCGGAGTTCGGGCTGAACCCGGTCGGTGTGCTCGACGACGACCCGGGCAAGATCGGCACCCCGCTGCCCGCCGGGGAGCGGACGGTTCCGGTACTGGGCCCGCTTGACCGGCTCACCGAACTGGCGCTGGAGCACGGCGCCCATGTGGTGGTGCTGGCCATCCCGGGGCTCCCACACCAGACCGTGCGCAAGCTCGCCACCGCGGCCGGCGCGGCCGGCGCCTCGGTCCGGTATCTGCCGTCCTTCCTCGCGGCGCTGCGCCGCGAGGTGGTCGGCTCCGACATGCGGACCCTGGACGTGAACCGGCTGATCGGCCGGCACGAGGTGCATGTGGCCTCGCCCGACGTGCGGTCGGTGATCGCCGGCCGCCGGGTGCTGGTCACCGGTGCGGGCGGGTCGATCGGCAGCGAGCTCTGCCGTCAGGTGCACGCCTTCGGGCCGAGCGCGCTCTACATGCTCGACCATGACGAGTCCAACCTCCACCGGCTGCAGCTGGACATCTGGGGCGAGGCGCTGCTGACGGACGAGTCGCTGGTGATCGCCGACATCCGGGACCGGCCGCGGATCCAGCAGATCTTCCGTGACCTGCGGCCCGAGGTGGTGTTCCACGCCGCGGCGCACAAGCACCTGCCGCTGCTGGAGCGCCATCCGTCGGAGGCGGTGAAGTCCAACGTCCTGGGCACCGACCACCTGGTGGAGGCGGCGCTGGCCACCGGTGTCGAGCGGTTCGTGCTGATCTCCACGGACAAGGCGGCCGACCCGACCTCGGTCCTCGGCGCCAGCAAGCGGCTGGCGGAGCTGATCGTGCAGGCCAACGCGCGGGACGCGAGAAACCTGGGTACGGCGGTCTTCTCCGCGGTGCGGTTCGGCAATGTGCTGGGGTCCAGAGGGTCGCTGCTGTCGGTGCTGGCGGAGCAGATGCGCAGCGGAGGGCCGGTGACCATCACCCACCCCGATGTGACGCGGTTCTTCATGACCATCGAGGAGGCCGTCGGCCTGGTCCTGGAGGCGGGCCGGATGGCGCAGGGCGGGGAGGTGTTCGTGCTGGACATGGGGGAGCCGGTGCGGATCGTCGACCTGGTGCACAACTTCGCCCGCCAGGTCAGCCTGGACGTGGACGACGTGGAGATCCGCTTCACCGGGCTGCGGGCCGGTGAGAAGCTCAATGAGGCGCTCTTCTCGGAGGGGGAGGAGCAGCTGCCGACCGAGCATCCGCGGATCTTCGCCACGGTGGCGGGCGGGGCCGGTGCGGGCCCGGAGGACCTGGCGGGCGGGCTGACCGGCCTGTACCGCTCGGCGGAGGGCAACGCGGACGAGGAGGTGCGCCGGCGGCTGGGTGTGCTGCTGCCGGGGTACCGCACTCCGGAGCCGGTCGTCGCCGCGGTCTCGGCGCCGTACCCGGACGGCTTCTGACGCTCCGCCGCCGCCCCGGGGACGTCTGACGGGCCCCGGGGCGGCGGTGCCGCCCCGGGGCGGGTGGTCAGCGGCGCCGGCCGAGGACGGCGGCGAAGGTGTCCGCGATCACCTGGTGGCCGGTGGGGTTGGCGTGGATGTCCCGGTACGGGGTGCACTCCCAGGTCCACTGGCAGATCCGGGCCACGTTCAGCGGCAGCTGCCCGAGGCCGGGCACGGTCACCTGGGTGGCGAAGTCCCCGCTGGAGAAGGCGGCGTCCACATCGGCCACCCGGAAGCCGCTGAGGCGGTACTCCCAAGAGAGGGTGGAGTTCAGCCGGTCCTGCAGGGGCCCGGAGTCACGTGCGGTCTGCTGCCCCGCGGCGCCGGTGAGCCAGAGCGCCAGATAGGGGTTGTAGTACGACATGCCCGCGTAGCTGGGCCGGCCGCCGCCCGCGGCGTGCAGCCGGAGGGTGATCTGCGGCAGGTTGCGGGCGACCGTGTCGAGGCCGCCCGCGACGCAGGTGGTGTCGATGGCGCCGCCGGCCAGGCAGCTGCCGACGTCGTTGGCGCCGATGTCGACCGTCACATAGCGGACCTGGCCGCGGTGCTCGCGCAGGAACCGTGCGGCGGCGTCCAGCTGGGAACCGGCGCCGGGGTAACTGCACTTGCCGCCGCTGATCATCGAGGTGGTCGTCTCGCCGCTGCACCCCAGCTTGACGTGGACCAGGTGCGGGTCCTGCGCCCGCAGCCGGGTGTAGAGCTGGTCGGTGTACGAGACGCTGGTGTCCTGGTGCACGTCGGGCTGGTAGCCGGCCGCCAGGGAGTCGCCGAGCGAGACGTAGTAGGTGGTGCGGTGGTCCTCCCGCCCGTGGGCCGAGGCCGGGGCGGCGGCTCCGGCGGTGAGGGCGGCGGCGGTGGCGGCCGCCGCGAGCAGCCGGGCGGCGGCCCGCCAGGGACGGTGGAGTCTTGCGGACACGGGTGTGTCCCCCCTTCTGCCCGCGCCTGGAAGGCGGCAGCGGGCAGCCGAGTATGCCTACTACCGGTGGGTAGCGGGCAAGACCCGTGCAGCCATTGGTCAGCTGGGGACGTTGTCGAACGGGGCCACCAGTCGGCGCAGCAGACCGGCGAGTTCCGTGCGCTGTGCCGGTGCCAGCTCGGCGAGCAGCGCCCGCTCGTGGTCCAGCAGTCCGGCCAGCGCCTCGTCGGCGCGGTTGCGTCCGCTGTCCGTGAGCCGCACCAGCACCCCGCGGCGGTCGCCGGGGTCGGGGAGCCGCTGCACCAGCCCCTTGCCGGCGAGCCGGTCGATGCGGTTGGTCATGGTGCCCGAGGTGACCAGCGTCTGGGTGAGCAGCTGGCCGGGGGAGAGCTGGTAGGGCGCTCCGGCGCGGCGCAGCGCGGTGAGTACGTCGAACTCCCAGGGCTCCAGCCCGTGCTCGGTGAAGGCGGCACGGCGGGCCCGGTCGAGGTGGCGTGCCAGCCTGCTGACGCGACTGAGTACCTCGAGTGGTTCCACGTCGAGGTCAGGGCGCTCTCGTCGCCACGCAGCCACCAGGCGGTCGACCTCGTCCTCCATGGTGATCAGTGTAGTGGCAGATGTGTCGATGTGAAGTCTCTTGACATCGAGAAAGGTTGCGAGCAGGCTTTCGATATATCTTGATGTCGAGATAAACAGGGAGTGGCCATGACCCGCTGGGACCCCGACCAGTACCTCCGCTACCAGGACGAGCGCACCCGCCCGCTGCGCGACCTGCTGGGCCGCGTCCACCCCGCCACCGAGCCCCGCCGGATCCTGGACCTGGGCTGCGGCCCCGGGAACTCCACCGTCCCGCTGCGGCAGCGCTGGCCCGACGCCCGCATCACCGGCCTCGACAACTCCCCGGAGATGCTGGACGCGGCCCGCGCGGCGCACTCCGGCCCCAACCCCGGCGGCACCGGCACCACCGACTACGCCCACGCCGACGCCGCCACCTGGGACCCCGCCCCGGAATCACCCGATCTGGTGATCTCCAACGCGCTGCTCCAATGGGTCCCCGACCACACCGCGGTGCTGGTGCGGTGGGCTCGCGCGCTGCCTCCGGGAGGCGTCCTCGCCTTCCAGGTTCCCGGGAACTTCGACGCCCCCAGCCACACCCTGCTCGCCGAGCTGCGCACCAGCCCCCGCTGGAAGCACCTCCTCGGCGAGGGCGCCCGCCGCGACGCCGCCGTCGCCGAACCCGGCGACTACCTGCAGCTGCTCACCGGTGAGGACTGCACAGCAGATGTGTGGGAGACCACCTACCACCAGCTCCTCGGCGGGGAGGACCCGGTCCTGGAGTGGGTGAAGGGCACCGCCCTGCGCCCCGTCCTCACCCGGCTGCAGGACGCCGGGGACCGCGACGCCTTCCTGGAGGAGTACCGCCGGCTGCTGCGCCAGGCCTACCCCGCGGGCCCCCATGGCACCGTCTTCCCCTTCCGCCGCATCTTCGCCGTCGCCCGGAGGAACGCGTGATCACCGCGGTCGACCACGTCCAGCTCGCCGCCCGCCCCGGCACCGAGGACGACCTGCGCGCCTACTACGCGGGGGTGCTCGGCATGACCGAGGTCCCCAAGCCCGCCGTGCTCGCGGCGGGCGGGGGCTGCTGGTTCCAGGCCGGGGCCGTACAGCTGCACCTGGGTATGGAGGACGGCCACACCCCCTCCGCCAAGGCCCATCCCGCCCTGCGGGTCACCGGCATCCGGCGGTACGCCGAGCAGCTCGTCCGGCGCGGCGCCCGGGTGCAGTGGGACCGCGGACTGCCCGGGGTGCTGCGCTTCTACTCCTGGGACCCGGCCGGGAACCGCATCGAGTTCCTGGAGGCGGACTCCCCGGCGGAGCCGTGACCGCGACCGCCGTGACCGCGACCCGGGTGGCCGCTCGTCCCGCGGCGGCCGGTCGTGCGCAACCGCCGACGGGGCGCCGGGCCCTCAGTTCTTCCGGTCGCCCATCAGCCGGGGACGCCGCTCCATGCCCTCCAGGCCGTGCCACGCCAGATTCACCAGATGCGCCGCCACCTCCGCCTTCTTGGGCTTGCGCACCTCCAGCCACCACTGGCCCGTCAGCGCCACCATCCCCACCAGCATCTGCGAATACATCGGCGCCAGCTTCGGATCAAAGCCCCGGGACTTGAACTCCAGCCCCAGAATGTCCTCGACCTGGGTGGCGATATCGCTGATCAGCGAGGCGAACGTGCCCGTGGACTGGGCCACCGGGGAATCCCGTACCAGAATCCGGAAACCGTCCGTCGACGTCTCGATGTAGTCCAGCAGCGCGAACGCCGCCTCCTCCAGCAGCACCCGGGGATGCCCGCCCGTCAGCGCCCCGGTCACCATGTCCAGCAGCAGCTGCATCTCCCGGTCGACCACGACCGCGTACAGCCCCTCCTTGCCCCCGAAGTGCTCGTAGACGACGGGCTTGGACACCCCGGCCTTCGCGGCGATCTCCTCCACCGACGTGCCGTCGTAGCCCCGCTCCGCGAACAGCGTCCGGCCGATGTCCAGCAGCTGCTCCCGCCGCTGCTTCCCGGTCATCCGCACCCGGCCGCCCCGCCGCACCGGCCGCCGTTCCCGACCGGCCGGGCCGGCTGTACCGTCTGCGCTGCCGCCGCTGCTCCCGCTCACGCCTCCATTCTTATGCAACCGAAGAGGCGCCCGGACCGTCATTCCGCGCGGCGAGACTCCAGCCGCTCCGCGCTCGGCCAGCGCACATCGCGCGCCCAGCCCGCCAGCTCGAACCAGCGGATGATCCGCGCCGAGGAGTCCAGCTGGCCGCGAAGCACCCCGTGCCGGGCGCTGGTCGGGTCGGCGTGGTGCAGGTTGTGCCAGGACTCGCCGCAGGAGAGCACCGCCAGCCACCAGACGTTGCCGGACTTGTCACGGGAGCGGAACGGGCGCCTGCCGACCGCGTGGCAGATGGAGTTGATCGACCAGGTGACGTGGTGCAGCAGTGCCACCCGGACCAGCGAGCCCCAGAAGAAGGCGGTCAGCGCGCCCTGCCACGACCACGACAGCAGACCGCCCAGCAGCGGCGGGATCGCCAGCGACACCACGGTCCACAGGGCGAACTGCCGGGAGATCCGGCGGATGTCGTCGTCCTTGATCAGGTCCGGGGCGTACTTGCGCTGGTCGGTCTGCTCCTCGTCGAACATCCAGCCCATGTGCGCCCAGAACAGCCCCTTGAGCAGGGCGGGGACGGTCTCCCCGTAGCGCCACGGCGAATGCGGGTCGCCGTCCTTGTCGGAGTACCGGTGGTGCCGCCGGTGGTCGGCCACCCAGCGCACCAGCGGACCCTCGACGGCCAGGCTGCCGGCGATCGCGACGGCGATCTTCAGCGGACGGTTGGGCTTGAACGAGCCGTGGGTGAAGCAGCGGTGGAAGCCGACGGTGATCCCGTGGCAGGCGATGTAGTACATCGCCACCGCGATCGCCAGGTCCCGCCAGCCGAGCCCCCACCCCCAGGCCACGGGAACGGCGGCGACCAGCGCCAGGAACGGCACCACGATGAAGGCGGTGAGCGCCACCCGCTCGGCGAGGCCCTGGGTGTCCCCGGCCATGGTGGCGGAGGGCAGTGGCTCCTCGGCCGGGAGAGGGCGCTTCTCGGTGGACTGGGCGGTCATGGGCGTCCCTTGCTGTCGGGGGAGGGGGGAGGGGCTCGGTACGCCTACGGCTGCGTAACTTACGGCATCGTAAGTTGGTTGTGCGCGCCCAGGGAAGGGCGGGACCGCCGGACGGGGGAGCGGAGTGGAATCGCTCGAACATGTGATCCAGGGGTGGTCCGTGCCGTCACGGAGCGGGCCCGGAGCCGTCGCCTGGCCCCGGGCGGGGCCCCGGAAGGAGGCCGGAAGGAAGCCTCCGGGAAGCCGGAAGAAAGAAGGGGGAGCGGATCCGACCGGCCTTTGTCGTCGCGTCGAAGGCTTCCGGTGCGGCATAGTGTTGCCTGTCGAAAGACGGGTGACCGCGTCGTCAATTGACACATATTCCGCCGTGGTGTAATGGCAGCACAGAGCTCTTTGGAAGCTCTTGTCTAGGTTCGAGTCCTAGCGGCGGAGCCTCGCGATGTGACCGTCCGCGACCGCTCCCAAGTGGCCGCGGGCCGGCCCCCGGCTATTCTCAAGGCGTCCGGGCTCGCCTGTGCGGATGTGCGTCCCCGGATCCCTCCCCACACCCTCCGAGCCGAGGAGCCTCCCGCGTGAGTGCACACTCTCCTGCTGCCGTCATCGTTCTCGCCGCCGGCGAGGGCACCCGCATGAAGTCGCGGTCGCTGCCCAAGGTCCTGCACGAGATGGCCGGGCGGAGCCTGGTGGGGCACGCCGTGGCGGCGGGGCGGGAGCTGGGACCCGAGCACCTGGTGGTGGTGGTCGGACACGGACGCGAGCAGGTCGCGGCCCATCTGGCGGAGATCGACCCCGCGGTGCGGATCGCCGTGCAGGAGGAGCAGAACGGGACCGGCCACGCCGTGCGGGTCGCACTGGAGTCGCTGGCCGCGCAGGGCGTGGCGGTGGACGGGACCGTGGTGGTCACCACCGGCGACGCCCCGCTGCTGACCGGGGAGACGTTGCGCTCGCTGGCCGCGGAGCACTCGGCCCGCGGCAACGGCGTGACGGTGCTGACCGCGGTGGTGCCGGACGCGGCGGGGTACGGCCGGATCCTGCGGGACGCGGACGGGGCGGTGGCCGCGATCGTGGAGCACAAGGACGCCACCGAGGAGCAGCGGGCCGTCTCGGAGGTCAACTCCGGGGTCTTCGCCTTCGACGGGAAGCTGCTGGCCCAGGCGCTCGGGCTGCTGCGCACGGACAACAGCCAGGGCGAGGAGTACCTCACGGACACCCTGGAGATCCTGCGTACCGCCGGTCACCGGGTGGGGGCCGTGGTGGCGGCGGACTACCGGGACACCCTGGGGATCAACGACCGGGTGCAGCTCGCGGAGGCGCGGCGGATCCTCAACGACCGGCTGCTGGAGCGGGCGATGCGGGCCGGGGTGACGGTGGTGGACCCGGCGTCGACCTGGATCGACGTGGAGGTGTCGTACGAGCCCGACGCGGTGGTGCTGCCCAACACCCAGCTGTACGGGCGCACGCACCTGGGGGAGGGCGCGGAGGTCGGGCCCAACTGCTCCCTGCGGGACACGGCGGTGGGCGCGGGGGCGCGTGTGAGCAACACCACTGCGGACCGCGCCGAGGTGGGTCCGGAGGCCTCCGTGGGCCCCTACGCGTATCTGCGGCCGGGGGCGCGGCTGGCCCGCGGGGCGAAGGCCGGCACCTATGTGGAGATCAAGAACTCCACGCTGGGCGAGGGGGCCAAGGTGCCGCATCTGTCGTACATCGGGGACGCCGAGATCGGGGAGGGCACCAACATCGGCGCGGCGTCGGTCACGGTCAACTACGACGGCGTCAACAAGCACCGCACCGTGGTGGGGGCCCACTGCCGCACGGGTTCGGACAACATGTTCGTGGCGCCGGTGACGGTCGGGGACGGGGCCTACACGGCCGCCGGTTCGGTGATCACCGGGGACGTTCCGGCGGGTGCGCTGGCGGTGGCCAGGGGGCCGCAGCGGAACATCGAGGGCTGGGTGGAGCGGCGCCGTTCGGGGACGGATTCGGCGCGGGCCGCGGCCGCCGCCCGGAGTTCCGCGGAGGGCGCGGCGGGGGCTGCGGCGGGCGGTCCCGGGGCGGACGCTTCCGCCGCGGGCGCGTAACCTGGTGGACATGCGTGCGCTGCGGGCCCGATGCCCGGACCGTGGTGGCGTTTCCCTTTTTGAACGGCCAGTCGTCGGGTTCCGGAGCGTGGATCCGTGGGCGGCAGCGACCGAGGAGACGGTGCAGTGACCGGCATCACCACGTCCGGTGAGAAGAACCTTCGACTCTTCTCCGGCCGGGCCCACCCGGAGCTGGCGAGCGAGGTGGCCGAGCAGTTGGGGACCGAGCTGGTCCCGACCAAGGCCTTCGACTTCGCCAACGGCGAGATCTACGTCCGGTTCCTGGATTCGGCGCGTGGCGCGGACTGCTTTGTGATGCAGAGCCACACTGCGCCGATCAACCAGTGGATCATGGAGCAGCTGATCATGATCGATGCTCTGAAGCGGGCCTCCGCCCGGAGCATCACGGCGATCCTGCCCTTCTACGGATATGCGCGTCAGGACAAGAAGCACCTGGGCCGGGAGCCGATCTCGGCGCGTCTGGTGGCCGATCTGCTGCGGACGGCCGGTGCGGACCGGCTGATGGCGGTGGACCTGCACACCGCGCAGATCCAGGGGTTCTTCGACGGCCCGGTGGACCACCTCTTCGCGCTGCCGATGCTGGCGGACTACGTGGCGACCCGGGTGGCCCCGGAGCGGCTGACCGTGGTGTCGCCGGACGCGGGCCGGGTGCGGGTCGCGGACCAGTGGTCGGACCGGCTCGGTGCACCGCTGGCGATCATCCACAAGCGGCGCGACCCCAACGTCGCCAACAAGGTGATGTCGGCCGAGGTGGTCGGTGATGTGCGCGGCCGGGTGTGCGTGCTGGTCGACGACATGATCGACACCGCCGGCACCATCTGTGCGGCCGCGGACGCGCTCTTCGAGAACGGCGCGGCCGACGTGATCGTCGCCGCGACCCACGGTGTGCTGTCGGGCCCGGCGGCGGACCGGCTGAAGAACTCCCGGGTGAGCGAGTTCGTGTTCACCAACACCCTGCCCACCCCGGCCTCGCTGGAGCTGGACAAGGTGACGACGCTGTCGATCGCGCCGTCGATCGCGGCGGCGATCCGCGAGGTCTTCGAGGACGGTTCGGTGACGAGCCTCTTCGAGGGCGTGCACTGACGCGCTCCCCCGCTCTGTCGACCCGCCGCCGGCCCGGTGCCGGCGGCGGGTCGATTTCGTGACGGGGCGGGGTGGCGGGTAGACTCGTGGGGTTGCTCGGCGAGGGAGGCCGTACGGCTCGCGAGGGCTCTGCTTCCGTGATCGACGCGCTGCTGCTTGCGATATCCGTACGTGCTGCCGCCGAGTGATCTGCCCCGAATTTCCGAGGGTGTGGTCCCGGCGGCTTTCTGTTGTTCCGTCCGCACCCCGCGTATGCCACGAGGAGTGCTGTCGTGTCCGAGGTCCGTCTTGCCGCTGAGCCCCGCACCGAGTTCGGCAAGGGCGCTGCCCGCCGTGCCCGCCGCGCCGGCCTGGTCCCCGGTGTCGTCTATGGCCACGGCCAGGCGCCGGTCCACCTGAACCTTCCCGGCCACGACCTGATGATGGCCCTGAAGACCCCCAACGTGCTGATCTCCCTGCCCATCGAGGGCAAGAACGAGTTCGTGCTGCCGAAGGCCGTGCAGCGCGACCCGATCAAGGGCTTCCTGGAGCACGTCGACCTGCTGCTGGTGAAGCGCGGCGAGAAGGTCACCGTCGAGATCCCGGTGCTGACCGAGGGCGAGCTGGCCCCGGGCGGCAACCTGCTGGAGCACGTGCTGAACGCCCTCCCGGTCGAGGCCGAGGCCACGCACCTGCCGGAGAACGTCACCGTCTCCGTCGAGGGCCTGGAGGCCGGCTCCTCCATCCACGCCAAGGACATCGTGCTCCCCAAGGGCACCACCCTGGCCGTGGACGAGGACGCCGTGGTGCTCCACGTCGTCGCCGCCCAGGTCGAGGCCGCCGCTGCCGAGGGCGAGGAGGGCGAGGAGGCCGCCGCCCCCGCCGAGGGCGCCGAGGCCTGATCGAGGGCCGCGGACTCCGCTCCAGACCGCTGCCCCGGCCCGCTCAGGCGGGCCGGGGCAGCGGTGCGTCCGGAGGGGGCGGCGGAGCGGCGATGATGGTTCGAGGGCGGTCGTGACGGCGGGAGCGGAGCAGACGATGAGCAGCGGTGGCGACGGTTACACGGGTCCGTGGCTGGTGGTCGGCCTGGGGAACCCGGGCGACCAGTACGCGCGCAACCGGCACAACGTGGGCTGGATGGTGGCCGACCTGCTCGCCGAGCGGGTGGGCGGCCGGTTCAAGGCGCACAAGAGCCGCAACCAGGCGCTGGAGGGCCGGCTGGCGGGTCAGCGGGTGGTGCTGGCCAAGCCGATGTCCTACATGAACCTCTCCGGCGGCCCGGTGACGGCGCTGCGCGACTTCTACAAGGCGCCGCCGTCCGCGCTGGTGGTGGTGCACGACGAGCTGGACATCGACTTCGGTGTGCTGCGGTTGAAGCTCGGCGGCGGCGACAACGGCCACAACGGGCTGAAGTCGATCACCAAGTCACTGGGACCGGACTACCACCGGGTGCGGTTCGGGGTCGGCCGCCCGCCGGGCCGGATGCAGGTGGCGGACTTCGTCCTCAAGGACTTCTCGGCGGCGGAGCGCAAGGAGCTGGACTGGTTCGTCGACCGGGCGGCGGATGCGGTCGAGGCGTTGATCAGCGAGGGCCTGGAGCGCGCCCAGCAGTCGTACAACTCCTGACCGCCCGGCCGGGGTTGGGGGAGCCTGGGGGGC
>NZ_LIQR01000394.1 GCF_001418575.1 Peterkaempfera griseoplana
AGGCTGGCGCGCTGACCGGGCGCCGGAAGGCCGGGTCAGTGGGCGCGGGAGTACTGCACCGGAGGAAGCACCTCGGCACCCAGCCGACGGGCGGCCTGCAGGGGCCAGGTGGGGTTGCGCAGCAGCTCACGGGCGAGCAGTACGGCGTCGGCCCGACCGGAGGCCACGATCTCCTCGGCCTGCTCGGGCTCGGTGATCAGGCCGACGGCAGCGGTGGGAAGTCCGGTCCGGACGCGGACGGCCTCGGCGAAGGGCACCTGGAACCCGGGAGCGACCGGAATACGGGCGTCAGGTGCGATGCCGCCGGTGGAGACGTCGAGGAGATCGACCCCTCGGGCCTGGAGCTCCTTGGCCAGCAGGACGGTGTCCTCGCCGGTCCAGCCCTCCCGTTCGTCGTCGGTGTCGCCGGAGAGCCAGTCGGTGGCCGAGGTGCGGAAGAAGAGCGGCAGCTCGTCGGGCCAGACGGTGCGGACGGCCTCGACGACCTCCAGGGCCAGACGCATCCGGTTCTGGATCGTCCCGCCGTAGGAGTCCGTGCGCCGGTTGGCGTACGGGGAGAGGAACGCATTGATCAGGTAGCCGTGGGCGCCGTGCAGTTCGATCACCTTGAACCCGGCGTCGTGGGCGCGGCGGGCAGCGTCCGCGAAGCCCCGGACGACGCGCTGGATCCCGTCGGTGTCCAGCTCGTGCGGGACGGGCCGGTCGCCGAAGGCCAGCGCGCTCGGAGCGACGGCCTGCCAGCCTCCCTCCTCCGGGGAGAGCACGCCGCGGCCTGACCAGGGCTGGGCGTCACCGGCCTTGCGTCCGGCATGGGCGAGCTGGATGCCGGGGACGGTGCCCTGCTGTTCGAGGAAGGCGGTGATCCGGGTGAAGGCCTTCTGCTGGCGCTCGTTCCACAGCCCCAGGTCATGGGAGCTGATGCGGCCCTCGGGCAGGACGGCGGTGGCCTCGACCAGAATCAGACCGGCGCCGCCGGCCGCGCGGGAGGCAAGGTGCTGGAAGTGCCAGTCGCCGGGGACGCCGGTGTCGGCGCCCTCGGGTGCGGCGGAGTACTGGCACATCGGCGCCATCCACACCCGGTTGGGGATCGTGAGGCTGCGCAGGGTGAGGGGCTCGAAGAGAGCACTCATGTGTCTTCCTCGCTCGGGTAGCGGCGATGCGGGTGGTCCTACTGCAGCAGACAATAGGCAGCGTAAGAAATAATTGCAACCGCATGGTGTTTGGGTGGCTCGGGCCATACTCGGGTCATGCAGCAGAGCAGCACGGGGCGGATCGCCTATGACGCACTGGTTCTGGCAGGCGGGGCCGCCCGCCGGCTCGGCGGAGCGGACAAACCCGGCTTGCGGGTGGGGGAGTCCACGCTGCTGGTGCATGTGCTGGCGGCCTGTCCCGACGCGGGCGCCACGGTGGTCGTCGGCCCGGTCCGTGACACGGCCGGCCGCACGGTGCGCTGGGCCAGGGAGGAACCGCCCGGCGGCGGCCCGGTGGCTGCGGTCGCCGCAGGACTGCCGTACGTCCAGGCACCGGTGGCGGTGCTGCTGGCAGCCGATCTGCCGTTCCTCGACCGGCCGACCGTACGGCGGCTGGTGGAGGCACTCGCAACCCCCGGACCGGACGCCGCGGTGCTGGTCGACGCCGACGGCCGGGAGCAGCCACTGGCCGCCGCCTACCGTACGGAGGCCCTGCGTGCCGCGCTCGCCGATCTCCTCGCCCGGAGCGGTGGCCGCCCGGACGGCCTGCCGTTGCGCCGGCTGGTCGCCGGACTGCGGACGGCCAGGCTCCCGGACCCCGGCGGCGCCGCCTACGACTGCGACACCTGGGACCAGGTCGCGACCGCCCGGCAGCGCCGGTCCCGCTGAGCCGCCGGCGGTCCTCCCCAGGCAGGGAGAGCCCGTGCAGGGAACACCCGTCCGGGGCAGGCCCGGGCGGCGCAGCCCGGATCGGCACCGGCGCGACCCGGACAGGCGCGACGGGCCCGGGAACGGCCGACACGGCACCGGTCGGTGCATGCCGCCCGTCCCCGGATCCGGGAACATGGGCGGCGTGCTGGATGACTGGATCACCGAAGCCAGGACCGAACTGGGTGTCGACCTCGACGTCGATGTCGCCGAGCTGCTCGACATGACCAAGGTCGTGGCCCACGGAGTCGCCCGCCCGGCGGCCCCGTTGACCGCTTTCCTGGTCGGCTACGCGGCGGCCCGCGCCGGAGGCGGCCCCGAGGCGGTCACCGAGGCCTGCCGCAAGGCGGAGGCCCTTGCCCGGCGATGGGCGGCCGAACGGCACGACGCCGACGGTCCCGGATGAGTACGGACGCACCCGTGGGCACCGACGCCGGGACACCGGGCACCTCCAAGCCGCCCCGGAGCCCGGACGACCCCTTCGACCAGGACGCGCCCGCGGCTCCCCCGGCCGATGCCCCGCAGCCGGGGCCGCCGCCCGGGATGCCCTGGCAGTCGGCCCGCGACAGCGCCCGCCGGGCCGGCGGCCGACCGCTGGAGACGCTCCGCGTCGATGCGGCCCAGGCCCTGGGCCACGCCCTCGCCGAGCCGCTGGTCGCCCGCACCGACCTGCCGCCGTTCGACACCGCCGCCATGGACGGCTGGGCCGTCGCCGGCCCCGGACCCTGGCGGCTGCACGGCGGTCTGCTGGCGGGCCAGAGTCCGTCCGGTCCGCTCCCCGACGGCACCGCCACCAGGATCGCCACGGGAGCTCCGCTGCCGGCCGGCGCCACCGCCGTGCTGCGCCGGGAGCACGGTTCGGTGGAGCAGCGCGGGCCGGGCGGTGACCTGCTGCACGACCACGCCCCCCGGGCAGCGGAACCGGGCCGCGATGTCCGCCCGCGCGGTCAGGAGTGCCGCCGGGGTGAGCCGTTGCTGCCCGCCGGCGCCACCGTCACCCCGGCCGTGCTGGGCCTCGCCGCCGCAGCCGGCTGCGACCGGCTCGCCGTGCACCGCCGTCCCACCGTGGAACTGCTGCTGCTCGGTGACGAGCTGCTGGAGTCCGGCCCGCCCAGGGACGGCCGGGTCCGGGACGCCCTGGGTCCGCTGCTGCACCCCTGGCTGGAGGGGTGCGGGGCCCGGCTGGTCGGCCGTCGCCTGGTGCGGGACGACCTGGCGCTGCTGCGGGACGCCCTGCGGCACTCGTCCGCCGATGTGGTGGTCACCACCGGCGGTACGGCCGCAGGGCCGGTGGACTTCCTCCATGAGGCACTCACCCAGGCCGGCGCCCGGCTGCTGGTGGACTCCGTGGCGGTCCGCCCGGGCCATCCGATGCTGCTCGCCGAGCTGCCGTCCGGGTCCGGGCCCGCAGCCGCCGGCCCCGCGGGGGCACCGGGGCCGCGCTCCCCGGCGGGGCAGCCTGCCGGGACCGCGCCCAGGCTCCGCCATGTGGTCGGTCTGCCGGGCAACCCGCTGGCCGCGGTGGCCGGGGCGGTGACCCTGGCCGTCCCGCTGCTGCGCGCCCTGGGCGGCCACCCGGCCGGAGCGGCCCGCCGGGTCCTGCTCGCCGACGGGATGCCCGGGCACCCGCGTGACACCCGGCTGCTGCCGGTGCGGCTCTCGGAGGGAGGCGCCGAACCCCTGGCCTTCGACGGTCCGGCGATGCTGCGCGGCCTGGCCCTCGCCGACGGCCTGGCGGTGGTCCCGCCCGGTGGTCTGCCCGCCGGCGCGGTGGTGGAGCTGCTGGAGGTACCGGGCCGTTGAGCTTCCAGCAGCCGCCACCGGCACCGCCGCCCCGTCCCTCCGGCCGGCCGCGGGCCAACGACCGGCCGCCTCAGCAGGAGCGGACCTGGTCGCTCCGCCAGGAGCCCGCCGACCGATGGGTCCTGCTGCCGAACCGGCCCGCGCTGCCACCGCTGCTGCAGGTCGCCCGGCGGCTGCTGCTGGCGCTGGCGGTGCTGGCGCTGACGGTGCTGCTCGTCTATGCAGACCGCGGTGGCTACCACGACAGCGCCGGCGGACCACTGGACCTGCTGGACGCCGCCTACTACGCCACGGTGACCCTCTCCACCACCGGGTACGGCGACATCACGCCGGTGAGCGACTCGGCCCGGCTCACCAACATCCTGGTGATCACCCCGCTGCGGGTCGTCTTCCTGATCATCCTGGTGGGCACCACCCTGGAGGTGCTGGCCGAGCGCACCCGCCGCCAGCTGCGGCTGACCCGCTGGAGGAACGCCTTGCGCGAACACACCGTCGTCGTCGGCTACGGCACCAAGGGCCGTCATGCGGTGAACGCCCTGTTGGGCCAGGGGTTGTCCCAGGACGAGATCGTGGTGGTGGACCCCCAGCGACAGGCGGTGGAGGCAGCCACGGCCGACGGTCTGGTGGCGGTGCTCGGCGACGCGACCCGTACCGAGACCCTGCAACGGGCCCGGCTGGAGACCGCCTCCAGGGTGGTGGTGGCCGCCCAGCGCGACGACACCGCCGTACTGGTCACCCTGACCGCGCGGCAGCTCAACCGGCGGGCCACCGTGGTGGTCGCGGTGCGCGAGGACGAGAACGTCCCGCTGCTGCGGCAGAGCGGCGCCGATGTGGTCGTGACCAGCTCCGGCTCGGCGGGACGCCTGCTGGGGATGTCCATGCTGAGCCCCAACACCGGCGCGGTGATGGAGGACCTGCTCACCCATGGCACCGGGATGGACCTGGGGGAGCGGCCGGTCACCCGCGCCGAGGCGGGGCGCAGCCCGCGGGAGTGCCCCGATCTGGTGGTCGCGGTAGTGCGGGGCAGCAGACTGCTGCACTACTGCGACCCCGAGGCGGCGGTGCTGCAGCTTACCGACCGGCTGATCACGATCCGTGAGGCCTCACGGGCCTGATGTCGGCGGTCCGGGTCCGGCGGGGCTAGCGTGGTCGGCATGCGAGCGATCACTGTTCCGAAACCGGGCGGCCCCGACGCGCTGGTGTGGGCGGAGGTGCCGGATCCCGTGCCAGGCGAGGGCGAGGTGCTGCTGGAGGTGGCGGCCTCGGCCGTCAACCGGGCCGATGTGCTGCAGCGGCAGGGCTTCTACGATCCCCCGCCGGGCGCGTCGCCCTATCCGGGGCTGGAGTGCTCCGGACGGATCGCGGAACTCGGCCCGGGGGTGGCCGGGTGGGCGGTGGGTGACGAGGTGTGCGCGCTGCTGAGCGGCGGCGGGTACGCGGGCCGGGTCGCGGTGCCGGCCGGACAGCTGCTGCCGGTGCCCAGGGAGGTCGGGCTGGTCGAGGCTGCCGGCCTGCCCGAGGTGGTCTCGACGGTGTGGTCCAACGTCTTTCAGGTCGCGCATCTGCGTCCGCGGGAGACGCTGCTGGTGCACGGCGGGTCGAGCGGCATCGGCACCATGGCGATCCAGCTGGCCAAGGCGGTCGGGGCGACCGTCGCGGTGACCGCGGGCAGCGAGGAGAAGCTGGCGGCGTGCCGGGAGCTGGGTGCGGACGTGCTGATCGACTACCACCGGCAGGACTTCGTGGCGGCGCTGGCGGACGCGACGGAGGGCCGGGGGGCGGACGTCATCCTCGATGTCATCGGGGCCAAGTACCTCGACCGCAATCTGGACGCCCTGGCGGTCAACGGCCGGCTGGTGGTCATCGGTATGCAGGGCGGGGCCAAGGCGGAACTGAACCTGGGCAAGCTGCTCGCCAAGCGGGCCGCGATCGCGGCCACCAGCCTCCGCGCCCGGCCGCTCGACGAGAAGGCCGCCATCGTGGCGTCGGTGCGGGAGCACGTCTGGCCGCTGATCGAGTCCGGTGTGGTGCGGCCGGTGGTCGACCGGGTGCTGCCGATGGCCGAGGCGGCCGAGGCGCACCGGCTGATGGAGAGCAGTGGGCACATCGGGAAGATTCTGCTGGCGGTGTGATCCGGGCCGGGGCGGCGCCGGGACGGCTCGGCGGGGAGGCCGGGGTGCGACGGGGCCGGTGCGGCGGTGCGGGGTTGCCCCGACGGAGATCAACAGTCCGATATGCCGTGGATGTCGGCCTGTGTGATTCTGGAGAGGAACCGTCCGGCCACGCTCCGCAGGCCGGAGGGTAGCGGCGCCGAGGTCCTGGGCGCCGCCGGCCTTGCCCGGTGCCGTCGCCCCAGAGCGGCGGCTGTCGGAAGGACGCCCGCCAGTGACCGC
>NZ_LIQR01000395.1 GCF_001418575.1 Peterkaempfera griseoplana
AACGACAGCTGAGAGCCGAGAGCCCTACCGATCATGTCGATCGACGTCAACAACGAGTCCGGCTGGGAGGTCGACGAGCAGTCCGTGCTCGACGTCGCCCGCTTCGCCCTGGACCGCATGCGCATCCACCCGCTCTCCGAGCTGTCCGTGATCCTGGTGGACACCGACGCCATGGAGCAGCTCCACATCCAGTGGATGGACGAGCCCGGCCCCACCGATGTGATGTCCTTCCCGATGGACGAGCTGCGTCCGGGCAAGGAGGGCGAGGAGCTCCCGCAGGGCCTGCTCGGCGACATCGTGCTCTGCCCCGAGGTCGCCCTCAAGCAGGGCAAGGACGGCGGCCACTCCATGGACGACGAGCTGCAGTTGCTCACCGTCCACGGGGTGCTCCACGTCCTCGGGTACGACCACGAGGAGCCGGAGGAGGAGCGCGAGATGTTCGGGCTGCAGAAGCGCATCCTGGACGACTGGCGCGCCGAGCGCGGACTGCAGGGCCCCTCCCCGGCCCCGACCACCCGCTGAGCGGGCGGGGAGCTGACAGACGCACATGGGCGGCAACACGACGTCGTTCGTCATCGGCGCGGTCCTGCTGGTGATCCTCGGCTGGCTGGCGGCGTGCGCCGAGGCCGGCATTTCCCGGGTGTCCCGGTTCCGCGCGGAGGAGGCGGTACGCGCCGGGCGCCGGGGCTCGGCACGGCTGCTGGCCATGGCCTCCGACCCCATCCGCTACCTCAATCTGGCCACCCTGATCCGGGTGGGCTCCGAGATGGCGGCCGCGGTGCTGGTGACCGTGGTCTGCGTCCGGGGCTTCCACTCCACCTGGGTGGCGGTGCTGGTGGCCATCGGTGTGATGGTGCTGGTGTCGTTCGTCATGGTGGGGGTCTCCCCGCGGACCATCGGGCGCCAGCACCCTCTGAACACCGCCACCGCGGCCTCGGTGCTGCTGCTGCCGCTGGCCCGGGTGCTGGGCCCGATCCCCAAGCTGCTGATCCTGCTGGGCAACGCCCTCACCCCGGGCAAGGGGTTCCGGGAGGGACCGTTCGCCTCCGAGGCCGAGCTGCGGGCCCTGGTGGACCTGGCGGAGAAGGACTCCCTGATCGAGGACGAGGAGCGCCGTATGGTGCACTCCGTCTTCGAGCTCGGCGACACCATCGTCCGCGAGGTGATGGTGCCGCGCACCGACCTGGTGCTGATCGAGCGCCACAAGACCGTGCGGCAGGCGCTCACCCTGGCCCTGCGCAGCGGCTTCTCCCGGATCCCGGTGGTCGGTGAGAACGAGGACGACGTGGTCGGCATCGTCTACCTCAAGGACCTGGTGCGACGCACCCACATCAACCGCGACGCCGAGTCGGAGCCGGTCTCCTCGGTGCTGCGGCCCGCCGTCTTCGTCCCGGACTCCAAACCC
This sequence comes from Peterkaempfera griseoplana, assembly GCF_001418575.1. Classification (GTDB taxonomy): domain Bacteria; phylum Actinomycetota; class Actinomycetes; order Streptomycetales; family Streptomycetaceae; genus Peterkaempfera; species Peterkaempfera griseoplana. Next base: position 1,406 of record NZ_LIQR01000395.1, read on the forward strand.
GCCGGCGACCTGCTGCGCGAGATGCAGCAGCGGCGTTCGCACGTCGCCATCGTGATCGACGAGTACGGCGGCACCGCGGGCCTGGTCACCATCGAGGACATCCTGGAGGAGATCGTCGGTGAGATCACCGACGAGTACGACCGGGAGGCCCCGCCGGTGGAGGAGCTGGGCGACGGCAGCTACCGGGTGACCGCCCGGCTGCCGGTGGACGAGCTGGGCGAGCTGTTCGGCCTGGAGCTGGCCGACGAGGACGTGGACACCGTGGGCGGCCTGCTGGCCAAGCACCTCGGCAGGGTGCCGATCCCGGGCGCCGCCTGCGAGGTGCCGCTGCCGGAGGACGACGCCCTGCCGATCGTCGCCCTGCGGCTGACCGCGGAGTCCTCCGCCGGCCGCCGCAACCGCATCGACACCGTCCTCGCCGAGCCGGTGGCCCGTGACCACGGCCGCCGGGACGAGGCCGCCACGGCGGCCCACGGCGACGCGGAGGCCCCGCCGGCGGACGCCTCACGTACGGAGTGAGGTCCCGGGGGCCCGCGGCGGCGTGCCGTCGGCCCCCTCGGGACCGGTCGCTATGCTCGGCGACATGAGTGACGCCGCGTCCGCGCTGGACCCCGAGGACAAGAAGATCATCACCCTGGCCCGCTCGGCCCGGGCCCGCAACGGTGTCCCCGAGGGGGCCGCCGTCCGCGACGAGACCGGCCGCACCTATGTGGCGGGCACCGTGGCGCTGGAGTCCCTGCGGCTGAGCGCCCTGCAGACCGCGGTGGCCATGGCCGTCGCCAGCGGCGCCAAGGGACTGGAGGCCGCCGCCGTGGTCACCGCGGCGGACGCCCCCGCCGAGGCCGATGTGGCGGCGGTACGCGACCTCGGGGGCGCCGGGACGCGGGTGCTGCTGGCGGGTCCGGACGGAGTCCTGCGCACCACCGCCACCGCCTGATGGCCCGCCCGGGCACGGGCGGCGGCCGGGTGGTGCCGGGCTCCCGGGCCTGGCGCACGGCCTGGTTCGTCTGGGGACTGGTGCTGGTGGCCGCCGCCGGCCGGCGGCTGGCCCAGGACGGCCCGGGAGCCTGGTGGGACTGGCTGTACGCCCTCTCCGGGCTGCTGGTCTGGGCCACCCTGCTGATCGATCTGAGACAGCGCAGAACGGCCCGAAAGGCAGTTGGGCGCGTGTTCGACCCCCGTTAGGCTCTCCGTGGAGAGAGGGGGCCGGAGGGCATGGGGGGTTGCGGGTTCTTCGCGGCCGTGCTGGTGGTGCTCTGGGGCATGGGCATCTGGTACCAGACCGGCTCACCGGGCTGGCTGGCCGCCTCGATCACCGTCGCCGTCTTCACCGTGGCCGGCGTGATCCACTCGGCGGGCAGCGGGGGCAGGAAGAAGTAGGCCGTTCGGGGCAGGTACGCCGCACCCTCCCGGGTCGGGGAGAATGGTCGGCATGAGCCTCACTCCCCCCTCCGGCGGCGCCCCCTTCCGCTCCGGCTTCGCCTGCTTCGTCGGGCGGCCGAACGCGGGCAAGTCGACCCTGACCAACGCCCTGGTGGGGACGAAGGTCGCCATCACCTCCAACCGCCCGCAGACCACCCGGCACTCCGTGCGCGGCATCGTGCACCGCCCGGACGCCCAGCTGGTGCTGGTGGACACCCCGGGGCTGCACAAGCCCCGCACCCTGCTCGGCGAGCGGCTCAACGACGTGGTCCGCACCACCTGGGCGGAGGTGGACGTGATCGGCTTCTGCCTGCCCGCCGACCAGAAGCTCGGCCCCGGCGACCGCTACATCGCCAAGGAGCTCTCCGAGGTCAAGCGCACCCCCAAGGTCGCCGTCGTCACCAAGACCGACCTGGTGGACTCCCAGCGCCTCGCCGAGCAGCTGATCGCCATCGACCAGATGGGCCGGGAGCTGGGCATCGAGTGGGCGGAGATCGTCCCGGTGTCGGCGGTGGGCGACAAGCAGGTGGGGCTGCTGGCCGACCTGCTGGTGCCGCTGCTGCCCGAGGGCCCGGCGCTCTACCCGGACGGCGACCTCACCGACGAGCCGGAGCAGGTGATGGTGGCCGAGCTGATCCGGGAGGCCGCCCTGGAGGGCGTTCGCGACGAACTGCCGCACTCGCTGGCCGTGGTGGTGGAGGAGATGCTGCCCCGCGAGGGCCGTCCCGCGGACCGGCCGCTGCTGGACATCCACGCCAACGTCTACATCGAGCGGCAGAGCCAGAAGGCGATCGTGATCGGCGCCAAGGGCTCCCGTCTCAAGCACGTCGGCACCACCGCCCGCAAGCACATCGAGGCGCTGCTCGGCACGCCGGTCTTCCTCGATCTGCACGTCAAGGTGGCCAAGGACTGGCAGCGCGACCCCAAGCAGCTGCGCAAGCTGGGTTTCTGACGGCTCGTCAGGCTCCCTCGCGCAGCACCAGCGAGATCAGCTCCCGCTGGGCGTCGCTGAGGCGGGGATCGGCGCAGTGGACGGTGCGGCCGTCCACCGTGATCTCGTAGTGGAACCCGTCGGGCACACCGAAGGTGGGGGTCCGCAGCCCGGAGGCCATGGCCTCCCGTGCCAGGGCGTGGACATGCGGCGCGTCGGTCCGGGCCGAGGTGTCCAGCTCGGCCCGGCGCGCGATCCCGGCGAGGCCGCCGGTGCGGGTCACCCGGATACGCATGGTTGCCAGTGTGCTACGCAACGGGTCCGCCTGGCGAGCGAATCCCCTTACGAAACGATCTCGGACGGGGCGGGACGCCTGCCGTGCGCCCCGCCCCGGGGTCACCCCGTGACGCCGACCTGGGCCCAGCCCTTGGCGACCGCGGCCGTCTCGCGGCCCTCGCCGTAGCGGGCGCGGGCGGCGGCTGCGGTGGCGGCGGCGAAGGCCGCGAAGTCCGCGTCCGGGTGGAGCGTCCCGCCGGTGAGGGTGTCGTACCAGATCTGCCCGGCCCTCTCCCAGGCGAAGCCGCCCAGCTCGGCCGCCACCAGGTAGAAGGCGCGGTTGGGGATGCCGGAGTTGATGTGCACCCCGCCGTTGTCCTCGGTGGTCTGCACATAGCCGTCCATGGAGGCCGGCTGCGGGTCCTTGCCCAGCACCTCGTCGTCGTAGGCGGTACCGGGCTCCCGCAGGGAGCGCAGCGCCACCCCGTGCACCCGCGGCGCCAGCAGTCCCGCGCCGATCAGCCAGTCGGCCTGGTCGGCGGTCTGCCGCAGCGCGTACTGCTTGACCAGGGAGCCGAAGACGTCGGAGACCGACTCGTTGAGGGCGCCGGACTGGCCCTGGTAGTCCAGGCCGGCGGTGTACTGGGTGACGCCGTGGGTGAGCTCGTGGCCGATGACGTCGACGGAGACGGTGAAGTCGTTGAAGATCTGGCCGTCGCCGTCGCCGAACACCATCCGTTCGCCGTTCCAGAAGGCGTTGTCGTAGTCGTGCCCGTAGTGGACGGTGGCGTCCAGCGGCAGTCCGGCGCCGTCGATCGAGCGGCGGCCGTAGGCCTCCCGGTACAGGGCGTAGGTGGCGCCCAGTGCGTCGTAGGCGCGGTTGACCGAGCCGTCGTGCACCGCGCTGCCGCCCTCGCGGCGTACCACGCGGCCGGGGAGGGTCTCGCTGTGACGGGTGTCGCAGACGGTGCGCTCGGGATGGTCGCCGTCCGCCGTCGGCGGCAGGGCGGTACGCGGTGCCAGCAGCCGGTTCTCACGGTGCCGGGCGTCGAGGGAGAGGGCGCGGCGGGCGACCTCCCGCACGGGGGCGTCCCCGGCCTCGGCGAGCCGGTCCAGGATGTGCGGTGGCACGATGGTGCAGAAGCAGACGTGTCCACGGGCTGAGGAATCCATGTGCACAGAGTGGCGTACCGGTCACTCATTGTCATGGCGTCCGGCAGGGATTCGCCCGGTCCGGCGTCGAGGGATCGTTTCGGCGGTCACCTGCGATGTCTCACGGTGCGGAATGTGTCGCCGGGGCCGGCGGTGGCTGGGTTACCCTGGTTGCATCATGCGTTACGGGCTGCTTCTTCTTAGCTGCCGCGGCGAGGGCCTGTAGATCACACAGAGGCCGGCTCCCTCGTCGCGGGGACCGGTGCTGTGCGCGTATTGCCGCCGCAGTCGTCGGCCGTCGGGTGAATCCACCCCCGACCAGCCCACCGCAAAGAGGAGCAGAGAACAGCCATGACCCAGCCGGAGTCCGTCGCCCGCGCCTTCGTGGAGCGCCCCACCCCGATCACCGCCGCCACCGTCCGCCAGCAGCCGTCGGCGATGCCGTACCACCGCTACTCCCAGTTCGAGACCGTGGACCTGCCGGACCGCACCTGGCCCTCGCAGGTGATCACCCGGGCCCCCCGGTGGCTCTCCACCGACCTGCGCGACGGCAACCAGGCGTTGATCGACCCGATGTCGCCGGCCCGCAAGCGCAAGATGTTCGACCTGCTGGTGCGCATGGGGTACAAGGAGATCGAGGTCGGCTTCCCCTCCTCGGGCCAGACCGACTTCGACTTCGTACGCTCGCTGGTCGAGGAGGAGGCGATCCCGGAGGACGTCACCATCTCGGTGCTGACCCAGGCCCGCGAGGAGCTGATCGAGCGCACCGTCGAGTCGCTGCGCGGCGCGCCCCGGGCCACCGTCCACCTGTACAACGCCACCGCGCCGATGTTCCGCCGGGTGGTCTTCAACGCCTCCCGTGAGCAGATCAAGCAGATCGCGGTGGACGGCACCCGGCTGGTGATGGAGTACGCGGAGAAGATCCTGGGCGAGGACACCGTCTTCGGCTACGAGTACTCCCCGGAGATCTTCATCGACACTGAGCTGGACTACGCGCTGGAGGTCTGCGAGGCGGTGATGGACGTCTGGCAGCCCGGCGAGGGCCGCGAGATCATCCTCAACCTGCCCACCACGGTGGAGCGCTCCACCCCCAACATCTACGCCGACCGCATCGAGTGGATGTCCCGCAACCTGAGCCGTCGCGAGTTCATCTGCCTCTCCTCGCACCCCCACAACGACCGCGGCACCGGCGTCGCCTCCGCCGAGCTGGCGATCATGGCCGGCGCCGACCGGGTCGAGGGCTGCCTGTTCGGCCAGGGCGAGCGCACCGGCAACCTGGACCTGGTCAACGTCGGCCTGAACCTCTTCTCCCAGGGTGTCGACCCGCAGATCGACTTCTCCGACATCGACGAGATCCGCCGCACCGCCGAGTACTGCAACCAGATGCCGGTGCCCGAGCGCCACCCCTACGCCGGAGACCTGGTGTACACCTCCTTCTCCGGCTCCCACCAGGACGCCATCAAGAAGGGCTTCGACGCACTGGAGGCCGCCGCGGCCGCGGCCGGCCACAGCGTGGACGAGCACCCGTGGGGCGTCCCGTACCTGCCCATCGACCCCAAGGACGTGGGCCGCTCCTACGAGGCGGTCATCCGGGTCAACAGCCAGTCCGGCAAGGGCGGCGTGGCCTACGTCCTGAAGAACGACCACAAGCTGGACCTGCCGCGCCGGATGCAGATCGAGTTCTCGAAGATCATCCAGGCCAAGACCGACTCCGAGGGCGGCGAGGTCACCCCGTCCCAGATCTGGGCCGTCTTCGAGGACGAGTACCTGCCCGTCCCGGACGCGCCCTGGGGCCGCATCTCGCTGCGCAGCGCCCAGAAGCTGGCCACCACCGACGGACGCGACGCGCTGACCGCCGAGGCCGTGGTCGACGGCGTGGAGACCACCCTGAGCGGTTCCGGAAACGGCCCCGTCTCGGCCTTCGTGGACGCCCTGGCCGGGATCGGCGTGGACGTACGGGTGCTGGACTACGCCGAGCACGCGCTGAGCGAGGGCGGCGACGCCCAGGCCGCCGCGTATGTGGAGTGCGCCGTGGACGGACGCGTGCTGTGGGGGGTCGGCATGGACTCCAACACCGTGCGTGCCTCGCTGAAGGCCATCGTCAGCGCCGTCAACCGGGCGCAGCGCTCCTGACCCTGACGCGTCACATCCGCGCCGCCGGGGCCGCCCCCGGCGGCGCGGATGTGTCCTTCGCCACATTTTTTCGGCCCGAGCACCGTCCGGGGTACTGACAGGGCCTCACTCGCGTGGCAGCATCGACCCAACCGACACCGGGGTCGGTGGGACGCCCCTGAAGAGTGCTCGGTTGCGTGACCTCGCCCGTGGATTCGGACGAGGGCCGTCGGCTGTGACAGGGGAGTGCGCCTGTGACGCGTCTGTGGGGTGTCCGCCCGTCGTGGCGGACGGAGGTCCTGGGCGAGTTCTTCTGCCCGGGTTGCGGTGGTGACCGGAACTACCGGCGGCAGCAGGGCCGCCGCTGGCTCCGGCTGTTCGGGGCGCCCGTGGTGCCCATGGGGCCGGTCGGCACCAGTGTGCAGTGCACCGCGTGCCGCAGCCGCTACGCCCCCTCCGCGCTGGAGCGGCCCACCTGCACCAGGCTCTCCGGCATGCTCCGCGACGCGCAGTACACCATAGCGCTGGCCGTGCTGGCCGCCGGCGGCACCGCCAACCGCCTCACCAGGGAGGCCGCCTGCGGGGTGATCCGCGAGGCGGGCTTCGAGGACTGCGGGGAGGCCCAGGTGCTGGCGGCTCTCGCCGCGCTCTCCGGCATCGGCTCCGCCGACCCCGTACCGGGCGGGGACAGCCCGCTGGACGAGGTGTACGGCGGGATCGGCAGCGGCCTGGCCATCGAGCTGCACGCCGCGCTGGAGCCGCTGGCCCCGCATCTGGCCCCGCAGGGCCTGGAGCGGCTGCTGCTGCAGGGCGCCTGGATCGCCCTGGCCGACGGCCCCTACCGCCCCGCCGAGCGGGACGCCCTGGCGGCGGTCGGGCACTGCCTGGCACTGGCGGCGGACCAGATCGACGAACTGCTGGCGGTCGCCGCCCGGACCCCGCACCCCTAGCCGGCGGCGCAGGACGGGCCCGCGTCCCCCTCCCGGGCCTGCCCGGTCCCGCACCGGCGCGGGCGCCCGCCCAGCGGCCCGTGGCGCCCCCGGTGCGGGACTTCGGGACGCTCGGCGCGGAACGGGCCCTGGCCCGGTGCCGGGGCGGCGCGGGATGCGGGAGAATGGCTCCATGCCGGATACCCTCCCCACCACCGCCGGATGAGCCTCTACCGGGACGACGGCATCGTGCTGCGCACCCAGAAGCTGGGCGAGGCCGACCGCATCATCACGCTGCTCACCCGCCACCACGGGCGGGTCCGCTCGGTCGCCCGTGGAGTGCGGCGCACCAAGTCCAAGTTCGGCGCCAGGCTGGAGCCGTTCTCCCACGTCGACGTGCAGTTCTTCGCCCGCGGCAGCGAGCTGGTGGGGCGCACTCTGCCGCTCTGCACCCAGGTGGAGACCATCGCCCCGTACGGGGGCCCGATCGTCGCCGACTACGGCCGCTACACCGCCGGCACGGCCATGCTGGAGACCGCCGAACGCTTCACCGAGAACGAGGGCGAGCCGGCCATCCAGCAGTACCTGCTGCTGGTCGGCGCCCTGCGTACGCTGGCGGCCGGCGACCACGAGCCGCATCTGGTGCTGGATGCGTTCCTGCTGCGCTCGCTCGCGGTCAACGGCTACGGCGCGACCTTCGACGACTGCGCCAAGTGCGGCATGGAGGGGCCGAACCGATTCTTCTCGCTGCAGGCCGGAGGGGTGCTCTGCGGCGACTGCCGCGTTCCCGGCAGTGCCGTACCCTCCCCTGAGACACTGGAACTGCTCGGCGCACTGCTCTCGGGTGACTGGGAGACGGCGGACGCCTGTGAGCCGCGGTTCTGCCGCGAGGGCAGCGGCCTGGTCGCCGCCTATCTGCAGTGGCACCTGGAGCGGGGCCTCCGTTCCCTGAGATACGTGGAGAAGTAGGCGATGGCAGCACGACGGCTCTTCGGTGGCGGACGGCAGCGCGAGTACCTGCCGCCCAGCCCGCACCCCAGCGGCGCCCAGCCGCCGAAGATCCCCGGAGAGCTGGTGCCCCAGCACGTCGCCATCGTGATGGACGGCAACGGCCGCTGGGCCAAGGAGCGGGGGCTGCCCCGCACCGAGGGCCACAAGGTCGGTGAGACCGTGGTGCTGGACGTCCTCAAGGGATGCATCGAGCTCGGGGTGAAGAACCTCTCGCTGTACGCCTTCTCCACCGAGAACTGGAAGCGGTCGCCCGAGGAGGTCCGCTTCCTGATGAACTTCAACCGCGACGTCATCCACCGCCGCCGGGACGAGATGAACGCCATGGGCGTCCGGGTCCGCTGGGCGGGGCGGATGCCCAAGCTGTGGAAGAGCGTGGTGCAGGAGCTCCAGGTCGCCGAGGAGATGACCAAGGAGAACGACCTGGTCACCCTGTACATGTGCGTCAACTACGGAGGGCGCGCCGAGATCGCCGACGCCGCTGCGGCGCTGGCGGCGGACGTGGCGGCCGGCAGGCTGGACCCTGGCAAGGTCAATGAGAAGACCTTCGCCCGCTACCTCTACCACCGCGACATGCCGGACGTGGACCTCTTCCTGCGCCCCAGCGGGGAGCAGCGCACCTCCAACTTCCTGCTCTGGCAGTCCGCCTATGCCGAGTTCGTCTTCCAGGACGTCCTGTGGCCGGACTTCGACCGCCGGGACCTGTGGCGGGCCTGCGAGCAGTACGCGATGCGCGACCGCCGCTTCGGCGGCGCCATCCCCAACGAGGTGCCCGCCCAGCAGGGCTGAGGCCGTGTGCGCGGCGGGGGCCCGGGAGGTGCTCGCCTCCCGGGCCCCCGCCGCGTATCGGGTCTAGCGTGCGACGCACTCCCCGCAGGTGCCGAAGATCTCCAGGGTGTGCGCGATGTCCGAGAAGCCGTGCTCCGCCGCCACCGCGTCCGCCCAGCGCTCCACCGCGGGCCCCTCGACCTCGACCGTGTGGCCGCAGCCGCGGCACACCAGGTGGTGGTGGTGCCCGCTGCTGCACCGCCGGTAGACGGCCTCGCCGTCGGCGGTGCGCAGCACGTCCACCTCGCCGGAGTCGGCGAGCGACTGCAGGGTGCGGTAGACGGTGGTGAGGCCCACCGAGTCGCCCTTGTGCTTCAGCAGGTCGTGGAGTTCCTGGGCGCTGCGGAAGTCCTGGATCTCGTCAAGGGCGGCGGACACGGCGGCGCGCTGCCGGGTCGACCGGGCACGCGGCGACGGGCTGGCGGTGGTCACCGTGAGTCCTCCTTGGTCGGGTCTTCTGTCAGGGTTCATTGTGCCAGCGAAGTGCCCGGCGACAGGCGTTGCTCGTCGTCCGGAACGGCGCCCGCGGGATCGGATCCGCTGCGCGGCGCGGGCAGCCGCAGGTCTCGGGCCGCGGCGCCGGAACCGTGGCGCCGCCGGGCCAGCGGGACGGCCAGCAGCCCGATCAGGCCGAAGAGCACCATGGCCAGCACCACGATGGTCGGGCCGGGCGGCAGGTCCTGGTAGTACGAGGCCGTGGTACCGCCCAGCGACACCACCACGCCGATGCCCACGGCCAGTGCCTGGGTGGCGGCGAAGGACCGGGTGACCTGCTGTGCGGCGGCCACCGGCACCACCATCAGCGCGCTGACCAGCAGCAGTCCCACCACCCGCATCGCCACGGTGACGGTGACCGCCGCGGTGACGGCGAGCAGCAGATTGAGCAGCCGCACCGGCAGCCCGGTGACCCGGGCGAACTCCTCGTCCTGGCAGACCGCGAAGAGCTGCCGCCGCAGGCCCACGGTGATGGCGACGACGAGGACGGCCAGCACCACCACGGTGACGATGTCGCTGGCCGAGACGGTGAGGATGGAGCCCCACAGGTAGGTCGTGAGGTTGGCCATCGAGCCGTTGGGGGCGAGCTTGATGATCAGCGCGCCGCCTGCCATGCCGCCGTAGAACAGCATCGCCAGGGCGATGTCGCCGCGGGTGCGGCCGCGCTCGCGGATCAGTTCCATGACCACGGCGCCGGCGGCGGCGACCAGGGTGGCCATCCACACCGGGCTGGTGTTCAGCAGGAAGCCCAGCGAGACACCGGTGAGGGCGACATGGCCGATCCCGTCGCCCATGATCGCCTGGCCGCGCTGCACCAGGTAGAGGCCGACGGCGGGTGCGGTGATCCCGATCAGTACGGCGGCGAGCAGCGCTCGCTGCATGAAGTCGGTGGTGAGCATCTCGGTCATGGCAGCAGCCCCGGGGCGGTCGTACGCGGGCGGTGGTGGTCGTCGGAGGCCTGGGGGTGGCAGCCCTGCCCGGTCAGCAGGGCGGGGTCGTCGTCCGGCAGGCCGGCCAGGCCGGCGGACTGCCGGGGGTACCCCCGTCCGGAGGGTGGGGGAGGGCCGTCGTGGGCCACCGAGCCGTCGCTCAGCACCACGGCGCGGTCGATCAGCGGCTCCAGCGGGCCGAGTTCATGGAGGACCAGCAGCACGGCGGCGCCGCGTGCCACCTCCTGCTGCAGGGTCCCGGCCAGAACCTGCTGGCTGGCCAGGTCCACCCCGGCCATCGGCTCGTCCATGATCAGCAGATCGGGCTCGCCCACCATGGCGCGGGCGATCAGCACCCGCTGCTGCTGGCCGCCGGAGAGGTCGGCCACGCCGTCGCCGGCCCGGTCCAGCATGTCCACCGCGGAGAGCGCCCGGTCCACGGCCTCGCGGTCACGGCGGCGCAGCGGCAGCAGCCCGTGCCGGGAGAGCCTTCCCGCGGAGACCACCTCCCGCACGCTGGCCGGCACGCCGCTCGCGGCGGTGGTGCGCTGCGGTACGTAGCCGATGCGGTGCCAGTGGCGGAACCGGGCGTAGGGGGTGCCGAACAGCTCCAGCGTGCCGCGCTGCAGCGGGACCGAGCCGACCACCGTGCGGACGGTGGTGGACTTGCCGGAGCCGTTGGCGCCGAGCAGGGCGACCACCTCGCCGGGCTGCACGGTGAGGTCCACGCCGCGCAGCACCGGGCGGCCGCCCAGGGCGGCGACGGCGCCGTGGAGTGAGATCGCGGGGGCGGTGGTCATCGGGCGGCTCCAAAGGATGCTTCGAGGTTCTCCAGGTTCTGCCGCTGGATGGAGAAGTAGTCCTCCCGGCCGGGGCGGGCGACGCCCTCGATGGGGTCGAGCACCGCGGTCCGCAGGCGGAGGTCGGAGGCCAGGGTCCTGGCGAGTTTGGGGCTGGTGAGGGTCTCGAAGAAGATGGTGGTGACGCCGTGGGCGCGGGCCTGCCGCTGGATCTCGGACAGCCGTGCCGGACTGGGCTCGGACTCGGGGTCCACCCCGTTGACGGCGACCTGGGTGACGCCGTACCGGTCGGCGAGGTATCCGAAGGCCGCGTGGCTGGTGACGAACTCCCTGCCCCGGTAGGGGGCGAGGCCGGTGCGGAACTCCCGGTCCAGCGAGGCGAGCCGGTCCACCATGGCGGCGGTGTTGCGCCGGTACTCCGGGGCGTGGCCGGGGTCGGCCTTGGCGAGCGCCGCTCCTACGCCCTTGGCCACCGCGGCGTAGCGGATGGGGTCCAGCCATATGTGAGGGTCGCCGGTGGTCCCGCCGCCGGGTTCCGCGCCGGATCCGCCGTCCTCGTCGAGATGGTGGTCGACCAGGGGGGAGAAGTCGGCGGCCTGGACCACCGGGCCGCGGCCGAACTGGGCGACCGCGTCGTCGACTGCGGGCTGCAGGCCCTTGAGATAGACGACCAGTCCGGCCTTCTCCACGGCGGTGATCTGACGGGGTGAGAGTTCCAGGTCGTGCGGTTCCACCCCGGGGGAGGTGAGGTCGGTCACCGCGACATGGCTGCCGCCGATCTGCTCGGCCAGGTACTCCAGGGGGTAGAAGGACGCCACCACGCCGAGTCTGCCGCCGCCTGCGGCCGTGGTGCCGACGCCGCTGCCGCAGGCGGCGAGCGTCAGCGCGGCGGTGGCGGCCATGCCCAGGGAGAGGGCGGCGGATCTAGGGCTCATGACAACCATTCTCATTTGAAGTGGAAACGATTGTCAATTCTCAGCTGTTCGGACGATCCACCCGCCGCAGCGGGGAACGGATTTGAAACCGCTCGGGCCGGGGCCGGTAACCTGAGGTATTCGGTCGTGCCGCCCTGCGGCACCCACCCCGAGTCCCTTGACCGCGTCGTCGTACTGAAGAGAGCACTGTGGCCGCCGACAAGATCGACACGATCGTCAGCCTGAGCAAGCGCCGTGGCTTCGTCTACCCCTGCAGCGAGATCTACGGTGGTCAGAAGGCCGCCTGGGACTACGGGCCACTGGGTGTCGAGCTCAAGGAGAACATCAAGCGGCAGTGGTGGCGTTCCATGGTCACCAGCCGCGAGGACGTGGTGGGTATCGACTCGTCGGTGATCCTCGCCCGCGAGGTGTGGGAGGCCTCCGGTCACGTCGCGACCTTCAACGACCCGCTGACCGAGTGCCTCTCCTGCCACAAGCGCTTCCGCGCGGACCACCTGGAGGAGGCGTACGAGGCCAAGCACGGCCATGTCCCGGCCGGCGGCCTCGCCGACGTCAACTGCCCCAACTGCGGCAACAAGGGCTCCTTCACCGAGCCCAAGCAGTTCTCCGGCATGCTCAAGACCCACCTGGGCGTCACCGAGGACGCCTCCGGCCTGGCCTACCTGCGCCCGGAGACCGCCCAGGGCATCTTCGTCAACTTCAAGGCCGTCCAGCAGACCTCGCGAAAGAAGCCGCCGTTCGGCATCGCCCAGACCGGCAAGTCCTTCCGCAACGAGATCACCCCCGGCAACTTCATCTTCCGCACCCGCGAGTTCGAGCAGATGGAGATGGAGTTCTTCGTCAAGCCGGGCGAGGACGAGAAGTGGCACGAGTACTGGCTCCAGGAGCGCTGGAACTGGTACGTCGGCCTCGGCGTCAACCCGGACAACATGCGCTTCTTCGAGCACCCCAAGGAGAAGCTGTCCCACTACGCCAAGCGCACCGTGGACATCGAGTACCGCTTCAACTTCGGTGGCCAGGAGTTCTCCGAGCTGGAGGGCATCGCCAACCGCACCGACTACGACCTGTCGGTGCACGCCGAGAACTCCGGCCAGGACCTGAAGTACTTCGACCAGGAGTCCGGCGAGCGCTGGTTCCCCTACGTCATCGAGCCCGCGGCCGGCCTCAACCGCGCCATGCTGGCCTTCCTCCTCGACGCCTACTTCGAGGACGAGGCCCCCAACGCCAAGGGCGTCATGGAGAAGCGCGTCGGCATGCGTCTCGACCCGCGCCTGGCCCCGGTGAAGGTCGCGGTGCTGCCGCTCTCCCGTAACACCGACCTCTCCCCGAAGGCCCGCGGTCTGGCCGCCGACCTCCGGCAGGCCTGGAACGTGGAGTTCGACGACGCCGGCGCCATCGGCAAGCGCTACCGCCGGCAGGACGAGATCGGCACCCCGTTCTGCGTCACCGTCGACTTCGACACCCTCGAGGACAACGCGGTGACCGTCCGGGAGCGCGACACCATGGCCCAGGAGCGCGTCTCCCTGGACCAGGTCAAGTCCTACCTCGCCGCCCGCCTGATCGGCTGCTGAGACCCACCGGCCGCCCGGCACCAGGGGCGCCCCACCCGGTCACGGGTGGGGCGCCCCTCGCGTGTCCGCGGTGCGTGGACGGGGCCCGCACGGGCGGTGATACCGGGTCAGCTCCTGCGGCGGACCGGGCGGGACCGCGGCGGGGCGTCGGCCTGCAGCGGGAGTCCGGCCAGCCGCAGCGCCGCCGCGATGTCCCGGCGGCGTTCGGTGGCCGCCTCCCCGGCCGCGGCCAGCAGCCGGGCGTACGGGGCCCAGTCGCCTGCGGACACCAGCAGGGAACCCAGTTCCGCCAGATCGCCGGACTGCCGCCCGCGGACCGCGGCCTCCAGCAGCCCCCCGCACTCGGTCGCCCGCCCCGCCTGCTCCAGGGCCGCCGCCAGTGCCGCGACCTCGGCCGGGGCGCGGCTGGAGGCCTGCCCCAGCAGGCTCCGCAGATCCACCGTGCGGCCCGCGTCCGCCAGCGCCGCCGCCAGCTCCGCGACCTCGGCCGGGGGCGCGGACGCCGACTCCCAGAGCAGGGTCGCCGCGTCGGCGGCCTGCCCGGTCTGCTCCAGCGCGCCGAACAGCGGCACCAGCCGGTCCGCCGACCACGACCACAGCTGGTGGAACAGCTCCTGGGACTCCTCCACCAGGTCGGCCCGGCGAAGCAGCGCCAGGAGCCGGGCGACATGGTCCGCCGGGCCGCGGGCGGCCGAGCGGGCCAGACAGCCTGCCGATCCCGGCGGCCCCTGGGCCCGCAGCCGGGCGGCCAGCGAGGCCACCTGCTCCGGGGTCAGTGCCAGCGAGGCCTCCAGCACGGCGGCCACGGACTCCCGGACCCGCCCGGCGGCGTGCAGCTGTGACACCCGGGCCGCCAGGGCGGCCAGGTCCGTGGAGGCCGCGGAACCGGCCGGACGGGGGCCGGGCGCACCGGACCCGTCGGTGCGGGGGCCGGGCGGGGGAGCGGACCGGCCTCGCTGCCGGTCCGGCGCAGCGGGCGGCCCGGGATCCGGCTCCGCGCCCCCCCGTCCGCCGCCGGGGCGGGCCCC